>NZ_SSGF01000020.1 GCF_008015755.1 Methylophilus sp. | reverse complement strand
TGCGTAGTGTGCAAACTGCTAGGGCGAGTTTCGTGACAGGCTTATTTTGTTGAGCAACGCAAGGGAGCCTTTAGGCCGTGATGGCTGGGTGCCCTCTTCTTTGGTTACTTTCTGGGGGCAAGCACCAGAAAGTGACTCGCCTACAGGCGAAAAAGGCATTTCAAATTAATAAGCTGTATAAGGTAAATAAAAGCTCTTAAAGTATAATGCGCCCCATGACTGAAATCGACTTAACCCCAGAATCTTCCGAAGCGCCTTATCAGCGTCGCATCCGTAGTTTTGTGTTGCGCCAGGGGCGTTTGACCAAAGGCCAGGAGCGCGCATTGCAAACGGCGTGGCCAACATTAGGCATTGAATATATCGATCAGGCGCTGGATATAAACCAGGTGTTTGGCCGCGCTGATAGCCACAAAATCCTTGAAATCGGGTTTGGTATGGGCGATGCCACGGCTAAGATTGCTCAAACCTTGCCCGACGCTGATTTTCTGGCAGTAGAAGTACATACGCCTGGGGTTGGTAGCTTGCTCAAATTGATGCAAGAGGGCGATATTCACAATATACGTATCATTCAACATGATGCGGTAGAAGTGCTACAGAATATGCTGGCAGATGGCTCGTTGGATGGCGTGCATATTTTCTTTCCGGACCCTTGGCACAAGAAGCGGCACCATAAGCGCCGTTTGATTCAGGCGGAATTTGTACAGCTGCTTTGCACTAAATTGAAAGCGGGCGCTTACATTCATGTGGCGACTGACTGGCAGGAGTATGCCGAGTGGGTGCTGGCGGTGTTGCAAGGCGAACCGCAGCTGAAAAATACGGCTGTGGATTATGCTGAAAAACCGGCCTATCGTCCGCTGACCAAGTTTGAGAATCGCGGTCTCAAGCTGGGGCACGGTGTGTGGGATCTGGTATTTAAAAAGATGTAATGGTTGACGTGCAAAAACAAAAAAGCAGACCGATGTCTGCTTTTTTTATTCGCTGGCGGCCGCTTCGTCCGGTGTCTCTGGCTCGTTGCCAAAAAACCATTCTCCAAGGACTTTTTCTGCCTCGTCTACGCCCAATTTTTTGAGGCTGGAGAATAACTGCACCGAGATTTGCTCGCCCCAGCCACTGTGTAATTCTTTGCGTATTTTGCCGAGCAGGATAGTAGATTCACTACGAGACAGTTTGTCGCTCTTGGTCAGTAATACGTGCACTGGTTTGCCAGAAGGACAGAACCAGTCCAGCATTTGCCTGTCTAGCGGTGTGAGTGGGTGGCGGCTATCCATCACGAGTACTAAACCGGCCAGGCTTTGGCGCTCGCTCAGGTAGCGTGACAGTACATTTTGCCAATGCATGCGCATGGCTTCTGGCACTTTGGCATAGCCGTAGCCAGGCAAGTCAACCAGATGCTTGTCGTCACCCAGCGTGAAAAAGTTAATTAATTGCGTGCGGCCTGGCTGCTTACTGACAAATGCTAGTCGATTATGATTGGCTAATGTGTTAAGCGCGCTTGATTTACCCGCATTGGAGCGTCCGGCAAAAGCGACCTCTATGCCACTGGCTGGAGGAAGGTCGCGGAGATGGTGTGCCGACAGATGAAAGCGGGCATTTTGAAAAACTGGCATGATGAAGTTGAGTTGCCTCAAGGTTTTATGGACTATTCAGCTATGCATGCTATCACGAACAAGGTTTGTTTGATAAAATGACACAGAATAAAATGTTGGGGCATAGAATGATGTTAAAGAGTTTTAAAGCTGGATTGTTTGTGCTACTGGCCATGGGTGTGCAGCCAGTGTTTGCTGAGGACGCTGCGACAGCTGAGGCCGCGCCAGTGGTGAACGGGCCTGAGAAAATCGTGCAAAACGTGTGTGCGGCCTGTCATGGCGCAGACGGTAATAGCGTGATTACCACCAACCCAAAACTGGCGGGACAGCATCCTGAATATTTGCTCAAGCAATTGAACAATTTTAAAGAGGGTACGCGTGCCAATGCGGTGATGTCTGGGATGGCGGGTGCGTTAAGCCAAGAGGATATGGAAGGGCTGGCCAAGTATTTCTCTAGCCAAAGCATTAAATTGGCCAAGGCAAAAAGCAATGGCAAGGGCTCTTTGGGCGAGAAGATTTATCGCGGTGGCATTGCGGCAACGCAAGTGCCTGCCTGTGCGGCCTGTCATGGTGCCACGGGTGCCGGTTTGCCTAAACAGTTTCCACGCTTGGCTGGCCAGCACTCAGACTATACGGTGCAACAATTGAGAACTTTCCGCACCGGTGAGCGCGCCAATGCGCCAATGATGATGACCATCGCGGCGAAAATGAGTGATGCTGAAATGCAGGCTGTTGCAGATTACATCCAAGGTTTGCGCTAGTTGTGACTGATTGAAAAAAGGTGGCTGCGGCCACCTTTTTTACTGTCAGCCTATGCAACCTTTTGCAGCAGATGTCGTCCACAAGTGCGCGTATTGCGTTATTGCAATGTATGGTGGCCGCTCTGTGTGCAACTTAACTAGTCAATTTTAAAGAGATTGTTTTGAAAGCTCCCCTTTCCTTATCGCAGCGCATTTATGATTTGATGAGTTCGATGCGCTTTGCTGTGAGCCTGTTGACGCTATTGGGTGTGGCCTCGATTATTGGCACCGTGCTCAAGCAAAATGAGCCTTATACCAACTACATCGTCAAGTTTGGCCAGTTCTGGTTTGAGCTGTTTGAGTTGTTGGGCTTGCTGGATGTTTACCACGCGGCCTGGTTTTTGCTCATTCTGCTGTTTCTGGTGGTGTCGACGACTTTGTGCGTGATCCGTAATGCGCCACTGATGATCAAGGAGTGGCAGGTCTATAAAGAGCATGCTACGGAAAAATCGCTGCGTTTGTT
Organism: Methylophilus sp.; assembly: GCF_008015755.1. Classification (GTDB taxonomy): domain Bacteria; phylum Pseudomonadota; class Gammaproteobacteria; order Burkholderiales; family Methylophilaceae; genus Methylophilus. The sequence continues at coordinate 26,788 of NZ_SSGF01000020.1, read as the reverse complement.
TGAGCACCAGGCGAGTGTGGCGACTGCGCAGCCAGTGGCGGCGCTACAAACGCAATTAAGTGACTTTTTAAGCGCAGGGCGGTATACCTTTAAAACGCGTCAGCAAGAGAATGGCGATGTGTTGATTGCCGCCAAAATGGGGACGCACCAGCGCCTAGGCTATATTTTTACCCATGTGGCGATTGTCGTGATTTGTTTTGGGGGTTTGCTGGACGGCAATCTCCCTTTTAAGGTGCAGGAGTTGCTCGGCTGGAAGACCATCGAGACACGTGATATTTCTTCACGCAAAGTGCCTGCTGAAAGCCGTCTGGGTGTAAATAACCTGTCATTCCGCGCCAATATGACCTTGCCGGAAGGTGAGCGCGATAATGTGGCGTTCGTGCGCGTGCGTGACGGCTACCTGGTGCAGGACCTGCCATTTACGGTGGCACTCAAGGATTTTCGCATTGAGCATTATGCGACCGGCATGCCAAAGTCATTCGAGAGTGATATTGAGATCATTGATCCTGAGTTGAGCAAACCGATCGCGGCAACGATACGTGTAAATCATCCCTACATTCACAAAGGTATTGCGATTTATCAATCCGACTTTCAGGATGGTGGTTCGCAACTCAAATTCAAATTGTGGGATTTGAGCGCCAGCAGCCAGGATGGTTATGATGTGGACGGTGTGGTGTCGCAAAAAGGTTCGCTGGGCGACGGTGCGCAAAAAATGACAGTGGAATTTAACGAGTTCCGCCAGTTTAATATTTTAAATTTGTCTGCAGATGGCAAAGGCAAGCCACACAATGTTGGCCCCAACACCACATTAAAGCTGCGTAATGCTAGCGGTCAGGCGCGCGAATACGTGGGCTATATGCAGCCGTTGCAGTTGGATGGCCGTTCTTACTTTGTCTCAGGCATGCGTGAGACAGTGCAGGACGAATTCAAGTATTTGCGGATTCCGGCGGATGATGCACTGGAAATCAACGGCTTTATGCACTTGCGCCAAACCTTGCGTAACGAGCAGGCGATCCGTGACATTGCCAGCGCGGTGGCCAAGCAAATGCCGGGCGATAATGCGGCGTTGAAAGCACAATTTGAGCAAAGTCTGCAGCATTTGCTGGTCACATTCAAGCGCGGCGGCTACAGTGAGCTGTCGCGGATTATTGAAAGTGCCGTGCCGAAAGATCAACGTGAGCAGGCGGCGCAAACGTATTTAAAATTGCTGAACCGGGCAGCGCTGCAAGGTTATCAGATGAGTCGCGCTCAGCGTCAGTTGCCGCCTGTGCCTGAAAACCAGGAAACAGTGATGTTTATTCAGGATAGCCTGAACGCCATGAATGATTTGTTCTTTTATGGCACGCCCTATTATTTTCAGCTCAGCAATTACACTTTAAAACAGGCCAGCGGCTTTCAATTGACACGCTCACCTGGTCAAAACTGGGTTTATTTTGGCTCGGTGATGCTGGTACTTGGGATTTTTGCCATGTTCTATATTAAGGAACGTCGCGTGTGGTTATTGATCAAACCTGCACAGCAAGAAGTGTTGCTGGCGATGTCATCTAACCGTAAAAATATGGATCTGGATCAAGATTTTGCACGCATGCAACAGCAATTAACCGCATTGTTGCACACCGCGGTCTAACGGAATGAAGAGGGGAATACGATGAGTACATCATTATTATCAAAGCCAACATCGTTTTGGCAATCATTGAGCAAGTTTGACTGGGTGTATGCTGTGTTGCTGCTGGCGGGCGGGCTGTTTTCTTACCAGCGTTATGCGGGCTTTATGGATGTGTATGAAGTCAGCTTTTTGTTTGCGGCGGTTGCTTTGTTTAGTTACCTTGGCTGGCGCTGGTCGGCCATTGCGCGCTTGGTGCTGGGCGTGGCGGTGCTCAGTTTAATTGGCGTGTATAGTTATCAGGGTGATCTGGCGAATGGCGGGCAGCGTTTCCTGCTGAAGTTTTTGCTAGCGAGCCAGTCTGCAGTCATGTGGATGAATGTCTTGTTCGTGTTGGCCATGCTGACCTATTGGCTGGCGCTGTTTCAGAAATCCGCTTTTACGGCCAAAGTAGCGTCTGCCCTGACTTGGGCAGCGACTTTGTTTGGCTTTGTGGGTCTTATGGTGCGCTGGTATGAGTCTTATCTTATTGCGCCAGATGTTGGTCATATTCCAATCAGCAATCTGTATGAAGTCTTTATTCTATTTTGCCTGATCACGTCTTTGCTCTATCTGCATTACGAAAAGTTGTTTAACACGCGCCAATTGGGTGGCTTTGTCTTGGTAGTGATTAATGCCGCGGTCGGCTTTATTCTCTGGTATACCTTTGACCGTCATGCCAATGAAATTCAGCCATTGGTGCCAGCTTTGCAAAGTTACTGGATGAAGATACACGTGCCGGCAAACTTTATTGGTTACGGCGCGTTCTCTCTGGCGGCCATGGTGGCTGGTGCTTACCTGCTGTCAAAACACGGTGTGCTGACCAGCCGTTTGCCTGCACCACATGTGCTGGACGATTTAATGTACAAGGCGATTGCGGTGGGCTTTGCCTTCTTTACTATCGCTACCATTCTGGGCGCGATGTGGGCAGCGGAGGCTTGGGGCGGTTATTGGTCATGGGACCCGAAAGAAACTTGGGCCTTGATTGTGTGGTTGAACTACGCCGCCTGGTTGCACTTGCGATTAATGAAGGGTCTGCGTGGCACGGTGCTGGCCTGGTGGGCGCTGGTCGGTTTGCTCGTTACGACCTTTGCTTTTCTTGGAGTGAATATGTTCTTGAGTGGCCTGCACTCTTACGGCACGCTTTAGGCGTTAAGTACGGCTGACTCCGCGGGCAGGTGCAGATGCATCTGCCCGTTTTCTTTTATAAATATCTTCCTCTGCAATTATTGTTAATAGTTATTAATTAATGTTAGTATTGTTTTGCCTGCACCAGTCATGAGAGGTGTAGACACAGACATACTTCTTACAATGATTCGGTATCAGGAGGATTCAAAATGAAAAAGCAACACGGATTTAGCTTGATTGAATTGGCCATTGTGCTGGTGATTGCGGGGTTGTTACTCGCCGGGGTAATGCGAGGGCAGGAGTTGATTGCCAACGCCAAGGTAAAAAGTTTGGCCAGTGATTTTAGAAATATACCCACTTACTTTTATGGCTACCAGGATAGGTTTCGTGTGTTACCCGGTGATGATCATGCCGCAGCGACACATGTCGCCGGTACGAATGCGAGCACCAATGGACAAGCGCAAAACGGTTTAATTGAAGGCGACTGGAATTCAGGCACCAACACAGATGAATCATTTTTGCTATGGGAACATTTGCGGCTAGCGGGACTAGCCACAGGCACGACTGTACTGGCCAGCCCGCAATATGTCCCACGCAATAGTGAGGGTGGTCAATTGGGAGTTACCAGCGTCGCCGCATTGACTGCGGTAACGGCAGGGGCATTTAACACCGCGCATGCCATGTGTTCGGATGGTATTCTTGGCCGCTACGCCCAGCAGCTGGATACCATGATGGATGATGGTGCAGGCAATACTGGCGTGATGCGGATTGTGGTCAATGGTACGCCAGGGACGGGTGTAGCCACGCCGGCTGCCGCGACACCCTACTTAGTCTGTATGAGTTTTTAGTGTAGAATACAACATAAATTTGACGCAAAAGGCCTGGTTTTTCAGGCTTTTTGTTTTATGTCGGATACATTCAACGAATGAGACATATTCTGTTTTAGAATAGAACCCGTTTTACATCAACCACTTCCTATGGCAAACGCAATTGTAGAAATTAAAGACTTGTCTTTCGGGTATAAAGGCCGCTTGTTGCATAAAGGCATCAACATGACCTTTCCTAAAGGTAAGGTAGTTGCCATCATGGGCGGCAGCGGCAGTGGTAAAACCACTTTACTGCGCCTGATAGGTGGGCAGCTTAAACCGACGAAAGGCCATGTAGAGGTTGGTGGCGAAGTCGTTCACAAGCAAGACCGCGAAGGGATTTATCGCTTGCGGCGCAAAATGGGCATGTTATTTCAGCACGGGGCTTTGTTTACCGATTTATCTGTGTTTGAAAACGTGGCTTTCCCGATGCGCGAACACACCAATTTACCTGAAAGCATGATCCGCGATCTGGTGTTGCTTAAACTCAACGCTGTTGGTTTGCGTGGGGCGCATGCCTTGATGCCAACCGAGCTCTCTGGTGGGATGGCAAGGCGCATTGCGCTGGCACGCGCGATTGCGCTGGATCCCAGTATTATTATGTATGACGAACCATTTGCCGGTCTGGATCCCATTTCGATGGCGGTCATATGTGATTTGATCCGCAGCCTCAATGATGCTTTGGGCGCGACTTCAATTATTGTGACGCACGACGTGGAAGAAACTTTCCAGTTTGCTGATTATGTCTATTTTGTGGCAGATGGCGTCGTCGCTGCTGAGGGCACCCCAGAAGATTTGCGTAAATCCGAATTGCCGTTTGTGCACCAGTTTGTGCATGGCGAAAAAGATGGTCCGGTGCCATTTCATTACGCGGCGCCTGAGTATCACGCCAGTTTGTTAAGAGGGGCGCGTTAATGGTGTTGCATAAATTAAAGCGCATGCTGAGCAAGTTAGGCGCGGGCTGTATCAATAAAATCTGGCGCTTAGGTGCTGGTGGTCGTTTGTTTTGGCTGACGCTGGTTTCCTCTGGGGAAAGCTTCCGCCGTTTTCGTCTGACGATCCGTGAGATTTACTTCACTGGTGTCTTGTCGCTGATCATTATTCTGGTTTCTGCTTTCTTTGTCGGCATGGTGCTGGCGTTGCAGGGATATCACACTCTGCAAAAATACGGCTCCTCAGAGGCGATTGGGGTGTTGGTCGCCCTCGCGCTGGTGCGTGAGCTCGGCCCGGTGGTGACTGCATTGTTGTTTGCCGGGCGTGCTGGCACGGCGATTACTGCTGAAATTGGTTTGATGAAGGCGACTGAGCAACTGTCAGCCATGGAAATGATGGCCGTGAGTCCGATTGCGCGTGTGATTGCACCCCGTTTCTGGGCGGGGGTGATTGCCATGCCGGTGCTGGCAACCTTATTTTCCATGGTCGGTATTTTGGGCGGTTACCTGGTGGCAGTGCCATTAATAGGCGTAGATGCAGGTGCGTTCTGGTCGCAAATGCAAGCCAATGTTGATTGGGAGTATGACATCCTGAATGGTGTACTCAAGAGTGTGGTGTTCGGGGTGGCTTGTACCATGATTGCCTTGTTCGAAGGCTATGATGCTCCGCCAACAGCCGAAGGCGTGAGCCGAGCCACGACCAGGACAGTCGTCTCTTCATCACTGGCAGTGTTGGGGCTGGATTTTATATTAACGTCGTTCATGATTGCAGTTTAGCAATACGAACGTACGCTGACTCGCGGGGAATACACAATGGAAAGAACAACAATTGATTTATGGGTAGGCATTTTTGTCGCACTCGGTTTTGCAGCCTTGCTGGGCTTGGCGATGAAAGTGGGTAATCTCACTACTAGCAGTATTGGCCAAACCTATCTGGTGACGGCGAACTTTGAGAATATCGGTGGTCTTAAACCACGTGCACCAGTCAAAAGTGCAGGGGTGGTGGTGGGTCGTGTGAGTGAAATTACGTTTGACCCTAAAACTTATGAGGCAGTTGTGAGTCTGAACATCGACACACGCTACAATTTCCCTAAAGATACCTTTGCCAATATCTATACGGCTGGCCTGTTAGGTGAGCAATATATTGGCCTGGAAGCAGGTGGCGATGAGGTAAACCTCAAAAATGGCGACAAGATTTCGCAAACACAGGATGCGGTGGTACTGGAGAAACTGATTAGCCAGTTTCTGTATAGCAAGGCGACTGAAAGCGATGACAAACCGGGTAAAACAGCGTCTGCATCAACCGAATCTGGGGTTGATGCGTTAGATGCTAGTCCATTGGACAAAATTGGTAAGTAACTCAATCGATTGATAAAGGGAACGCAATGAAAAAGTGGTGGATGGCAGTTGCCATGTGGCTGTTAAGCGGTGTGGCAATGGCTGGCATGACGCCGGATCAACTGGTGAAAAAAACCGCTGATGATGTGATTGAAGTCATTAAAAATGATAAAGACATTCAGGCGGGCAACCAGCAAAAGATTTTTGCCCTGGCAGAAGAAAAGATTTTGCCTAACTTTGACTTTGAAAAAGTCTCTCGTTTAGTGTTGGGTAAAAATTGGACCAATGCCACACCAGAGCAAAAAACAGCGTTTCAGGCAGAGTTCAAAACGCTGTTATTACGTACTTACGCCACTGCATTATCCAAGTACAAAAATCAAACTATTGAGTACAAGCCTTTCCGTATGGAAGCAGGTGCTGATAGCGCCACGGTCAAAACAGCGATTCAGCAAGCTGGTGGAGATCCTATCAGTGTGGACTATAGTTTGGGTAAAAAAGCTGATGACTGGAAAGTATTTGATATTGTGATCGAAGGGGTGAGCCTAGTGACCAACTATCGTAGCCAGTTTGCACAAGAAATTCGCCAGAACGGCTTGGACAGCTTGACCAAAAAGCTGGCCGATAAAAACAAGGCGGCTACCGGTAAGTAATTACCAAGCGGCAGACAGTCATCTTCGGAGAGTTTTTGTGGCGCAAATTACGCAACAACAAAATACCTTGCACTTCAGTGGCAATTTGCTGATTCACAATATCAGCGAAACATTGACGCATTTGCAAACGTTGCGTCTGGAACAGCCATTGATTCTCGATTTCACCAAAGTCAAAGAGGTGGATACGGTGGCTGTGAGTTTGATTCTGGAGGTTCAGCGGCAGCTGCATCACCAGCATCATGAGGCGACTGCGGTATCAGTCATTGGGGTGCCTGAAAATTTGCGAAGTCTAATGCAACTTTATGGTGTCGACGGATTCTTGTTGAGTTAACAAAAGATCAGTCTAACAGCCCCAGCTCTGACGAGGTGGGGTTTCGTTTTTTGTGGGATAGCGAAAGGTCATACGTGGCTGCAGCCATAGAGATTACAGGCATTACCAAGCGCTTTGGCGAATTTGAAGCGCTCAGGGGCGTAGATTTGCGCATCGAGCAGGGCGAGTTTTTTGCTTTGCTCGGCCCAAATGGGGCAGGCAAGTCGACCTTGATTAACTTGCTGGCCGGCTTGTTACAGCCGACCAGTGGCAGTATCCGTATCATGGGCCATGATGTGCAGACAGACTATCAGCGTGCGCGCAGTGCTCTGGGCGTGGTGCCGCAAGAGCTGGTGTTCGATCCGTTTTTTAACGTGCGCGAAATGTTGCGCTTTCAGGCGGGTTATTTTGGCCATGGCCCTGAAAATGATGGTTGGGTCGATGAGGTGATTGAAGGCTTGGGCCTGACGGATAAAGCGCATACCAATATGCGTAAATTGTCTGGTGGCATGAAGCGCCGGGCCTTGATTGCGCAGGCGCTGGCGCACAAGCCGCCAGTGATTGTACTCGATGAGCCCACCGCCGGTGTGGATGTCGAGCTCAGGCAAATGCTGTGGGCATTTATACAAAAGCTCAATCAGCAAGGGCATACCATTATTTTGACGACACATTATCTGGAAGAGGCTGAGACCTTGTGTGAGCGCGTGGCGATGATGAAGCAAGGCAAAATTGTCGCGCTGGATACCACGCGAGCGCTGTTAAAAAGTCATGCCGCCAAGCAGCTTTCTTTGCGCCTGGCCGGAGCGCTGCCTGAGCAGTTAAGCCCTTTGCTTAAACAGCACAATGGAGATGACGTCGTGCTAGCCTTATCGGAGTTGTCACAGGTTGAAATGGTGCTAAGCGTGTTGCGCGAAGCCGGGGTGGCGATTGTAGATATGCAGTTGCAGGAGGCTGATCTGGAAGATGTGTTCATGCGCCTGGTCGGTAACCAAAAAGGGGTGCACGCATGAAGTGGCTGAGTCCTTTCTTCTGGCTGGATGATAAAGTCAGTCCGCGCTGGCGTGGGGTGTATACACTGTTTAAAAAAGAGCTGCTGCGTTTTTGGCGGGTGGCGTTCCAGACGATTGCTTCGCCGATTCTGACAGCTTTGCTCTACCTGCTGATTTTCTCGCATGTGCTGGAGTCGCATGTCAAAGTTTATGATCAAGTCAGTTATACCGCTTTTTTAGTGCCTGGCCTGATGATGATGTCCTTGTTGCAAAATGCGTTTGCCAATAGTTCATCCAGCCTGATTCAGTCCAAGGTCATGGGCAATATTGTCTTTTTATTGCTGACGCCGATTAATACGCTGGAGTTCTTTGTCGCATTTCTCGCTGCTTCCATGATTCGTGGTTTGCTGGTCGGCCTGAGTATTTATCTGGTGGCGTTGTGTTTTGTTTCTGTGCCCACCGTTTACCCGGGCTGGATTTTTGCGTTTGCCTTGCTAGGCAGCGCCTTGCTGGGCACCTTTGGCATCATTGCCGGCATTTGGGCTGATAAGTTTGACCAGATGGCGGCTTTCCAGAACTTCGTCATTATGCCGCTGACCTTTTTGTCTGGGGTGTTTTACTCTATCCACTCTTTGCCGCCGTTCTGGCAAGCGGTGTCGCAGTTAAATCCGTTTTTCTACATGATAGATGGTTTCCGTTATGGATTTTTTGGCCATGGCGATGTCTCACCTTGGCTGAGCCTGGCGGTGGTCGGCAGCTTCTTGCTGGCATTGGCGTGGCTATGCCTAAAGATGTTAAAATCCGGTTATAAATTACGCAGTTAGCCGATTTAACAGGAAATATTTTCCTGTTAAATCGGGCTGTATTTTGTTGAATAAGTGAGGTTTTGTGTTAACAGCAGCGCAACTTGAGGCATACATCCGCAGTGGATTGGAATGCGACTATCTGAAAGTGAATGGCGATGACGGCACCCATTTTGATGCGGTGATTGTCAGCCCGGCCTTTGAAGGTAAACGCATGGTACAACAGCATCAACTGGTATACGCCGCCCTGGGTGACCGGATGCGTGCCGAAATACACGCGTTGTCTATGCAAACCTATACCCCGACGCAATGGCAGCAACAGCAAGCCTAGCGTTTTAATGTATTTTTGGAGCCAATCAAGATGGATGTACAAGCAAAAATTAAAGACACCGTGAGCAACAACAAGGTTGTGTTGTATATGAAGGGTAGCCCGAAGTTTCCGCAATGTGGCTTTTCTAGCGTGGCGACACAAATCCTGACCGCCTGTGGCGTTGAGTATGTCACGATTGACGTTCTGCAAGATATGGATATCCGTGAAGGCATCAAGCAATATGCTAACTGGCCAACCATTCCGCAGTTGTATGTGGATGGCGAGTTTATTGGCGGGGCTGACATTATGCGTAGCATGTATCAAAGTGGCGAACTGCAAACCCTGTTGGCGAAAGCATAATTTTGGACAAATTGATTATTGAAGGCGGCGTGCCGCTGCACGGTGAAGTGATCGTGTCTGGCGCCAAAAATGCCGCGTTACCGATTTTATGCGCGGGCTTGTTGGCAGAAACGCCGTTTACCTTAACCGGTGTGCCAGAGCTGCGAGACGTCGCTTCAACGCTCAAATTACTGGATACCATGGGCGTGAAGGTCAGCAAAGACGGTGATCAGGTGACGCTGGATGCCAGCGATGTGGCTTCTTTTGAGGCCACCTATGACATGGTGAAAACCATGCGCGCCTCTATTTTGGTGCTAGGTCCGTTGCTGGCGCGTTTTGGGACGGCGCGTGTTTCGTTGCCCGGTGGCTGTGCCATTGGCTCACGGCCGGTGGATTTGCATATTAAGGGTCTGCAAGCCATGGGCGCTGCGATGCATATCACGCATGGGTATATTCAAGCCAGCACCCTGCATTTGCCTAACCGTCGTTTGCAAGGCGCCAAGTACTACATGGATATGGTGACAGTGACTGGCACCGAAAATCTGATGATGGCCGCTGCGCTGGCGCAGGGCACCACCGTGTTGGAAAACGCGGCCAAGGAGCCTGAGGTGGTCGACCTGGCTGAATGCCTGAATAAAATGGGTGCCAAGATCACTGGCGCGGGCACAGATACGATTACGATTGAAGGTGTTGAGCGCCTGACTGGTGCCCAACATCATGTGGTCTGCGACCGCATTGAGGCGGGAACTTATATGGTGGCGGCGGCCATGACAGGCGGCGAAGTCACCTTGAAAAATGCACGCGCTGACTTGCTTGAGGCCGTGATTGAAAAGCTGCGCGAGGCAGGGGCGACCATCAGTCACGACAGCAATAGTATTACGGTGAAAAGTGATGGCAAGTTAAAAGCAGTCAATGTGCGCACGGCGCCACATCCGGCTTTTCCTACCGATATGCAGGCGCAGTTTATGGCCATGAACACGGTGGCAGAAGGTGTGTGCACGGTGATTGAAACGATTTTTGAAAACCGTTTTATGCACGTGCAAGAGTTGCAGCGCATGGGCGCCAATATTGACGTACAGGGCAATACGGCCATGGTGCAAGGTGTGTCTGCATTAGAGGGCGCCAGTGTTATGGCAACCGACTTGCGCGCTTCGGCTGGCCTGGTGCTGGCCGGGTTAGTGGCTGAGGGTGAAACGGTGATTGACCGTATTTACCATCTGGACCGTGGCTACGAAAAGCTGGAAGAAAAACTGAATCAATTGGGCGCCAAAGTGCGTAGATCGAACTAATCATGATTACTATTGCACTCAGCAAAGGGCGCATTTTTGAGGAAACCACGCCGTTATTGGCGGCTGCTGGCATACACGCACTGGAGGATCCTGAGTCTTCACGCAAGCTGATTTTGCCGACTAACCGTAATGATGTGCGCCTGGTGATCGTAAGGGCGACGGATGTGCCGACCTACGTGCAATATGGCGCGGCCGATCTGGGCATTGCCGGTAAGGATGTGCTGGATGAGCATGGCGGAGAAGGCTTGTATCAGCCCTTAGACCTGAATATTGCCAAGTGCAAAATGATGGTGGCCGTGCGTGAGGACTTTGATTATGAGGCCAGCATCCGCCAAGGTGCGCGTCTCAAAGTAGTGACCAAATATGTGAAAACCGCGCGTGAGCATTTTGCCGCCAAGGGTATGCATGTGGACTTGATCAAGCTCTACGGCTCGATGGAGCTAGGGCCGCTAGTCGGCTTGGCCGATGCCATTGTCGACTTGGTCAGTACTGGCGGCACTTTGCGTGCCAACCAGCTCAAAGCGGTTGAAGAGGTGGGCGCGATTAGCTCGCGCCTGGTGGTTAATCAGGCCTCTTACAAGGTAAATCGTCCGTTGTTGCAACCGATTATTGACAGTTTTGCGCGCGCCATTCGTAAAGAGTAATTGATAGAAATCATGAATATTAAACGTTTAAATACACGCGACACCGGGTTTGAGGCTGAATTAAAGGCATTGCTCGCTTTTGAAACTGCGCAGGATGACACCATCGACCAGGTGGTCGCCAATATCCTCAAAGATGTCAAAGCCCGTGGTGATGCGGCGGTGCTCGAATACACCAATCGTTTTGATAAAACCAACGCTACCAGCTTGGCGGCATTGGAGATTCCGCAGGCAGAACTGCATGCGGCCTTAAATGGCCTGCCCGCTGCGCAACGAGAAGCCTTGCAGGCAGCCGCTGACCGTGTGCGCAGCTACCACGAAAAGCAAGTGATGCAATCCTGGCAATATACAGAAGCGGACGGTACGTTGCTCGGCCAGCAGGTAACGGCGCTGGACCGCGTTGGTTTGTATGTGCCTGGCGGCAAAGCAGCCTACCCATCCTCGGTGCTGATGAACGCCATTCCGGCCAAAGTCGCCGGTGTGCAAGAGTTGGTGATGGTGGTGCCTACGCCTAACGGAGAAAAAAATCCGCTGGTGCTCGCCGCAGCGGCTGTGTGCGGCGTGGATCGCGTATTCTGTATTGGCGGCGCGCAAGCGGTGGGCGCCTTGGCTTATGGCACCGAGACCGTGCCGCCAGTCGATAAAATTGTCGGCCCGGGGAATGCCTATGTGGCGGCGGCCAAGCGTCGTGTGTTTGGCGTGGTCGGGATTGACATGGTGGCAGGACCGTCAGAGATTCTGGTCATCAGTGATGGCCGTAGTAACCCAGACTGGACAGCGATGGACTTGTTCAGTCAGGCCGAGCATGACGAATTGGCACAAGCGATTTTACTGTCACCGAGTGCTGAATTCCTCGATCAGGTGCAAGCGAGTATCGAGCGCCAGGTGGGTGAGATGCCACGTCAAGACATTATTCGCACCTCGTTACAAAACCGTGGTGCTTTGATTCAAGTGAAAGACTTAGCCGAGGCTGCTGAGATTTGTAATTACATCGCGCCTGAGCACCTGGAGTTATCGATGGATGATGCACTGGCATTTAGCAAACAGATCAGACACGCCGGGGCGATTTTTATGGGTCGCGATACCTGTGAGGCATTGGGCGATTATTGCGCCGGGCCTAACCACGTACTGCCAACCTCGCGTACGGCCCGTTTCAGCTCACCGCTGGGCGTGTATGACTTCCAGAAACGCTCCAGTTTGATTATGGTGTCATCCGCTGGCGCACAAACGCTGGGTAAGATCGCTGCCACCCTGGCTTACGGTGAGGGCCTGCAAGCGCATGCCCGCAGTGCTGAGTATCGTTTGAAATAATCGCCCGACATTAAGAGTATCGTTATGAGCCAATATTGGAGCAATCTCGTACACCGCCTGACGCCTTATGTGCCGGGTGAGCAACCAAAGTTGCAAAACTTGGTCAAGCTGAACACCAATGAAAACCCTTACGGGCCCAGTCCGAAAGTGATTGCTGCTTTACAGGCGGAGACGGCGGACACGCTGCGTTTGTATCCCGACCCAGATTCCAGCCGTCTGAAAGCGGCGATTGCTGAATATCATGGTTTGCAAACCAATCAAGTGTTTGTGGGCAATGGCTCGGATGAAGTACTGGCGCATGTGTTTCAAGCCTTACTTAAACACGATCAGCCTTTGCTGTTTCCAGACATTAGCTATAGTTTTTACCCGGTGTATTGTGGGCTGTATGGCATCGATTTTGAAACGGTGGCGTTAAATGACCAGTTTGAGATCGCGGTTGACGATTATCTGCGTTCGAATGGGGGCATTATTTTCCCTAACCCTAACGCGCCAACAGGCGTGCCTGTGGCCCTGAGCGACATTGAGCGCTTACTAAAAGCCAATACGCAATCCGTCGTCGTGATTGACGAGGCTTACGTCGATTTCGGCACCGAATCAGCTGTGTTCTTGGTTAATCAATATCCCAACCTGCTGGTGACACATACCTATTCAAAATCGCGCTCCTTAGCTGGGTTGCGCGTTGGTTATGCCGTCGGCGATGCCGCGTTGATCGAGGCCTTGATTCGTGTCAAAGATAGTTTCAACTCCTATCCCATTGATCGTTTTGCCGAGGCCGGCGCGATTGCTGCTTTGCAAGATGAAGCCTATTTTCAGCAAACACGCCAGCAAGTGATTGCATCACGCGATCAACTGGTGCTCGATTTACAGCATCTGGGCTTTGAAGTGCTGCCTTCTGGCGCTAATTTTATTTTTACGCGTCATCCGGCGTATTCGGGCGAGCAACTGGCCACCGGGTTACGTGAGCAGGCGGTGATCGTGCGTCATTTTAAAAAACCGGCCCGGATTGCTGACTTCTTGCGGATTACGATAGGCGATGAGATGCAAAATCAGGCCTTGATGCAGGCATTGCGTACCCTTCTGTTGGCTTAATGTCGTTAAAATCAAACTATTTGCCGTAAATTGCACGCTAATGTGCGGCAAATGATTGCATTGTGACGTAAAAAAAATCGTCGCAATATTGTCATTTTTTTGAAAATGCGGTTATGATGCACGCTATTGTACATAATGTGCAGTGAGGGTTGCGTTTGCATGATTGCTGCGCATTGATTCATTGGATTTAAAATAGAGCAAACTCGGAGGAAGAAAAATGGCACAAACCCAGATGGCATTGGACTCATTGGATTTCGACGCAACGATCGCTTTGGCAGCTAAAGTTGCGCCACACGTTGATATTCTTGAAATTGGTACCCCTTGTATCAAACACAACGGTATCGAACTGTTGAAAGCATTGCGTTCAAAATTCCCTAACAACAAAATTCTGGTTGACCTGAAAACCATGGATGCTGGCTTTTACGAAGCTGAGCCATTCTACAAAGCAGGTGCTGACATTTGTACCGTTTTGGGTACTGCAGACATCGGTACGATCAAAGGTGTGATCGACGCTGCCAACAAATATGGCAAAGAAGCGCAAATCGACCTGATCAACGTTAAAGACAAAAAAGCCCGTACGCTGGAAGTGGTTAAATTGGGTGCACACATTATTGGTGTTCACACTGGTTTGGACCAACAAGCGGCTGGTCAAACACCATTTGCTGACCTGGGTTTGGTATCCGGTTTGAAAACAGGCGCTAAAGTGTCTGTGGCTGGTGGTGTGAAAGCGGCAACGACTAAACAAGTGGTTGATGCTGGTGCTGATATCGTGGTTGCCGGTGCTGCAATCTACGGTGCTGCTGACCCAGCGGCGGCTGCCACTGAAATCACTAAAATTGCTCACGGTGCTGGCACTGCGACTAAAGGTGGTAACAAATTGCTGCCATGGATCATCGCTGCTGTTGCTGCGGTATTGGTATTCTCACTGTTGGGCAAAAAATCTGAAGAAGCTGCGCCTGCTGCTGAAGCACCAGCTGCTGAAGAAGTTGCTCCAGCTGACGCAGCACCTGCTGCTGAAGCGGCACCAGCTGAAGAAGCGGCACCAGCTGAAGCTGCACCTGCAGAAGCAGCTCCAGCGACTGAAGAAGCTAAATAATCGACTGTTATCTTTACGGATAGCTTTCTGATTTAAAAAAAGCAGCCCGTTTGGGCTGCTTTTTTGTTTTTATGTCGGCTTTTTGCCAGTCCGGCAAGACTTGCTGTAAAATGGATAATCTATTTGCTAACTCACTGTGAACGCCTTCCTTTCTTATATGTCACGTCAAGCTGAAGTCACGCGTAATACGCTAGAAACACAAATTACCGTCTCGATTAACCTCGATGGCACCGGTCAATCAGACTTGCACAGTGGTCTGGGCTTCTTAGACCATATGATGGATCAAATTGCGCGCCATGGCATGATTGATTTAAAAGTCCATGCTAACGGTGATTTGCATATTGATGCACATCACACCGTTGAAGATATCGGCATCACGCTGGGGCAGGCCTTTACCAAGGCGTTAGGTGATAAAAAAGGCCTGACGCGTTATGGTCACAGCTATGTGCCGCTGGATGAAGCGTTGAGCCGAGTGGCGCTGGATTTGTCTGGTCGCCCTGGCCTGGCCTTTGATTGCACATTTACGCGTGCCATGATTGGTGCGTTTGATGTAGACCTGATCCATGAGTTCTTTCAGGGCTTTGTGAATCATGCGCTGGTGACACTGCATATTGATAACCTCAAAGGTAATAATGCCCACCATCAGGCTGAGACCATATTTAAAGCCTTTGGTCGTGCGCTACGAATGGCTGCGACTCCTGATCCACGCATGGCAGGGTTAATGCCATCTACCAAAGGTGCGTTATAACGCCTGATTGCCAACCATGAGTCGCTTGCAAGTTGCCATTGTTGATTATGGCATGGGTAATTTAAGATCGGTGGCCAACGCATTTAAAGCGGTGGCGCCTTCTATTTCTATTGCGGTCACCAGTGATCCTACGCAGATTGCACAGGCTGAGCGCGTGGTCTTTCCAGGCCAGGGTGCGATGCCAGATTGTATCCGTGAACTCGATGCACGTGATTTACGCCAGGCCGTCATCGCCGCTACTCAAGAAAAGCCGTTTTTAGGCATTTGTATCGGTTTGCAGATGCTGTTTGAACATTCCGAAGAGGGCGATGTGCCGGGATTGGGTGTTTACCGCGGTGAGGTTAAGCGCTTTCCTGCAGATAAAATGCATGATGCGCAAGGCGCCAAGCTGAAGGTGCCACACATGGGCTGGAGCCAGGTGCATCAAACACAGGCGCATGCGCTGTGGGCAGAGATTCCAGATCAGTCGCGCTTTTATTATGTGCATAGCTATTATGTGGCACCGGCAGAGCCTACTTTAACTGCAGCCACCACCGCGTATCCGTTTGATTACACGGGCGCGATTGCCCGTGATAACGTATTCGCCGTTCAGTTTCATCCGGAAAAGAGCGCCAATGCGGGCTTGCAACTTTTACGTAATTTTGTACACTGGAAGCCCTAAGTGGATTTCTAGTCGTTTTAGTCACTACTCGTTATTTATCTATTGAAAACAACATGTTAATTATTCCAGCAATTGATTTGAAAGATGGCCACTGCGTGCGTTTAAAGCAGGGCCTGATGGAAGAGTCCACAGTATTTTCCGAAGACCCGGGCGCCATGGCCAGACATTGGGTAGATAAAGGCGGCAAGCGTTTGCATCTGGTGGATCTGAATGGTGCTTTTGCTGGTAAGCCGGTCAATGAGGATGCAATCAAGTCTATCGTCGCCGCAGTCGGTGGGGATATTCCTATCCAGTTGGGCGGCGGTATTCGCGATCTGGATACGATTGAGCGCTACCTGGATGACGGCATCAGCTATGTCATTATCGGCACCGCAGCGGTGAAAAACCCCGGCTTTTTGCATGAGGCTTGTTATGCCTTCCCTGGCCAGATCATGGTGGGGCTGGATGCCAAGGATGGCAAGGTTGCCGTGGATGGCTGGTCTAAGCTAACCGGTCACGACGTGATTGACCTGGCGAAAAAGTTTGAAGATTACGGTGTAGAAAGCATTGTGTATACCGACATTGGCCGTGATGGCATGTTGACAGGTGTTAACATTGAAGCCACCGTTGCTTTGGCGCAGGCGTTAACGATTCCTGTCATTGCAAGCGGCGGCGTGACCAATCTCGACGATGTGCGCAAGTTATGCGATGTGCAGGACGAAGGCATTATTGGCACTATCACTGGTCGGGCGATTTATGAAGGCACGCTGGACTTTGCAGCGGCGCAACAGCTGGCAGATCAGTTGAGCGGTCAAAAATAATGGGCTGTGCCAAACGCATTATTCCGTGTCTGGATGTCACCGATGGCCGAGTGGTCAAAGGGGTCAATTTCTTGGAGTTGCGCGATGCTGGTGACCCGGTAGAAATTGCGCAACGTTACAATGATCAGGGTGCGGATGAGTTGACGTTTTTAGATATCACGGCCAGCTCTGATAATCGCGACCTGATTCTGCATATTATCGAACGGGTTGCCGAGCAGATTTTTATCCCGCTGACGGTCGGTGGTGGCGTGCGCAAAGTAGAAGATGTGCGCCGTTTGCTCAATGCGGGTGCAGATAAAGTCAGTATCAACACAACGGCGGTACTTAATCCGCAAGTGGTTGAAGATGCTGCCAGCCGCTTTGGCTCGCAATGTATTGTGGTGGCGATTGACGCTAAAAAAGTCGATAACCAACCATTTGAATGGGAAGTCTTCACGCATGGCGGCCGTAATGCCACAGGCCTGGATGCGGTGAAATGGGCGCAAAAGATGGTCAGCTTGGGCGCTGGCGAGTTGCTGGTGACCAGCATGGATCGCGACGGCACTAAAATTGGGTTTAATAATCCGCTCAATAAAGCCATTAGCGATGCGGTGGATGTACCATTGATTGCCTCGGGCGGCGTGGGTAATTTGCAACACCTGGTCGATGGCGTGACCTTGGGTGGCGCCGATGCCGTGTTGGCCGCCAGTATTTTTCACTATGGTGAATTCACGGTACAACAGGCCAAAGACTATATGCGCGAACACGGGTTGGAAATACGATGAGCTGGCTGGATCAAGTCGCCTGGACGTCTGATGGCCTGGTGCCGGTGATTGCGCAGGAAAAAGATACTGGCAAGATATTGATGTTTGCTTGGATGAACCGTGAGGCGTTACAACTAACGCGCGATACCGGCCATGCCGTGTATTTCTCTCGTTCACGTAACCAGTTGTGGCACAAGGGCGAAGAGTCTGGTCATACCCAAATCGTGCATGATATCCGCCTCGATTGCGACGACGACGTCGTCTTGCTCACGGTCGAACAACTGGGCGGCATTGCTTGTCATACCGGTCGACACAATTGCTTTTTTCAGCAATTGCAAAACGATGCCTGGGTCACGGTAGAGCCAGTCATCAAGGATCCGAAAGCTATTTACCATGAGTGATGTATTAAATCGACTGTCTGAATTGATGGAGCAGCGTAAAGCGGCTGACCCTGCGTCTTCTTATGTGGCTAAACTCTATGCCAAAGGTATGGACAGCATCCTGAAAAAAATTGGTGAAGAGGCCACTGAAACTGTGATTGCCGCCAAAGGTGGTAATACAGACGAAATCATTTATGAAACGGCCGACTTATGGTTTCATACCTTGGTCATGCTGAGTCATGCCGGGTTGAGTGCGCAGGATGTGCTGAATGAACTGGCACGACGCGAAGGCTTATCGGGCATCGCAGAGAAAGCGAGCAGAACAGAATGAGCGCAGATTGTATCTTTTGTAAAATCGCTGCTGGCACTATTCCGTCTAAATCGCTTTACGAAGACGACGATGTGATCGTGTTTCATGACATTCGTCCTCTGGCAAAAACACATTTTCTGATTGTGCCCAAGGCACACATTGAAACACTCAAAGACTGTAGCGCCGAGCATCAGGCCCTGTTAGGCAAAATGATGCTGCTGGCGGCAAAGCTGGCAGCGGAGCAAGGCTTGGTTGGCTATAAGACCTTGATGAATGTTGGCCGCGAAGGCGGGCAAGAAGTGTTTCATATTCATCTGCACGTGTTTGGTGGCGGCGCTGCCGCGTAATATCACCGGACAAAATAAAGGAGATTACGATGGGTTCATTTAGTTTGTGGCACTGGCTGATTGTATTGCTGATTGTAGTGCTGGTGTTTGGTACCAAAAAACTGCGTAATATTGGCGGTGATGTCGGTGGCGCGGTCAATGAATTTAAAAAAGCGGTCAATGAAGGCAAGGGCGAATCCAAGCCTGAAGAATTGTCTGATCACAATAAATAAATCCTGACGTATTGTGTTTGATATTTCATTTTCAGAATTACTGGTTATCTCGGTGGTTGCCCTGGTGGTGATCGGGCCGGAAAAATTACCAAAAGTCGCCCGCACTGCGGGCGCTTTTTTTGGCCGTTTGCAGCGTTTTGTCACGCAAGTAAAAGAGGAAGTCAACCGTGAAACGCGCTTTGCCGAACTGCAAACGTTACAGCAAGAAGTGCAATCCGGTTTGCAGCAAAGCTATGACGAGATAGAACACAGTATTTTGCCGGTTGAACCACCGCCAGCTGCGCTCGTGGATGCCGAAGTTACCAGCGAGACTAAAAAGCCGCGCAAGCCACGGCAGCGTAAAACCGCAGTCGCTGATGAAGCGGCTGCGGCTGCCGGCACTGAGCAGCCAGTCTTGGATGCAGATCCACAGGCGCAATTATTTGCGGTTGCCGACAGTCCAAAAAGGCCACGCCGTCCGCGTAACACGGCCAAAAAAGCCGCTGCTGTGTCCGATGCCGAACAAAACCCACTGGCTTAAGCCGTTCTGGATGCCTCTTTCATCATGACGCCGACCGAAAGTTTCATTTCTCACCTGATTGAGTTGCGCAATCGCTTGCTGCGCGCCGTCATTGGCTGGCTGCTTGCGTTTGTGGCTTTGTTTCCTTTCGCAGACCGGCTATATACTTTATTGGCTGCGCCCTTGCTTGCAAAACTGCCACAAGGCGCGCAAATGATTGCGACGGCAGTGACCACACCGTTTTTTGTGCCGATGAAAGTCACCATGTTGACGGCTTTTTTGATTGCATTGCCTTGGATGATTTATCAAGGCTGGGCCTTCGTCGCGCCAGGATTATATACACATGAAAAGCGCTTGATTCGCCCATTGCTGGCCTCGGCGGTTGTTTTATTTTTTATCGGCATGGCCTTTGCCTATTTTGTGGTGTTTCCGGTGGTATTTGGCTTTTTGGTGGGGAGTGCACCGGCAGGGGTGGCTGTAATGACAGACATTGCTGAGTATCTGGATTTTGTGATTGGCCTGTTTCTAGCGTTCGGGTTTGCGTTTGAGGTGCCGATTGCAGTGGTGTTGCTGGCTTTGATGGGCTGGGTAACCCAGGCACAACTCAAAGAATCACGGTCTTATGTGATCGTGGGTGCGTTCGTATTAGGCGCCATTTTCACCCCGCCGGATATCGTATCGCAGTGTATGCTGGCGATTCCGCTATGGTTGTTGTATGAGCTTGGCTTGCTGGTGGTGCGTTGGTTACCACAAGCGCCAGCCAGCGACTCTGCCGCCACTTAAGTTATTGCGGCAGTTTGCTCGGTAGTGGGCGCTTGCCAACGACCAACACAATATTCACTTTTTTACCCGCACGAATAATCGATAACGTGGCTCTGTCACGAGGCTTGAGCATGGCAATGATGTTCAACATCGATTGGCTGTCTACCACTTGCGTCTCGTCAATCGCCACCAGAATATCGCCAGGGCGCAAGCCTGCGCGATCGGCCGGGCTATCTAGTAGCACGCCTGCAATCAGGGAGCCGTTAGCCGTTTTTAGGTTAAATGACTCAGCCAGTTCTGGCGTAATGTCTTGTGCTTCAATGCCTATCCAGCCACGCGTGACCGTGCCATTAGAGCTGATTTGCTCCATGACCTGCTTGGCGATACTGACTGGAATCGCAAAGCCGATGCCCATGCTGCCGCCATTGCGCGAATAAATCGCACTGTTAATCCCAATCAAATTACCGTTGACGTCAATCAGTGCACCGCCGGAGTTGCCGGGATTGATTGAGGCATCGGTTTGAATAAAGTTTTCAAAGGTGTTGATGCCCAGGTGGTTGCGGCCGAGCGCGCTAATAATGCCTTGGGTCACGGTCTGGCCGACGCCAAAAGGGTTGCCAATGGCTAAGACCACGTCACCGACTTTCATCTGGTCACTATTGCTAAAAGTGATGGCTGGCAGATTTTTGCGGTCAATCTTGAGGACGGCCAGGTCGGTATCGGGGTCGGTGCCGACCACGGTGGCTGACGATTTGCTGCCATCACTAAGCGCGACTTCGATTTGATCAGCCGAACTGATGACGTGATTATTGGTCAGAATGAGGCCATCGGCGCTGACGATAACGCCACTGCCCAGACTATTTTCTGGTTGTTCGTCTTCTTCTTCCATTTCGTCGCCAAAAAAGTGGCGAAACAGCGGGTCATTTTTCAGGGCGTGGTGCGGGTCCTGACTGATGCGTGCCGTGGTGAAAATGTTGACCACCGAGGGCATAGCCTTACTGACCGCGGTGCGATAGCCATTTTTGGCGATGTTCGCGGCAGTATTGTTCGCAACTTGTTTGCTGACCGGCGCTTGGCTTGGGGCGGGCATTAGTACGCCCGGATAAAATAACTTCAAGACAAATAAAATGCCCAGACAAACAGTGACGGCTTGTGAGAAGATAGACCAGAGATGTCGCATCATTGCAAAAATAAGTGAATGTCTTAACAATGCCTAGTATATATGAGAGTCAGAGATGGAATTGAATCTTCTTGTCACTGAGTTGGCCAATTTTTTACAAGTTGGCAAATTTCAAGATTATTGCCCAAATGGTTTGCAAGTAGAAGGGCGGCCGCAGGTGCGGCGTATTGTCAGTGGTGTGACGGCTAGCCAAGCGCTGATTGAAGCTGCAATTGCCGCTGATGCCGATGCAATCCTGGTGCACCATGGTTACTTTTGGCGTGGTGAGGCGGCTGAAGTGACAGGACTCAAGCGCAATCGCTTAAAGCGACTGCTGACACATGATCTCAGTCTGTTAGCTTACCATCTGCCGCTAGACGCCCATCCTGAAGTTGGGAATAACGTGCAATTGGGTGGCGTGTTTGAGTGGCCGATCACGCGCTACCTGGATGATAAAAACATGCTACCGATGACGATGTTGCCACAAGCCATAACCCTCGAGCAGCTTGGCGAGCATGTGAGTAGCTGCCTAGGTCGGCAGGCGCTACTGCTGGGTGATCCGCAAAAACAGGTGCGAACCGTGGCCTGGTGTACAGGGGCGGCACAGTCTTATATTCAGCAAGCGGTGAATGCCGGAGTGGATGTGTTTGTCAGTGGCGAAGTATCCGAGCAGACCTGGCATACGGTATGCGAAACCGAGACGGCTTATATCAGTGCTGGTCATCATGCGACTGAACGTTATGGTGTGCAGGCACTGGGGCAATGGATTGCTGAAAAGTATGGCATTGAGCATATTTATGTGGAGCTGGACAACCCTGTTTAGTTGATAAATATCAACGACTTATTGAATTAAATTTGGCTTGTTTATGCGAAAAATGTATAATCGCGACTCAAGTTTTGATCACACTGTTACCTCAAAAGGGTAGATTAAGGAAGCCAATGTCAGAAAACAAAATTGACAACAACAGTTTGTCGTTTTGCCAGCCATCTGAGGTGGATTTGCAAAAACGCGATTTTTTGGTGAAAGCCACGGCAGCAACTGGTGCTGTGGGTGTTGCCGCAGTCGCGGTGCCATTTGTCGGCAGCATGCTACCTAGTGAGCGCGCCAAAGCGGCTGGTGCCCCCGTTGAGGTGGATATCAGCAAGCTGAAACCGGGTGAAAAAATGACGGCCGAATGGCGCGGTCAACCGGTATGGATTGTGCGCCGTACACCAGAAATGCTGGCCAAGCTGGTCAAGCATGATGATCAGTTGTCTGATCCTAACCTGGAAGTGCCGCAGCAGCCGGAATACTGTAAAAACAAAGATCGTTCGATCAAGCCTGAGTTTGCTGTGATGTTGGGAACCTGCACGCATTTAGGTTGCTCGCCTAACGATAACTTTGCTGTCACTGCTGAGTGGGATGGTGGTTTCGTTTGTCCATGCCATGGCTCTAAATTCGATTTGTCCGGTCGCGTGTTCAAGGGCTCACCTGCCCCTAAAAACCTGTTGATCCCACCCCATCAATACCTGACAGACACGACATTGCTGATTGGCGAAGACAAAAAGGCGGAGGCTTAACTATCATGGCAACGACTAAAAAAACAACTGCCGCTGGTGTGTTGGGCTGGGTAGATGCCCGCTTCCCGCTCACCAGTACCATCAAGGGGCACCTGACCGAGTATTACGCGCCAAAAAACTTCAATTTTTGGTATTTCTTTGGTTCTTTGGCTTTATTGGTGTTGGTGCTGCAAATCGTTACCGGTATCTTTTTAACCATGAACTACAAACCAGATGCTGAATTGGCATTTGCTTCAGTGGAATACATCATGCGTGATGTGTTTGGCGGCAATATTATCCGCTACATGCACTCTACGGGTGCTTCCATGTTTTTTGTGGTGGTTTATCTGCATATGTTCCGTGGCATTATTTACGGCTCATACAGAACGCCGCGTGAACTGATCTGGTTGTTTGGCGTGGGTATTTTTCTGGTGTTGATGGGTGAGGCTTTTTTTGGCTACCTGCTGCCATGGGGCCAAATGTCCTACTGGGGTGCGCAGGTGATTGTGAACCTGTTCTCTACTGTGCCATTTATCGGTCCTGACTTGTCCGAATGGCTGCGTGGCGACTACCTGGTTTCCGATGCGACATTAAACCGTTTCTTTGCTTTCCACGTGATTGCATTGCCGCTGGTGTTGTTGGGTTTAGTTGCAGTACACATCGTAGCCTTGCATGAAGTGGGTTCCAATAACCCTGACGGCGTCGAAATTAAAGCGACAAAAGATAAAGCGACTGGTATTCCATTAGACGGTATTCCTTTCCATCCTTATTACTCGGTGAAAGACCTGGTAGGGGTGGTGGTGTTCCTGATGGTGTTCTTTGCCATTGTGTTCTTTATGCCTGAAATGGGTGGCTACTTCCTCGAAGCGAACAACTTTGTGCCAGCTGATCCATTGAAAACACCTGCACACATCGCGCCGGTCTGGTATTTCACTCCTTACTACTCCATTTTGCGTGCCGTACCGCCGATTGGTATTTCGCAGTTCCCGGGTGTGGTGGCGATGGGCTTGTCTGTGGTTGCGTTTGCTTTCCTGCCTTGGTTGGATAAGAGTCCGGTGAAATCTATCCGCTATCGTGGCAGCTTGTACAAACGCTGGTTAGCAGCTTTTGTTGTGAGCTTCGTAATCTTGGGTTATCTGGGCACCGTACCTGGCGATATTTGGGGTCAATTCGGCCCATGGTTGGGTCGTGCAGATCGTGCAACTGTGCTTGCACGTGTTTGTAGCGTGGTGTACTTCGCATTCTTTGTTTTGATGCCTTGGTTCACTAAAAAAGATCAAACCAAGCCTGTGCCAGAAAGGGTGACATACTAATGATGAAGAGAATCTTTTTGCAGGCTTTTGCCAGCCTGTCACTGCTGGTTTCTGGCGTGGCGATGGCTAATGAAGTGCATATTGACGTGAAAGCGCCAATTAACATGAGTGATAAGGCTTCGTTGCAACGTGGCGCTAAAAACTTTGTGAACTACTGCTTAAATTGCCATAGCGCGAACTACATGCGCTATAACCGTTTGCAGGATATCGGCCTGACCGACAAGCAGATTAAAGACAACCTGCTGTTTGCTGGTGAGAAAGTCGGTGAGACCATGCGCGTCAGTATGAATCCTAAAGATGCTAAAAAATGGTTTGGTGCTGCACCGCCAGACTTGAGCGTTGAAGTGCGCGCACGCGGCGCAGATTGGGTATATGCCTACTTGCGTAGTTTCTACAAAGACGACACACGTCCAACCGGCTGGAATAATCAGGTATTTGACAAAGTGGCGATGCCGCACGTGCTGTATGAGTTGCAAGGTATGCAGGTGCTGGATCACGAAACGCATACCCTTAAATTGGAAAAAGCCGGTAAGTTGAGTCCTGAAGAGTATGACCAGTTTGCAGGTGATTTAACCAATTTCCTGGCGTTCATGGCCGAGCCCGCCAAACAATCCCGCTTGTGGATTGGTGTGGTGGTGGTGTTGTTCCTGTCTGTGCTGTTAGTCTTGGTGAAAAAAATCAAAGCCGAATACTGGAAAGATATTCGCTAATTGCAAACCAAGTCCGACACCAAGGCTTGAGGCCTTGGTGTCTTTTTTTATAGGGAAAATAAATTATGATGAGATTGTATTCGGGCACTGTCGATCCTTACAGTCACCGTTGCCGTATCGTATTGTTCGAAAAAGGCATGGACTTTGAGGTGATTGATGTTGATCTGACCAACAAAACTGAAGACTTGGCCATATTGAATCCATATGGCGAAGTGCCGGTGTTGGTTGAGCGCGATCTCGTATTGTCGGAAGCCAACATTATCAATGAGTATATTGATGAGCGTTTTCCGCATCCGCAGTTAATGCCCGCTGATCCGGTGATGCGTGCGCGTGCACGACTGTTTCTCTACAACTTTGAAAAAGACTTGTTCAGCCACATCAAAGATATCGAATCCACTGATGCGGAAACGGCAGATAAAGCGCGTAAAACGGTGCGTGATAACCTGACGCAGCTGGTGCCAATTTTTGGCAAGCAAAGTTACCTGATGGGTGATGAATACTCCATGCTTGATGTTGCTATCACGCCTTTGTTATGGCGCTTGGGCCATTATGGCATTGAGTTGCCTAACCAGGCTTCTCCTTTGTTGAAATATGCGGAGCGCCTGTTTTCGCGCCCGATGTACGCTGAGGCGATGACGCCGTCTGAAAAGGCAATGCGTAAATAACGGTAGTTAGTTAGACCCAAGCAGCGCGAATGCCCTTCGCGCTGTTTTTTTAAGGAAACTCGCATGAGCGCTTTGATCCCCACCACTGCTTACCTGATACGTGCCATTCATGAGTGGTGTGTCGATAATGGACTCACGCCGCATTTGCTGGTAAAGGTTGATGCGCAAACACGCGTGCCGACCGCTTATGTGAAAAATGGCGAAATTGTGCTGAATATGAACTACACCGCCGTCAAAGATTTGCATATTGATAATGATGCGGTGGTGTTTTCTGCACGTTTCAGCGGCGTTGCCCAGCATATTTATGTGCCGATTAATCGGGTAGCCGGTGTGTTTGCCAGGGAAAACGGGCAAGGTATGTTTTTTGAAGTGGTGGATGGTCAGGCGCCAGAGCCGACAACAAGCACTGCAAGTGCCGCTGAGGATGTATCGGCAGCGCCAGCGGCTAAAAAATCCCACTTGAAGGTGGTGAAGTAACCTTGGCTTGTTTTGCCATGATCTGTGGCATGATTTGCCGATGTGGATTGTGGAATTATTTTTTTTCAGCAAAAAATAAAAAATTCTGAAAAAGCACTAGATTACTTCTCAAAAAAAGTGATATAGTTGCGCCTTCCTGAAATGCCGGGTTAGCTCAGTTGGTAGAGCAGCGCACTTGTAATGCGAAGGTCATCAGTTCGATTCCGATACCCGGCACCAAATTTATGTTTGCTGACATTGACGTCAGCAGCATTAACCGCGATAATCGCGGTCGATTTTTTGGAGGGGTGGCCGAGTGGTTAAAGGCGACGGACTGTAAATCCGTTCTCTCTGAGTACGCTGGTTCGAATCCAGCCCTCTCCACCAAAAAATGATTGCCTGTAGGTATTGCTGTAAAGCGGGTCGGTGAGAACCCTCCTTGGGTGTTCTGCATAGTGCGGGTGTAGCTCAGTTGGTAGAGCACTTGCCTTCCAAGCAAGATGTCGCGAGTTCGAACCTCGTCGCCCGCTCCAACAATAACAATAGGCAAAACGCCCATGTGGCTCAGTGGTAGAGCACTCCCTTGGTAAGGGAGAGGTCGCGGGTCCGATTCCCGCCATGGGCACCAGATTTGCTCTGTATATTTACGGGGCTTGGTAAGTAGTCGCGTGCAAGGGTGCTGTCATCCGCGTCGCATAATTTGTGAAAACAATATTATTGGCTTTATTTAGTACTAATAAAGGAAAAACAT
>NZ_SSGF01000031.1 GCF_008015755.1 Methylophilus sp. | reverse complement strand
GATGGGATGGGATGGGATGGGATGGGATGGGATTATTCTCATTTAAGTAGCAGCGTAGAAGTTTGAACGGTTAAAAAAACAGATTCTTTTTCTTCAATTCGATTTTGGTGGCAGTCGCATGCTGTTCGGGGTCCACATCTGCCGCGCCGAGTAGCGCAGTCAAAATAAGGAGGAAGAGAGCGACTGTTCGAATCCCGCAGTAGCTCACGTTTTGTGTGAGCTACCAGGTTGAGTTTCGTGACCGCTTATTTTGACGAGCAACGCAGGAAACAAGCGGAAGCTGGGGTGCACTTTCTTTTGGTTACTTGTTCTTTGGGCAAGCAAAGAAAAGTAACTCGCTAAAAAAGCGAAAAGCAACCTCACAAACAACCACAACGGCGTGGGCAAAAATACCCACCCTACGACTAGGTCCCGCCGACAACGCGAAAAGAAACCACCCAATATAAAGAACAACGTTTTATAGAAATCCCACCACGCCTGGATTCCGCCTAAAACTATAATGATACAGAGGCAATGATATGGCCGAGAAGTCCAAAAATAGCCTTCTTTAATCAATCCGCATAATCCACCGTCAACGGTGCATGGTCACTAAACCGTTCCGCCTTATACACACTGGCCGCCACCACTTTCGCGCCTAACGCTGGCGTTGCCAGTTGATAATCAATCCGCCAACCCACATTCTTCGCCCACGCCTGACCACGATTACTCCACCACGTATAGCATTCATCCGTCGTCTCTGGATACAAACTACGGTAGGTATCCACCCAACCGACACGCCCCAGTACATCGGTCATCCAGGCACGTTCTTCTGGCAAAAAGCCAGAATTTTTGCGGTTGCCTTTAAAGTTCTTGAGGTCGATCTCCTGATGCGCAATATTCCAGTCACCGCAAATCACCACTTCGCGGCCAGAGGCGATGAGCTGTTCCAAATGCGGTAAGAATAATGACATGACTTCAAACTTGAATTGCTGGCGCTCTTCGCCGCTGGAGCCGCTGGGCAGATATAAAGACACCACACTCAAATTGCCATACTGGCATTCGAGGTAGCGGCCTTCGGCGTCAATATGCGCATGGCCCAAGCCGATGATAACTTTATCTGCAGGCTGTTTGCTGTAGATGCCAACGCCGCTATAGCCTTTTTTCTCGGCATAGTGAAAATAGCCGTGGTAACCAGGTGGCTGCAACATCTCGGGCTGCATGTCGGCGGCCTGTGCTTTGAGCTCCTGCAAGCAGACAATATCGCCGCCACTATTGGCCAGCCACGGCAAAAAGCCTTTGTTACAGGCCGACCGTATGCCATTGAGGTTCAAGGTTATAATACGCATTGTTTAAATACTTTCTGCTTTTAAAAATGACTGCCAACACACTCAGTGCCGATTTTATTGCTTTTTCCATCCAGAAACAGGTGTTGCGCTTTGGTGAATTTAAAACCAAAGCCGGCCGTTTAAGCCCTTATTTTTTTAACGCTGGCCTGTTTGACGATGGCGAAAGCATGCTCAAACTGGGCGAGTTCTACGCTAACAGCATTCTACAGTCTGGCCTGCAATTCGACATGCTGTTTGGGCCCGCTTATAAAGGCATTCCGCTGGTCACCGCCATCAGCATCGCCTTTGCGCGTATGGGTAAAAACTATCCTTATGCCTACAACCGCAAAGAAGCCAAAGACCACGGCGAAGGCGGCACCTTGGTCGGCGCCGCGCTCAAAGGCCGTGTGCTAATTATTGATGACGTGATTTCTGCAGGCACCTCTATCCGCGAATCGGTAGAGTTGATCCGCCGCGCAGGTGCCACCCCTTGTGCAGTGAGTATTGCTTTGGATAGACAGGAAAAAGGCCTGGGCGAATTATCCGCCGTACAAGAAGTCGAGCAAACCAACCAGATGCCAGTCGTCAGCATCGCCAAACTGGCCGACCTGTTTGCCTATTTGCAAGGCAACGACAAGCTGGCGCAATACTTCCCGGCGATTGAAGCATATCGCGCGCAATATTGCGTAAGATAAGACCGTGCGCCAAACAATAAAGCGAGCAAATGCTCGCTTTATTTATTTCAGCATGCCCATTAAACGCGGCATAATCAGTGCCGGGTTATTCTCCACCGCGCCATTCGGCGTCAATTGATTCACGACATCCGGCAAATGCTCGGCAATTTTGCCAGTCAGTTCATCAGTGCTCATATTCAACTTACCAGCGATACCAGCCAACACAGAACTGCCCAACGCGGCACCAATTTGCTGCGCATTGACATTGAGATTAGCGCCCGTGCCGACCCAGGAATCCACCTGCTCAGACAAACCACCACTTTTCAGCGCTTCTAAAATACCTGGCAAACCGCCATATTGCTGAAACAACTCCATGGCCAGTTTGGCCAAAGGGCCTTTATCACCCATGACTTTGTTCATCATGGCACCGGCGACGCTATCGAATAATCCCATTATGGCTCCTAAATAATCATTATATTGAATCTTACTTTTTCGCCTCTCGGCGAGTCACTTTCTGATGCTTGCCCCTCAAAAAGTAACCAAAGAAGAGGGCACCCAGCCATCACGGCCTGCGGCTCCCTTGCGTTGCTCAGCTTAGGACTTTCGTCCGATGCTTTGCTGGACTTAGGCATAAGCCGGTCACGAAACTCGCCCTAGCAGCTTGCACACTACGCAAGCTGCCGCGGAACTCAAACAGTCGCTCCCTCTTCTCTTATTTTGTTTCCGCTACTCAGCGTGATGGAATGGGATTTATCTCACTTAAGCAGCAGTGCCAAAGTTTGGACGGTTAAAAAAACAGATTTTTTCTTCAATTCGCGAACGGTTGCAGTCGCATGGTGTTCGGGGTCCCCATCTGCCGCGCCGAGTAGCGCAGGCAAAATAAGATTAAGCGAGCGGCTGTCCGAATCCCGCGGTGGCCTGCGTTTTGTGCAGGCCGCTAGGATGAGTTTCGTGACCGCTTATTTTGACGAGCAACGCAGGAATCAAGCGGAAGCTGGGGTGCATTTCTTTTGGTTACTTATTCTTTGGGCAAGCAAAGAAAAGTAACTCGCTGAAAAAGCGAAAAGCAACCTCACAAACAACCACAAACCCGCGGGCAACCATGCCCACCCTAGAATACCTACAACAACCAATCTAAAGAATAACCTTTTATCGCTATCTCCACACGTCAGGGACGTCTCTAAACCTCGTCAAAACCGCTCATGCGCACCCAAATACCGCCATTGCCCAGGCGGTAACTTACCCAGGTTAATACTACCAATCCGAATCCGCTTTAACCCAACCACATGCAACCCGACTAATTCACACATACGACGAATCTGCCGTTTGCGGCCTTCACGCAACACAAATCGCAATTGGTCTTCATTCTGCCATGACACTTTGGCAGGCCTTAACTGCACGCCATCCAAGCTGAGGCCATGATTTAATAACGCCAGGCCATTATTGCTGAGCTGTCCTTCTACCCGCACCAGATATTCTTTTTCTACATTGGAGTCATCGCCAATCAGCTTACGTGCGACGCGGCCATCTTGCGTGAGTACCAGCAAACCTGTGGAGTCGATATCCAATCGACCAGCCGGGGCCAGGCCACGTAAATGGCCGCGCTTGAAGTCGATGCCACTGCTGTCTTCTGCCCATTGATTGTCGGGATTAAATAGCACAACCGCAGGTTCATAGCCATCTTCGGCTTGCCCGCTCACGTAACCAACAGGTTTGTGCAGCAAAATGGTGACGGTTTCGGCCTGGTGCTCTTTGGCATAGGCACTGATCACGATCTCGGCATCCGGTGCAATCCGTGTGCCTAAGGTTTCGATAATTTCACCATCAACCTTGACCCAGCCGTTGGCAATCCAGTCATCGGCCTCACGGCGTGAGCATAGGCCGCGGTCTGCCATCACTTTAGATAAGCGCGGCTGCAAATCACTTTCCGGTGCAGCAGGTGCTGGCCTGCGCGCGAGTCTATCAACAGTTTTTGCGGCGTATGGGCGATCTTTATCACGCGGTTTTTCGCTGCGGCCAGCGCCTGATCTGGCCGCGGACGGACGGCCGCCAGCATGTGCGGGCTTGCCTGCAGGTTTACGCGCGGCTTGATCTTTAAAGGTTTTTTCTTTGCGTGGCGCTTGTTCGTTAGGGGTTGATTCTGATGCACCCTCTGCGCGCGGGTCTTTTTTAATCACTGGCGCTTTGGTGCGGTCGCGCAGCTCTGGTGACATGCGCCTGACCGTTTTCTGGCGGGGTTGATCAGCGGTAGCGGGAGTTTTATTGAGTTTGAGCGTAGACAAAACAGTCGTCTCACTAATGAAAGATGAATAAGGTGCTATTGTAGTTTATTTGGCTGCTGACGCACGAAAATTCAGGTTGCCCGGCTGCTTGCGCGCACTTTCGGGCATATAGCGCAAAATGCTTTCGGCGCGCGCTAATTCTGGCTTTTTGGCTATAAACTGCTGCTTCCAGGCGCGATGCGGATTTTTGATGATGCCTGCCAGCCACGCAGCTTGAATCGGATTCATCTGCGCAGGGGAGAGGCCAAAGTAATAGCTTGCCGCCGCATGCGCACCACACAAACTCGGGCCCCAGTCGACCGTATTCAGATACAGGTTGAGAATTTGCGTTTTATCCAGTGTGTTTTCCAGTTGTACGGCATACAGCAATTCTTCTATTTTGCGCTTCCAGGTGCGCTCGCCGTTGGTAAACATATACTTCACCACTTGCTGGGTAATGGTGCTGCCACCCACGGCTTTGTCTGTGCTTTCTTTGCCCAACAAATGCTGCATTTGCGTGATGGCATAGCCGGGGTGGTGCCTGAACTCAGCATCTTCGGCAATGATAGTCGCCATCGGTAGCCAGCGGCCCATTTTATCGTAACTGAGCCAATGTACTTTTTCCGGATGTTTTTGTTCATCCAGCAGCGGGCAATCATATTGCACAGACGCAGTGGTGACCTTGCTCAAGTCCAGCCCGCTGACCTGTAATTGCGTGAGCTGAGGTTGTAAACTCCAGCTTTGCCTGGGCCAACGTAAGGTGCCCGTGGCGTAAAGAAAGCCAGAAACCGTAGCTTGCGCGATAGCATTTGAATGCGAATATAAGGGGGTTAATAAACTGGTAAGCGGCGTCGTCGGCAGTGTCCAGTTCAGTTTCAACGCGCGCATGGTCGCCTTGCCTTCAAAATCAATCTTGAACGGCTGGTTGGCCGCATCGACTAATAAATGCCCACTTAACTGCTGGCCGTCGAGCTTTAACCACAACTCCACCGCGTCCAGCACCAGTGGTTTATCACTGACAGATTTCGCCTCCAGCCAACACTGCTGGCAATGCACGCGCAAACCATCGGCATCATAAAGCCGGATATCACCATGATGCAGACTGAAGCCTTTTTTATCCAGCAACCAGCGACCGGCAGGGGAGGTCGCCAGCATCAGCATGGGCAAGACGCGTACTTGTATACCACTGCCGATGGGCAATTTCACCCGCCAGGCGGTTTTGTCATAGGGTTGCCAAATCCAGGCAGCCACGCCGAGGACTGCCAGCAAGCTGGCAATCAACAAGCTAATGACGAGGCGTTGGCACCATTTTTTCAGCATTGTGGCGTCACCTTAAACCAACAAACGCTCCACCACCTTGCCTTGCTGCAGATGGCTTGCAATGATGTCATCAATATCGCTTTCATCAACAAAGGTATACCACACCGCATCCGGGTAGATCACCATCACGGGGCCTTCGCCGCAGCGGTCCAGGCAGCCGGCGCGGTTGATGCGCACTTTGCCAGCACCGGCCAGGCCTTGTTGCTTGACCTGCTTTTTCATGTAGTCAAAAGCCGCCTCGGCGCCTCTGTTCATGCAGCAGTCTTCGCCGTTTTCGCGTTGATTAAGACAAAAAAAGACATGGTATTGAAAGTGGCTTGTGGTCATAACGATTGCCTTATAAAGCCTCGCACCGAATGCAGCGCTTATTCGGTGGAGAGTTGATCATCTCTGCTAAAGGTCCAGGTACGCGTAATACTTAGGACATCGGTATCGTGACGAATATCCTGCGGAAACACCGGAAATGGCGCAGCCAATTGGACAATACGGCGTGCAGATTCATCCAGTAGCCTGTGCCCGGAACTCTGGTGGATACGAATACTTTCTATACTACCATCGGCTTTCACCGAAACGGTCATTTGCAGTTTGCCGTAGAGCTTTTGGGTCATCGCGGCTTGTGGATAATTCAGGTTACCGACGCGCTCTATTTTTTGCCGCCATTGCTCAACATAATTGGCAAAACGGTATTCGCGGGTGCGCGCGCCAATAAACTGGCGCTTGGGCCGCATTTCGTATTCTTCCTGCTGCTTGGCAATCAGCGCCTCCAGCTTGGCCATCTCTTGCATAGCTGCCGTTTGTGGTTGTGCGTGCACAGGCACATGCTGTGAAGGTGGTTGCTGCTTGGTGGCCGGATATGGCTGCGACAAGGGCGGCGTCTGCAAACTGGTCATGGCCTGGCTGGCTTTTAACTGTGTGAGCAGTGCTTGTGCTTCTTGTTCCAGTTGCGCCACACGCTGTTTTTCACGCACCAGCTCAGCCTCATGCGGACTGCTCGCCGTGGTGGCTGACGGTAGCGTGGCTTGAGCAGCCTGTGGCATCGAGGCTGGCATGTGCTGCACGCTGGGCAGCGCACTTTTCATTTTGCGCTTTTCATCGGTATTGCCACCGCGGTCCAGATTGGCTTGCGCCAGCGCATCGGCTTTTTCTGGCGCACTTTGCGTTTTGCTATTCACCAGCATCACTTCTAATGAAGGTATCTGGTCTTTAAAGGCTTTAAGTTCCGGTTGAAAATGCAGCGTCAGCAGCACCGCATGCGCCAATAGCGAAAACCACAACGCCCAGACCAGTGGCGAGCGTTTACGAAAGCCATCACGCGCACTCATCGGCGATCTGCCTGCTTATCCCTGCAACGCCTGCAATAGTTTTTGATGTACGCCACCAAAGCCGCCATTGCTCATCACCAGCACATGATCCCCTGGCTTGGCCATGGCAGTCACGGCAGTCACGAGTTGATCTAGATCGTCATAGGTTTGCGCTTTTTGCTGGATAGGGGCTAAGGCAGCGGCAGCATCCCAGCCTAAATTATTGGCATAGCAAAATACGGCATCGGCATCACGCAGGCTATCGGGCAAGGCGTCTTTCATCACGCCCAATTTCATGGTGTTAGAGCGCGGCTCCAGCACGGCCAGAATGCGGGCGGTGCCGACTTTGGCGCGCAAACCAGCCACCGTGGTGGCAATCGCCGTTGGGTGGTGGGCAAAGTCATCATAGACGGTGACCTCACTGGCCACGCCTTTGATCTCCATGCGGCGTTTGACGTTTTTAAACTCACCGAGAGCTTCAATCGCGATACAGGGTGCGACGCCGACATGGCGTGCGGCAGCAATCACAGCCAGTGCGTTGCTGCGGTTATGCTCACCGAGCAAGTCCCAACTCACATTACCCTGACGTTCGCCGTTTAAATACACATCAAAACGGCCTTGCGCATCCACGTTTTGCACTTGCCAGCCACTGGCGCTGTCTATGCGTTCTAATGCGCTCCAACAACCACGCGCAATCACGCGGCCCAGGCTGTCCTGCTGGTTGGCCACGACCAGGCCTTGTTGTGGCACAGTACGCACCAGGTGGTGAAATTGTTTCTCGATGGCAGGCAGGTCTTCAAAAATATCGGCGTGATCAAATTCCAGGTTATTCAACACCGCCGTGCGTGGGCGGTAATGTACAAACTTGGATCGCTTGTCGAAGAACGCCGTATCGTATTCATCGGCTTCGATGACAAAAAACGGCGAGACTGATTTCTGGTCTTGTTTAGGCGTTTGTGGCAAACGGGCAGACACGCCGAAGTTTTCTGGCACCCCGCCAATCAAAAAGCCAGGTGCCAAGCCAGCATATTCCAGCACCCAGGCCAACATGGAAGAAGTCGTGGTTTTGCCATGCGTGCCCGCGACAGCCAGTACCCACTTACCTTGCAACACATTCTCAGCCAGCCATTGTGGGCCAGAAATATAAGGTAAGCCCTGGTTGAGGATTTCTTCCATGAGCGGATTGCCACGAGTGACCACGTTACCAATCACATACATATCTGGATTCAGGCTGGTTTGGCTAGGGTCGAATCCCTCAATGAGCTCGATGCCTTGCGCTTCGAGTTGTGTGCTCATGGGTGGGTAAACATTGGCATCACACCCGGTGACACGGTGACCGGCCGCTTTAGCCAGCACGGCGATGCCGCCCATAAAAGTGCCACAAATACCGAGGATGTGAATGTGCATAAATTTTACCAAAACAATGAATGCATGCATTTTACCAAACAACGTCTGGTAAAGCGGTAGCGATTAGCGCTCAATTTTTGGCAAATAATGGCTGGTACTGGCGGCAGCGGACCGCAATATCCGCGGCCTGGAAAATATCGGTAATCACCGCCAGCGCATCAGCCCCGGCCTGCACCAAGGGGCGGGCGTTATCCAGCGTAATGCCGCCAATGCCGACGACGGGCACGGACAATACCTGCTTAGCTTGGGTAAATAATGCAGCAGAGGCGCTTGGCGCATTGGGCTTGGTAGAAGAAGGGTAACAAGCGCCAAAAGCCACATAACTCGCACCGACAGCCTGTGCCTGTTCGGCCAGCTCAAAGCGGTTATAGCAAGATGCGCCGATGATTTTCTGTGGGCCCAGCACTGCACGTGCATCGGCGATGGCACTATCATGCTGGCCGACATGTACGCCATCGGCATCCAAGGCCGCAGCCAGCGCCACATGGTCATTAATCAGCAATGGAACATTGAAGTGGCGGCAAATCGCCAGCAGGGCTGTCGCCTGCTCTAAACGCAAAGTGTCACTGGCCGTTTTATGCCGGTATTGCACCAGCGATACGCCACCTTGCAATGCCTGTGTCACCTGCTTGCAAAGCAACTCAGTGTCATCGCAATCTGGCGTGACCAGATATAAGCCACTAATGCTGCAGTTCACTCGCTTTTTCCTGCACGTCTGACTCGCGCGCCCAGAAGAACCGGTCAGGAATAAATTGCCCCATGCCAGGGCGGAACGCATGACGCAAGGTCTGCCAGGTAAATTCCTGCGCTTCATGCACAGCTTCTTCCATGGTCAATCCGTGCGCCAGGCAAGCGGTAATCGCACTGGTCAAGGTACAGCCGGAGCCATGATAACTGCCCGGCAGGCGCTCCCAGTGGTAATCTTTAATCAGCCCCGGAATCTCGTTTTGCACACCGTACAGACTGTTGACCACATCTAGCGAGCGCTCGTGCGTGCCGGTGATCATCACATACTCGCTACCCATGCCCAACAGACGCAATGCACACTCTTCGAGCGAGCTATGTTTCAACTCGTCGCCCTCATCGTAATAAGCCAGGCGACGCGCCTCCAGGCTGTTCGGTGTAATCAGCGTCGCTTGTGGAAACAGCAGTTCGCACATGGCGGCCTGCATTTCTTCATTAGACAGCTCATCACCGCGGCCAGAAGCGAGAATAGGATCAATAATTAATGGTACATCCGGATAAT
Source organism: Methylophilus sp. (assembly GCF_008015755.1). Classification (GTDB taxonomy): domain Bacteria; phylum Pseudomonadota; class Gammaproteobacteria; order Burkholderiales; family Methylophilaceae; genus Methylophilus. Next base: position 11,578 of record NZ_SSGF01000031.1, on the reverse strand, counting down.
CGGCGACGATTTCGGCAATCACCGCTACGTTTTCCACACTGCCTAACAGGCCTAATTTAAAGGCGTTTACCGACACATCTTCAAGAATAGCGCGTGCCTGATCATTGATCCAGTCCGCATCCAGTGGCATCACACTTTCCACACCCACGGTATCTTGTACCGTAACGCCGGTAATCACAGACAGCGGGTAACAACCAATACTGGCAAGCGCCATGATATCTGCCTGCACACCGGCACCACTGCTGGGGTCGGTTGCTGCGAAGGTTAAAACGGTGGGGGGGGTGATGGCCATGAAAATTCCTTTGGAGCGGCTGACGGGAATCGAACCCGCGTATCAAGCTTGGGAAGCTGGCGTTCTACCATTGAACTACAGCCGCATACGAATGGCATTATTTTACTTGCTGTCGCGACGAATACAAAACATTATTCGGCACAAAAGCAAAAGCCGGACAATTGTCCGGCTTTTGCTTAGCCACTTAAATTAAATACAATTTGAGTTCACGCCATCTGGCAATTTTACACCAGAACTCAAGATAGGCGTACTACCCAAGCGATCTTCATTGGTTGGGCAAGCCACCGCATCCAGGTCTTCCTCGTCACCCGCAGCAGGGTTCAGAGAAACGATAAACATCGTATTCAAGATTGGATTGTTCGGAATCAAGCCACCTAATCCTGCATTGTCACGCGGCGATGCAAATGCAGCCACAGACGGCGTTACCGGCACGGCAGTAATACTGCCTGTCGCGGTAGAGTCGTTGATGACGGTGGTGTATGCATTGTAGATCACTTTACCTTCGTTGGTCAGCGCGCTGGTGATCGTCGTTGCACCTGTCGTGATGACCTTACCGGCACCCACAGCAGCCGTATCAAACGATGCGCTGGTTACCGACGTTGGTGAGAAGGTCACAACATCATTATCAAGCACACCGCTAGTTGTCAGACTCAAACCACTCAGATCAGTGACTGTATTGTTACCATCAAATACCTTGGTGGATGTGCCTGATAAGGTTGCGGTAACTGTTGGCGTTACCTGATGCACAAAACCGTTACCCGTACCTAACAAGGTGCCGCCAAATGCGGTGCCATATTGCTTGTAATCATAAGTCGCCAGCAAATTGCTACCTTTGACATCGCCGGTTGGGTCATTGCTGTAAATCGTCCAGCGGCCTTTTGTACCAGTCTTGATGCTGGAGTTAGCGCTATTAATAAAGTGACGGCCAGCCACCAGTTGCACGGCATCAACCGCATTGCTGGTGCTTAAGATATTGCCATTCATATAAACATCACGCATGGCTTGAACAAGAATTTTAGCGCCATTGCCTGCAATACCTGTCCCGGTTTTATCTCCACCCTTCACCGTCATTGCACCAACATTGATATCGCTATTCGCCGCTGTCGTTTGTAATGTCACCGCACCTGCAGCCCCGCCTGATTTGTTAGTACCAACACCATCCGCCCCACTCGCCACAATGTTTTGAGTGGTAATGCCGTTGGCGGCAACAATATTCACAGCACCAGCACTCTTGCCGTCAGTGTTGTTACGGCCAGCACCGCCACTGGTATCAATGTTTTTAGTCGTGACTGTACCAGCCGTCGCAGTGAGCGTGACTTTATTGCCAATGGCGTTAAAACCACCTTTGGTGGTGATATCACCCACCGTGATATTACCCGCAGTACTCTTAACACTGACTTCGCCTGAAGTCGAAGAAACAACTGAGTTAATCCCTGAATCACCTGCTCGGGTTGTAATATTGCCAACTGTTGCAATACCAGTCGTTGTAATGCTGACATCCCCCCCCTTACCGCCTACACCGAACACACCTTTGACAGGGTCAGCGCTTCCTGAGCCAGTAGAGCCAGACTTACCGCCTGAAGTATCGATATTACCTGTCATATTGAGGCTGCCAGCTTTGATCACAACGTTACCACCATCATAGCCATTTCTTGCACTGGGAGGATCGGTGCGCCCTCTGGCATAAATGTTGGCATCGCCCAGATTGGCGTCGCCTTTGACTGTGATACTCACGCTGCCAGCATGACCTAAACCGCTTATGTCACCGTCGGAGATAATGTCGCCTGCTGTATGGCTCAAGGTTGCCGCAGACAACACGACACCGCCGCGGCCAGTAATATTGGCGCCTATCGCTAAGTTACCCACACCATCATTATCAGCATCTGCTTTCAAGTTGATACTGCCAGTGCCAGTCGTGGTCAACGCCGCATTGACATTGATATCATTGCCCGCTTCGAGACGAATATTGCCAGCCGTGTTGGTCATGGTGACCGCTGCATTGACGTTGATGTCTTTGGTGGCTTGCAGGAACAACTGGTTAAAGCCTGTGATCCCTGCCACATTAATATTGGTAGTGCCGCCTGCATTATCAGCAAACGCCACATCTGGTGTACCAGAAGGATTATCCGTGATACCAGAACCGCTGCTGATCAGGTTGATGGTTTCAGGGTCCAACAGCACGGTCCCACCCAGGCCGTTTGCTGCAGCAACATTTACGGTGCCCAGGAAAGCCAGGTCTTGCTTGCCAGAAACCTCAACAAAACCACCATGACCACTGACTGCGCCACCTTGGGCAGAAATGCTGCCGTAATAACGTGTCAGATGATCGGCCCAAACAACCACTTTACCGCCATCTCCTTGTTTTAAGGCGTCAGCCTTAATGGTGGCACCCTGCGCAATAAAGGTGGTTCTGGCGTTGTACACGGCATCGTTTTTACCTTGGTAATCACCGCCCACCAATACTTTACCGCCGCCGGTATCACCAGAGGCATCCAACAAAGCGCCTTTCATCAGCGCCACTTGCTCACCAGTGACCTCAATCGTACCACCCGTTGTGCCTTGGCCTTGTGCAATCAATTGACCAGACACTTCTACTTTAGAGTTATCACCACCTTCAAGGCGGATCACGCCATCGCGCTCAACCAACTGGTTAGCTTCGACGATGCCAGAAATATTAATCGCGGCAGAACGCGCGTTGGTCGCCATTTGCACCAAGCCGCCATTGGCCTGAATCAGGCCACTGTTTTTAACGAAGCCCTCTGCTGCCTGCCCGGTTAAATTCGCTCTGACCAGACCATTACCGTAAAAATCCAGCACGGCTTCTTTTGCAGAAGCCAGTACAACACTACCTTTGCTGGCGACCAGCGTGCCGGAGTTCACGACTTTTTTACCCAGCATCACGATATAACCTTCACCCTGCGCTTTAATCACGCCGCGGTTTTCGATGTTGCCTGCCATGTTCTCAGCCGTAAACTTATAGTTGCCTTGTAAAAAGGCGTCGTTGCTGATATTTAAGGTAGAAGCCACGATATTACCAACGTTTACTTCGGCCCCTTTACCAAACAAAATACCATTCTGGTTCACCAGAAACAGACTGCCGTTCGAATTGAGTGTCCCATTGATTTCAGAGCGGCTGTTGCCAATCACACGATACAGTGCACGGCCAGCGTCTGGCATCACAACATCCAGCTGATGACCCTTCATTACGCCGAACTTGTAAAAATCCACAATATTGACATTCGCTGTATGGATATATTGCGTGTGCGTTGCAGTGATGTCTTTTACGGTCAGATCACCGGCAACCACGCCAGCGACGACATTAGTGTCTGCAAAAGAAGAGACTGGCATGACGGCAGCCACAAAAGCACTCGCCACCACTACACGCCATTTACCTGCGGTGGTTAAGGCAGCCAGAGTAAGCTGCGCTGGCGCAATCGCTGCGCCCACTTGCCCGGTAACACTGGATTTACCCTGTGCGCGGGCCGTTTCGGCCACGGCTACCCAGGCTTGCTGGAGCTTGCTCCAGACCAAACGATAAACATGGTTTAAGGATGCTGCTTTCATGACACTTCTCCTTTATAGTAAGAAACGCCACTGATCTGCACTTGCGATCAGTGGGTTACCAACACTTCTCTCAATTCCTGATATGGGTGTAATTTTGGTTCAGGAAGTTATTTTTGTATGTAGCCCACTATGACTAATGGTGACCGTCATTGCACTCAATCTCCAATTGAACGCAAGGGCGGTCACACAGGCTACTTTTATATGTCCAGACTTGTTGCCTGGATCAGGTTGACGACAGACGTGAAACTAGAAATTTTTTCTTAACTGCGCCCAAAGCTGATACTCAGTATTACTTTCAGCGCCATCAAGATCACGCTTTTGCTGTGAATACGTCGTGGTCAACACCCATTGTGCCGGGAACTGAATATCTGTACCGACACCAATATGGTTAGAGCGCACATAGACACTGTTACCAATCGGATCATGGTTCAACTTGCCACGCCCTGCATCATAGAATGCAAATGGTGTGACTGACTGGATGTAAGGCGTCACATCAGCCCCAGTCGTCGCAAAGGTTTTACGCACATCCGTGCCCACCATCCAGCCTTGATCCGCCTGACTTGGGATTTCAGAAAATTGACGCCAGCGGTTAATCGCGCCGATACCAAAACGTTCTGCAATATCAAGGTTATTCCCTGCGCCCTGATAGTCTGCACGCACGATCCAGTTCACCCCGTTTTCAAACACTTGAGTACGGCTTGAAGTCCAGTTCCACTTCACAAAACTGCCCTGGGTATCGAGCTGATTTCTATCATTGGTTTTTGCGGCAGAATCTTTATAAGAGACGTTACCGCCAGTCACCAGGAAACTCCACTGATAAGCGACACTACCGATCTCATTGATCCAGTCGCCAACAAACCCTAACTCAAGGCTGCTGATATCACGACGATTATTGATAGAAAACGCATTCACATCGTCATCTAAAATTTTGTAGTTACCGCCGACCTTGAACGCAACCCCTTTTTTGGTTTCACGCAGCAATGGATGTTCAAGCGAACCATAGAAATAATGGGCATCCCCAGACGCATCAAATTGCTTGAAAGGACCGCCCAGCTTGTAATCGACATAGCTGTAGGCCACATTCATGATGGTGCCAGCACTGCCTACCGGCGTGAAGTACAAGCCACTAATGGAGCGCTGACCTTCATCCCTGGACGTTTTACCAACTACCGCCAATTGGTCTCCACGGCCGTGGAGATTATTCACTGCGACGCCAAAGCCCAATGTTTCACGGTTGGTGAAACGGTTACCATAGTTACTGGCGCTAACAAAACCAGTGACGCGGGGCACGCGAGGTTCGACAGCAATTGCTACATCCGAGCTACCGACGGCTTCGCCAGGGTTAAGCTGCGAAGTCACCTGGATGCCCGGCAAGCCGTTCATCACCATAATGTTGCGCACCAGATTGCGCTCATTAAGCACATCGCCTTTGTTCAAACCATACTCTGAAAGCGACTGAAAGTAAGCCTGGTCGAGGCCTTCACCAGTTTCTGCTTTGACTTCACCTAATGTGCCTTCGAGAATAGACAGTGACACCACGGCTTCTGTCGCCGTGCTTTTTTGCAAATCCTGGGTCGGCAAGTAGACTTGTGTCAGCAAATAGCCCCGTTGACGATAGTAATTACGAACGGTACCCACCGCCTCGTTTAATTCACGCATACCAATTTCATGCCCGGTGAGGTAGGCCAATTGCGCCGCCAGCACTTCGTCTGAAAACTGTTTATTGCCCGAAAATTTGAATTCTTTGACAATGATCTTGAGGCTGGATTTTTTTTGTTTCTTTTCAGTCGCCGGTGTTTCTTGAGGCACCTGAATGATCGGTCTGGATTCAGGCAACACAGGTCTCGGCAAATTCTGCTGGATGTCTGGCAAAGAAACACCGCCAGCCAATACCTGAGAGGTGTAGCCTAGTGCCAATAACTGCAACAGGCCTATACGCTTTAATTGTGTGTTCAAGATAACTCCCCAAATCTTTCTAAAATCCAAAATCTCTTCAATAGTATAACAACGCCCAAAATTCCCTTAAAAAACACCCAAATACTAACTTTTTTTTACAATTTAAAAGGCACTTAGTAGCATATTTGTAACTTTTGCTAATACTCCAGTGCATCTACATCCAGCACCCAACGGATTTTTGCTTGCAGCGGATGTGTCTTCACCCAGCCCACAGCCACCTGCAGTAGCTGCTGCAAGGCGCCGCGATGTGCAGACTGCAACATCACATAGCCACGCTCCATCTTGTTTAACCTGGCAATGCCGGGGCGAACCGGGTCATACACCAAAGGCTGATCCGGCAAAGTGGCGGCGTATGTCGAAACATAGTCCCTGGCAGCCTGGCTAAAATCGGTCAAAAACTGATTCACCAGACTGTAGTCTGGCGCTTCTGCTTTCATCACTGCAATATAAGTCGCGGGCGGAAACTGCATGGTCATGCGCTCTTGCAATAAATCGTTAGCGAAAGCGGCATAATTTTGCTCACGCAAAGCGGAAAATAAAGCATGTTGCGGAAAAGCCGTTTGCACCAACACCTCGCCTGGCTTATCTCCGCGTCCTGCACGCCCAGCGACCTGCATCAGCTGGGCAAACAGGCGCTCGCTGGCGCGATAATCCGGGCTATACAGTGCACTATCAATGTCCAGCACACCCACCAGGGTCAGATTGGCAAAATCATGGCCTTTGGCCAGCATTTGCGTGCCGATTAAAATATCCACCTGACCGGCATGCACCGCGGACAACAGCGCCGTTAAAGCATCCTTGGCCTGAATGGTGTCTCTATCCACCCGCGCCACCCGCGCCTGCGGAAACAGCTGCTGCATGCTTTCTTCAATGCGCTGGGTGGCCTGGCCAATCGGGCGCAAATCGGGATTACCGCAACTAGGGCATTGCACCGGAATCGGCTGCTCGTCACCACAATGATGGCAACGTAATACACGCTGGCGCAGATGCAACACGGCCTTGGCTGAACAACGGCGGCAATCTGCCAGCCACTGGCAGGCGGAACAATGCAACACCGGCGCATAACCGCGGCGATTAATAAACAGCAGGCTTTGCTCGCCACGCTGCAAACGCAACTCAATGGCTTGCTTCAACTGCGGTGTGAGCCCGGCTTCTGGCGGACTGTGCGTGGTATCAATGCAAAAAATACGCGGCAATTTGGCCTGAGCGGCTGCGCGTTTGGTCAGCGTCAGCAGGCGGTAACTGGCTTTTTTTGCATTCGGGGCATGTTGTTCCTGATCGCCTATGGCGTTGTACCAGCTTTCCAAAGAAGGCGTTGCACTGCCAAGCACCACCGGGATCCGGCATTGTTTGGCCCGCACCAGCGCCACATCCCGCGCGTGGTAACGCATGCCGTCCTGCTGCTTGTAAGAGGTGTCATGCTCTTCATCCAGAATCATCAGCTGGAGATGCGGCATGGGCGTAAATACACTCAAGCGCGTACCAATGACAATACGTGCGGTGCCTGACTGCGCTGCCTGCCAGTTTTGCAAGCGCTCACTCTCGCTCAAATGGCTATGCAAGGTCACCAGTGAAAACTGGCTCAAGCGGCTACGAAAGCGGCTTTCCAGTTGTGGAGTCAGGTTAATCTCCGGCACCATGATCAGCGCTTGCGCTTGCGGCTCAGCAAGTACCGTTTGCAGCAATCGAATGTAGACCTCGGTTTTGCCCGAACCTGTCACACCGAATAACAACCAGGGCTGAAATCGGTTTAAGTTGCCCAGGATCGCGTTAACCGCCTCTGCTTGTTCATCATTGAGGGTTGGCGCCTGATCTGAGGACGACAGCGAAGGGCGCGTCGCAATCACTTCACGCCTGGAAACGTAGCCTGCCTCCAGCAGGGGTTGCATGGCTTTGCGCCAGCTACTGGAAATCTCACCCAGCATAGCCTCGCTGCATTCATGCTGCTGGAGATGCGCAATCAACCGGCCCAGCACTTGTTGCCGTTTACCGACAAAGTCTTCCGGGACTGTTTGCGCAAGCTGGTACATCCACATTTTACGGGTCACGGCCGGTTTAATCTGGCGCAAACGCAAGGGCAGGCTCGCCAGCACCGTCTGCCCAAAAGGATAATGATAATAATCAGCGCAAAAGCGTAACAACTTCAAACTGGCGGCATCAAACGGTACATCGTCAAACACCTGCAGCACGGCTTTGAGCTTATGCTGCGGCACATCTGACTCTGTTACCAGCGCCATCACAATGCCAACCAGTTGCCTGCCGGCAAAGGGCACCACCACGCGATTGCCAACAAAAATTGGCAACCCTGGATTCAGATAATCAAACTGGCGATCCAGTGGTACATCTAACACCACGCGTACAAAGCTGGCAGGAAAGGAATCCTCAGGGTCGGTGGCGGTTGAACACATGGGTGAAAATGCTTAATTAGGTTAAAATGGCGGTTTGATTATTCAGTACCATTTTAACCTTGAAACAAACGATCACAGCACTCATTCTGCAAGCGGTGAAATCGCTGGTGGAAGATACTTCCAGCCTCAATATCATTCTTGAGCGGCCAAAGTCTGCCGACCATGGTGACTTTGCGACCAATATCGCCATGCAGTTGGCTAAACCGCTTAAGCAAAATCCACGCGCGATTGCGCAACAGATTATTGATGGCTTGCCTGCCAACACGGTCATCAGCAAGGTAGATATTGCTGGTGCTGGCTTTATCAATTTCTTTGTCTCGGCGGATAGCAAACAAGCCATTGTGCATGAGATTTTTAAATCTGGCGCCGCTTTTGGGCGCAACCAGGCTGGCCAGGCCGAAAAAGTACAGGTGGAATTTGTCTCTGCCAACCCAACCGGACCCTTACACGTTGGCCATGGCCGTGGCGCTGCAGTGGGCGACTGTTTGTGCCGCCTGCTGGATGCCAATGGCTGGCAGGTGACACGTGAGTTTTATTACAACGATGCCGGTGCACAAATCGACAACCTGACCAAGTCAGTCTTGGCACGTGTGCAAGGCCTCAGTCCTGACGATGCAGGCTTTCCGGAAGACGGCTACCGTGGCGACTATATTGTCGACATTGCCGAAGCCTATCTGGCCAAAGCCACCATCACCGCCGACGACATGCAAGTGACCGCCAGCGGCGACGTCAGCGATACCGACTCCATCCGCAAATTTGCCGTGGCTTATTTGCGCCACGAACAAGACCTGGACTTACAGGCATTTCAGATCAAATTTGACGTGTTTTCACTCGAAAGCGCCCTCTATAGCGAAGGCAAGGTAGAAAATACCGTGCAATCCTTGATCGCTAGCGGCCACACCTACGAGCTGGATGACGCCTTATGGCTACGCACCACCGCGTTTGGTGATGACAAAGACCGCGTCATGCGCAAAAAAGAGGGTGGTTTTACTTATTTTGTGCCTGACGTCGCTTATCACCGCGAAAAATGGAATCGTGGTTTTAAACGCGTCATCAACGAACAAGGTGCAGACCACCACAGCACCATCACCCGGGTGCGCGCAGGCTTGCAGGCGCTGGATGTCGGCATTCCACAAGGCTGGCCGGAATACGTACTGCATCAGATGGTCACTGTCATGCGCGGCGGGGAAGAAGTCAAACTGTCCAAACGCGCCGGTAGCTATGTCACCTTGCGCGACCTGATTGAAGAGGTCGGCTGCGACGCCACGCGCTACTTCCTGGCTGCGCGCAGCCCGGATTCGCAACTGGTGTTTGATATCGACCTGGCACGCGCACAAACCAACGATAACCCGGTCTATTACATCCAGTATGCGCACGCCCGTATTTGCAGCGTGCTCACCCAGTGGAACGGCGACGTGACCAGTTTAGCGACGGCCGATTTGTCACCGCTGCAAAGCGCCACCGAAACTGCCCTCATGCAAGCACTGGGACAGTATCCTGAAGTTGTCAGCAGCGCTTGCCAGGCATTGGCGCCGCACATGATCGCCAACTACCTCAAGGAGCTAGCCAGTGCCTTGCATAGTTATTACAATGACACCAAATTTTTGGTGGATGAGTCACAGGTTAAACTGGCACGCCTGGCACTGATCACGGCCACGCGCACCGTATTGCGCAACGGCTTATCCTTACTGGGTGTGAGCGCCCCGGAAAAAATGTAAGCATCTTTGCACAATGACTGCTTAACAGATTGGTAAACATCACACATGAGTCGCGACTACAAACCCTCACAAGCCAAAGCAAAAACCAAAAGCAGCGGCAGCACCTTTTTTAATGGCCTTTTGGTCGGCTTGTTCCTGGGTGTCGCACTGACTGTGGCGCTGATTATCTATATCAAGGGCGACCACAGCCCGTTCTCCAGCGCGTTTAAAAAAGACGACGGCCAGCAAGAAATTCCAATTAAAAGCACGGTGACAGAGGAAGAAATCAAACCGGGCACGACCTCGATTGAGGACCCGAACAAGTTTGATTTTTATACCATTTTGCCTGATACCGAAAGCAAAATCAGCGAACAGCAAGTGAAAAAGAACCCGACTATCAAGCAGGAAAGCTATTTTGTGCAAGTCGGCGCTTTTGCCAAAGAAGACGATGCCAACAACCTCAAAACCCGCCTGGCATTGGTCGGCTTTGAGGCGTTTGTACAAACCGCAGAGATCCCCAACAAAGGCACCATGCACCGTGTGCGCATCGGCCCGCTAAATGACCTGGCCAAAATCAACAAAATCAGCCACGATTTGGAAACCAATGGCTTCCAGGCCAATCTGATCAAGGTCAATATCGAATCTTCAAACCATTAGTGCGGCTGTCATCGCATAGACAGCTGCCACGTTAATGCATAACGCTCCACAAAACTTAGGAAACTGACTGTATGAAAAATATGTTGTTGAGTTTGATGCTTTGGGCTGGTTTTACCGCAAGCAGCGCCTGGGCAGATCCACAAGTAGGCGAACAATTTGATCAGGTCGCGCAACAAATCACCACGGACCAACCTGCCAAAATCGAAGTCATGGAATTGTTCTGGTACGGCTGCCCGCACTGCTACCACATGGAACAGCCACTGCAAGCCTGGGTCAAAAAACTGCCCGCCGATGTATATTTCAAACGCATGCCAGCGTTGCCTAACGCCAACTGGGCGCCGATGGCCAAAACCTATTTCGCCATGCAAGAACTCGGCGTACTCGATAAACTGCATAGCCAGTTATTTGACGCAATCCACAAAGCAAAAACACTGAATCCAGCCGATGAAGCTGCTGCGATTGACTGGGTCACCAAACAAGGCGGCCTCGACAAAATCAAAGTAGAAAAAGCCTTTAAATCTTTTGCCATCAACATGCAAATGAACAAAGCCATGCAGACATTCCGCGCTTCTGGCGCAACAGGTGTACCGGCTTTGATTATTGATGGTAAATACGTCACCGGCAGCTCCATGGCTGGTGGTAACGAAGCCGCGTTGCAAACTGCAGACTTTATTATTCAGAATGTGCGTAAAGACAGAGCAGCTGGTAAAAAATAAGCCCGTTACTTGAATTAGAAAACGCCTGATGCCACTATCAGGCGTTTTTTATTGAGCGCTAGCTTTTTATTTCGCCTCTCGGCGAGTCACTTTCTGATGCTTGCCCCTCAGAAAGTAACCAAAGAAGAGGGCACCCAGCCATCACGGCCTCCGGCTCCCTTGCGTTGCTCAACAAAATAAGCCGGTCACGAAACTCAACCTAGCGGGCTGCAAACCCCGCAGCCCACCGCGGGATTCGGACAGTCGCTCCCTCTACTCTTATTTTGTCTCCGCTACTCAGCGTGATGG
>NZ_SSGF01000025.1 GCF_008015755.1 Methylophilus sp. | reverse complement strand
GTCAGCCGCCAGCTCGTTACCAGCAACATTCACACTGAAGCCAAGCTTGCCATCAGCGCGTGTAATCACTGTCGTGTTGTAGTCTTTACCATTGATGGTCACAACGACTGGATCACCTACTTTAGCGTCACCGCCAACAGTACCAGTCACTGGCGTAATCGAAGTCGCTTTTGCCTCTTCAATGTTGATGATGCCATCACCACCGAAGTTGGCGTCCAAAGCAATCTCAGCTTTAGGTGGCGTTAGGTCCAGGCTGTAAGTCAGCTGAGTTGACTGGCTTGCTGTGTTACCAGCGTTGTCAGTCACAGTGACTTTTGCATCGATAGTCTTATCAGGGTCAGCCGCCAGCTCGTTACCAGCAACATTCACACTGAAGCCAAGCTTGCCATCAGCGCGTGTAATCACTGTCGTGTTGTAGTCTTTACCATTGATGGTCACAACGACTGGATCACCTACTTTAGCGTCACCGCCAACAGTACCAGTCACTGGCGTAATCGAAGTCGCTTTTGCCTCTTCAATGTTGATGATGCCATCACCACCGAAGTTGGCATCAAGCGCAATCGTTGCAAACAGGTTTGGATTTACAGCCAGTTTATAGTCTTGTGTGTCCGTCGCTGTTGCGCTGTTACCTGCAGCATTAGTTGTCGTCACGCTTGCAAAGATCGTGCTGTCAGAGTCCGCTGCCAGATCGGCACCCGGCACATTAATTGAGAACTTACCGCCAGTTTGCACTGTGCCGGTGAACTCTTTGTTGTTAATGGTCAAAGTAACAACATCACCTACTTTAAATTGACCACTGACTGTACCAGTCACTGGAATCGCTGCAGCAGTAGACTCAGCGACGTTCACGATGCCATCACCCGCAACGTTTGCATCCAGACTGATCGCCAGTGCTGGCGGCAACAGGTTTACTGTATAGGTTTGAGTATCTGTCGCTGTCGCACTGTTACCTGCCGCGTTTGTTGTCGTCACACTCGCAAATACCGTTGCGTCAGGATCTGCTGCCAAATCTGCACCAGGCACATTGATCGAGAAAGTACCATCCGTCGCAACTGCGCCAGTGAAATCTTTACCGTTAATCGTCACCGTCACAATGTCGCCAGTTTTAAACTGGCCACTCACCGTACCAGTCACTGGAATTGCTGCCGCAGTAGACTCAGCCACGTTCACAATGCCATCACCTGCAACGTTCGCATCCAGACTGATTGCAACGGCTGGTGGCAAGACATTCACCGTGTATGTTTGTGTATCGGTTGCTGTCGCGCTATTGCCCGCAGCGTTGGTGGTAGTGACGCTGGCGAATACCGTTGCGTCAGGATCTGCTGCCAAATCTGCACCAGGCACATTAATAGAGAAAGTACCATTTGTCGCAACTGCACCAGTAAAGTCTTTACCGTTAATCGTCACCGTCACAATATCGCCAGTTTTAAACTGGCCACTTACCGTACCAGTCACTGGGATTGCTGCGGCCGTAGATTCAGCGGCGTTCACAATGCCATCACCTGCAACGTTCGCGTCCAGGCTGATGGCAACTGCTGGCGGTGCTGTGTTGACAGTATAAGTTTGGGTGTCAGTGGCTGTTGCGCTGTTACCTGCAGCGTTGGTGGTGGTGACGCTGGCGAATACGGTACTGTCTGCATCAGCAGCCAAATCGGCACCTGGTACATTAATTGAGAAGGTACCATCTGTCGCAACTGCGCCAGTAAAGTCTTTACCGTTAATCGTAATCGTCACAATGTCGCCAGTTTTGAACTGGCCACTCACGGTACCAGTCACAGGAATCGCAGCGGCTGTAGATTCAGCAGCGTTGACGATGCCGTCGCCTGCGACGTTTGCATCCAGGCTGATGGCAACTGCTGGCGGTGCTGTGTTGACAGTATAAGTTTGGGTGTCAGTGGCTGTTGCGCTGTTACCTGCAGCGTTTGTTGTCGTCACGCTCGCAAAAATTGTGGCATCAGCATCAGCTGCCAAATCAGCACCTGGCACATTGATAGAGAACTTGCCACCATCTAATACCGTACCAGTGAAGCTCTTGTCGTTGATCGTCAGAGTCACGGTATCACCAACCTTGAACTGACCACTCACTGTACCAGTTACTGCAATCGCAGCAGCTGTAGATTCAGCAGCGTTCACAATGCCATCACCGGCAACGTTTGCATCTAGGCTGATTGCCAGCGCTGGTGGCAACAGGTTTACTGTGTAAGTCTGTGTATCTGTTGCTGTCGCACTGTTACCTGCCGCGTTTGTCGTAGTCACGCTCGCAAATACTGTGCTGTCTGCATCAGCAGCCAAATCTGCACCAGGCACATTAATGGAGAAAGTACCGTCTGTCGCCACTGCGCCAGTAAAGTCTTTACCGTTAATCGTAATCGTCACAATGTCGCCGGTTTTGAACTGGCCGCTCACTGTACCAGTCACTGGAATCGCAGCGGCTGTAGATTCAGCCACATTCACAATGCCGTCACCTGCAACGTTTGCATCTAAGCTAATTGCCAATGCTGGTGGCAATACATTCACAGTGTAGGTCTGGGTATCTGTTGCTGTCGCGCTATTACCCGCGGCGTTGGTCGTTGTCACGCTTGCAAAGATCGTGCTATCTGAGTCAGCAGCCAAGTCTGCGCCAGGGACATCAATTGAGAACTTACCGCCAGCTTGTACAGTGCCAGTGAAATCTTTGTTGTTGATGGTTACGGTAACAACATCACCCACTTTAAACTGGCCACTCACGGTACCTGTTACTGGGATTGCTGCCGCAGTAGATTCAGCCACGTTCACAATGCCGTCGCCTGCCACGTTTGCATCCAGGCTGATCGCCAGTGCTGGCGGCAACAGATTGACTGTGTAAGTCTGGGTGTCTGTTGCTGTCGTGGTATTACCTGCAATGTCTGATGTCGTAACACGCGCATCGATTGTTTGGTCAGCATCAGCCGCCAAATCAGCACCAGGAACATTAATGGAGAAGGTCCCTGCCGCAGTCACAGCACCTGTGAAGTCTTTACCGTTGACGGTCACCGTGACAATGTCACCCGTTTTAAATTGGCCGCTTACTGTACCGGTCACTGGAATTGCTGCGGCTGTAGACTCAGCCACATTCACAATGCCATCACCTGCAACGTTCGCGTCCAGGCTAATAAACAGCGCTGGTGGAACAGTATCAATCGTAAAGTTCAATGATGCGGACGGATCACTGATGTTACCAGCTGGATCTGTCGCTGTTACCGTGATGCTATGACCACCATCAGCCAATGGTGTTGTTGGCGTAAATGTCCAGGTGCCATCAGGTTTAACAAGGGTTGTACCAAGTTTTGTACCATTGTCATAAATCGTGATCGTGTCATTAGGATTACCATTTGAGCCACGAATCTCTGGTTTATTGTCGTCAATAGAAGAGTTGTTAACAATGACACCCTGAATTGTACCCACATCGTCATAGCCTTCAAAAGCAGGTGTATTTGGCGCAATCGTGTCGATAGTGAAAGCCAATGGTGCGGACGGATTGCTGGTGTTACCAGCAGGATCTGTTGCAGTGACAGTAATGCTATGACCACCATCAGCCAACGGTGTTGTTGGTGTAAATGTCCAGGTACCGTCAGGCTTAACAAGGGCTGTACCAAGTTTGGTGCCGTTATCGTAGATTGTGATCGTGTCGCCTGGATTGCCGTTAGAGCCACGAATCTCAGGCTTGTTATCATCAATGGTTGAGTTGTTAACGATCAGACCTTGGGTTGGACCAACATCATCAACACCTTCAAAAGCTGGTGTATTTGGCGCAATCGTGTCGATAGTGAAAGCCAATGGTGCGGACGGATTGCTGGTGTTACCAGCTGGGTCTGTTGCAGTGACAGTAATGCTATGACCACCATCAGCCAACGGTGTTGTTGGTGTAAATGTCCAAGTACCATCAGGTTTTACAACAGTGTCACCAAGCTTGGTGCCATTGTCATAAATCGTAATGGTATCGCCTGGATTGCCGTTAGAGCCACGAATCTCAGGCTTGTTATCATCAATCGTTGAGTTATTAACGATCAGACCTTGGGTTGGACCAACATCATCTACACCTTCAAAGGCCGGTGTATTTGGCGCAATCGTGTCGACAGTGAAAGCCAATGGTGCAGATGGATTGCTTGTGTTACCAGCTGGGTCTGTTGCAGTGACAGTAATGCTGTGATCACCATCAGCTAATGGCGTGGTTGGCGTAAATGTCCAGGTACCATCAGGTTTTACAACAGTGTCACCAAGCTTGGTGCCATTGTCATAAATCGCAATGGTATCGCCTGGGTTGCCGTTAGAGCCACGAATTTCAGGCTTGTTATCATCAATGGTTGAGTTGTTAACGATCAGGCCTTGGGTTGGACCAACATCATCTACACCGACAAAAGATGGAATATCTGGCGCACTCAAGTCGATGGTTGCAGAGTCACTCCCTGGTTTTGATTCATTTTTTGCCGCATCAACGATGGTTGCATTCACGGTAACAGTGTCACCATCAGGCAATGCTGGCACAGTCGTTGTAATAAAACCGTTTGCTTTGTCATTAGCTGAGATAACCACTTGCTTAACAGTACCGCCAGTAGACTTAACAACGACGATATCACCCACATCAACCAAATTTGGTGCGAACGACACTTTTACATCTATATCACCGTTTAATTCTGCACGGTTAATAAAGCCGTCATTATTAGCATCTTCAGTGATTTCTACAGTTGGGGCGTTGCCACCATTTGGAACGTTGGTGTCAATAATCGCAGAGTCTGAACTAGAAGCTGAAGTCTGACCAGACTGATTTGTAATGCTTGCCGTAACAATCAGAGTATCTCCAGTGGGAGGAACAGGCACAGCAATTACAACAGAACCTGTAGCAATGTCTGCCGCTGTCAAAACCACATTGATCGTGCCGCTATTATGAACAAGATTAACGACATCACCGGGCTCCAAACCTGCAGGCAAAGTGACTTTTGCATCTGTTGTAGACAAGCCTTTTAATTCAGTGGCATTTAAATAACCGTCATTACCAATATCATCGATCAACTCTACACCAGGCGCACCACTTGCTGGAGTTAGATAAACATAGTTAGGCGCGATGCTGCCACCTGTCGCTGCACCACCCGCACCCGTACCACCATCATAGTTGGCACCACCAGCATTGTCAGTCTGAATACGATCAAGGTTAACAAAGCTGGCATTACCATCACTACCTGCCTCACCTGCAGCTGGGCTATCCAATACTTCAGTAATGTCGCGGCCTTCATTCAACGCGGTCAGCACCGCATCAAAAACGGTTTGGTTGACAGCATTTTCAGACACATCTGAGACATCAACCTGGGCCAGATTGT
The DNA here is from genome assembly GCF_008015755.1 of Methylophilus sp. Lineage (GTDB taxonomy): Bacteria > Pseudomonadota > Gammaproteobacteria > Burkholderiales > Methylophilaceae > Methylophilus. The sequence goes on along the minus strand of NZ_SSGF01000025.1, from coordinate 29,771 downwards.
CAGTAATCTTGACTGTTTGTGCTTCAGCAAAATTGACTGTTTCGCCATTGGCCAGCTTTACTGAAACTGCAGCACCGGTGGCAGTGATCACTTTATCGCCTGCATGAAGCACCTCACCAACTTTCAACATATGACGATTACCGCTGGCATCCACTACGATAGCCATACCTTGAATGTTTGTAACAGTTCCAATTACTGTAGCCATTTTTACCCTCACTTATGATTGAGACAATTCTGATAGTGTCGTATTAAACGCGAATGCAAAATGAAAATCTATTGTACTAAGGTACTATGACTAACCTGCCGGATGTAATCTCATCATTCGATTGGGATAGCAGATATAAAAAAAGCGGCGCCTAAGCACCGCTTTTTTGTTTGCCGACTAAGCAAGCCGGAACAAACTTTGCAACTATTGCGCGACAGACTGGAATCGAATGACTTCAACACGACGGTTGGCATCATTACCGTTCACAGGATCATTTTCAGCAATCGGTTGTGAGAAACCATAGCCTTTTACTACTAAACGCTGAGCGTCCATCCCCTTTTTAACCAGGTAATCAGCCACAGCCTTGGCACGCTTTTCAGACAAGAGCAGGTTGTACTTCTCTTTTGAGGTACTACGCTTGTCTGTGTGACCGGCGATTTCAACTTTGTCGTTACCCCATTCTTTCACAACGTCATACACAATATCCAAGTCAGCGTAAGACTCTGGCAAGATAATTGCGCTATTTGCCTGGAACAAGATGCGCGGCGTGAATTTCATGGTCGCTTTTTCTTGCGCTTTTGGTTTAAAGGCTTCACCTTCCCAAGGCTTGGCATTCGCTAACAATGCTGCTTTGTCTGGCACAATCTGTGTAGGCACAACAGCCTTACACACATTTTCGCGATCCATATACTCTTCGCGCGGGTACTCGCCAACATCGGCACGAGTCACACCTAATTTACTTAACAACAAACCTTGACCAGCGTAAGTTCTTGCGTAAGAAGTACTCAGGTCCATTTCAGCATTGGTGAAGTTACGGCGAGACTGGAAGTATTCGTTTTCGGTATCCAGTAAGTCAAGCAATGTACGCTGACCAATATCGTATTGCTTACGATAGGCTAAACGCGCGTTTTCGATAGAGTCTTGATGCTGCTTACGGTAAGCAACTTGCTCAGTCAACTGCTTAATATTGTTATAGGCAATGGCCACCAACTGACGGGTATCGATACACGCTTTGTCGCGCAAATCATGTGAACGATTTAAGGTTTCGACGGCAGAATCCAGGTTGGATTTGTCAGTAAAACCATTAAAGATGTTCCAGCTTGCAGTCACTTCTAAAGTATCTGCAGCCAATGTGCTGTTTTTGCTTGCATCATTAACATCAATAATTTTGCGACCTTGCAAATCCAGGCGCGGCATAAAAGGCGCTTTTTTGCCAGAGACTGATTTTTCGACAGCGATAATATTCTCAATGGCTGCCAATATGTTCGGGTTTTGTTTATAAGCCGCGTCCAGCACTTGGTCTGCACTACCAGCCAAGCCGTCACCTGTCAGCATCACTTCACTTACGCTATCCGGCGGCAATTCGCCCACCAAGCGTTGAAAGCGCGCAGATACATCATACAAGTTAGTGGTTTCAGTCAACAGGTTTGCTTCAGCCAATGCCAAACGGCCTGTGGCTTGCTCAAGGTCAACTTTCTTACCTACGCCAGCGTCGACGCGAGATTTGATTTTGTCGAAAATCTGTTTGTGCACAACAAAGTTATCTTGTGCATAAGAGACCAGACGGCGATAACGCAACAAATCAAAATATGCGGTCGCGGTATCGAGTGCAACCCCTTGCATTTGTCCTTGCAACTCATAAAAACGAGATTTCGCCACATGATCCAAGCGGCCGACTTCAGAAGGTGTTGCCAGGCCGTCAAAAATCATTTGGCGCAAGGTCAAGGTTGATTGCTGGTTGGGCGTGTAAGTATTATTAACGTTTGGTGTCAGACGTTCCTGATTTCTGAATGTTTGATCAACCGTCAGATTTGGCAGGTATCTACCCTTGGCAGCAGACTCATCAAACTCCGCCGCTTTAAAAGCGTGGAAGCTTGCCTGAACCTCAGGGTTCTCAGACACGGCTTTTTCAATGATTTTCTCCAGGGTCTCAGGACTGGCAGCCCAGCTGATAGCCGAGAAGGAAAACACACCCATTAATAGTGCCGAGGCGATTTTTTTTAGTTTCATGTGCAGACTCTTAACAAGTTATAAAGATTCATCCAGAATCAGTATAACCATGGAATTGTGTCGGCACAAGGGTATACGGCCTATCTAAGTGCTCACTTAGATAGGCTTTTAGTGGAAAATGTCATATACTTTTACATCTGACAGCACTTTTTTTGAAAAAATCTGATTAAATTCATTAATTTACAAAAATAAACATAAATTAATAATATTAATCAATCATGAGTTTAAACGTAATTTATTCAAAGAAACTTTTTTTAAATTTTCTTCAGAAAAGTGTCCCTGGCTTGATTTGCCCTGCAACACCAATGCCAAATGCAAACGATCCCTCACCTTTAGAGTATCAAAGACTGAAGTCAAATGTGCTTTAACGGTACGTTCAGAAATAGAAAGTGCGCGCGCGATTTCTTTATTACTGTTGCCTTTGGCCGCTTCTAGCGCGACCTCACGTTCACGCTTGGTCAATCCTTCTAAAATCTCTTCTGTGGCATCTGGCTGCGAATGCCCCTGGGTCGTTAGCGTGATCAAATGTTTGAGCACATCGCGCCCTAACCAGACCCCGCCATGCGAAACCACACTGTAAACCTCTTGCAGCACCTGCTGATGCGCATAAGCGTGCAGGTAGCCTACCGCGCCTAACTCTAGCGCCTGCATGGCTTCAGCCTGTTCAGGGTTATTCGACAACACAACCACTTTGGCTGAAGGCAGCAGCGTTAATATCTGCTGCACATGCTTGCGCCACTGATAACCTTGCTCCATTTGCGCGTGCACCCAAATAATAGAGGCGCCAGCCACATCTGCAGAGACCACGTCAGCAATCGTTGTTAATTGTGGGAAAGCCTTTAGCCAGGACTCTACGGACTGTTTTAATGTCGTGATAAATATATGATTCATAGTATTTAGCGTTCTGTTAATGCGTAAGATTTAGCTTTTAACACTGGTTTTAATAAGTAAGACAGCACTGTCTTCTTGCCGGTCAAAATATCGACTTGTGCAACCATGCCCGGAATAATCGGCAAGTGATCGCCCAGATTATTTTTGTCTGTTCTTACCTTAACGACATAATACGCATTACCTTTATCGTCTATGGTCGAATCTGCTGCAATATCCTCTACAGAACCATCCAAACTGCCATAAATGGTGTAATCATAAGCCGTTAACTTAATCACAGCTGGCTGTTTAGGCCGAATAAAAGCAATATCTTTGGTTTGCACTTTTGCTTCAATCACCAGCGCATCATCAGAAGGCACCACTTCCATGACTTCTTTGCCTGGCTGGATCACCCCGCCAACGGTATTGAAATACAGCTTGCTCACCTTACCGTTCACCGGTGAGGTCAATGTGGATTGCTTTACTTTATCAGAGAGCGCCAGGCTGGACTGTGTCAGGCTATTGATTTTAGCCGTTGTTTCGTTCAGATCAGTCCGAATCTTACTCAGAAACGATTGCTGCGCTTCTGACACTTTGCGCCTAGCTTCAGAAATCGCCGCCGTTAATCGCCCCATTTGCGCAGATGCCTGGTCGATATCACCTTTGGCTCGATTAGCATCGCGCTCCAGCCTTAAAATCTCAATCTCAGACACCGCTCCACTATTGAGCAAAGGACGATTAGCTGCAAGCTCTTTACTGGTCGAATCATAGGTCTTAATCGCCACTTCTTTCTTAAATTGCACTTCAGACAACTCACGCTCGCGCTGTGACAATTGGTCTCTGGCGATATTGATCTGCGAATTCAGCTCATCTCTGGCGGCATTAAACAACTGCAACTCTTGCAGATAAGTATCAGGCGTTTTTTGCTGAACTTCACTCGGCGGATTAAAACTGCCGCCATTGGCCAACGCTTTCAGGCGTGCCTCTTTTGCTTTAAGAGACAAATATTGGCTTTCATTCTCTTTTAAAGATGAAATCGCCCGCGTTTCATCAATTTTAATCAATGGTTGACCGCGCTTAACGGTATCGCCCAGCTGCACCAAGATATCCACCACAATACCGCCATCCAGCGACTGCACGACCTGAATCTGTCGGGATGGAATCACGCGGCCCTCCGCGCGCGTGACTTCATCCACCTTGGCGACACTGGCCCAAATCAGCAACACCAACAAAATAGCCAGAATACCGTACATAATCAGTTTGGCATGCAACATGGTGTCTTCTATCATTACATCATGCGCTTGCTCAGACCAACTGCGTGATTCAGCGGTTTCAGTTTTGATGATTTTGTCTACCAAGGCATGCACCGGCTTGCCGAGACGTACCCAGATACTGTCAGGCTTGGTGACTTCACCTAATTGATCGAATATTTTTTTTGCCATGTTTATCTCGCCTTACCTACTTTGCCGGCACGCAGCGCAGCAGTGACGTCTTCTTTATTACCATCCGCAACCACTTGACCCGAATCAATCACAATCAGGCGCTCTGCCAGTTCCAGCATCGCGTTACGGTGACTGATCACAATCATGGTTTTATCTGCCGTGGCTTCGGCAATGTTGCGTTTAACGGTTTCCTCACCTGAGTGATCCATAGCGCTGGTTGGTTCATCAAGTAATACAATTTGCGGTTGCGTCACAAACGCCCGTGCAATACCCACGCCTTGACGCTGGCCGCCGGACAAGGTATCCCCGCGCTCGCCCACCTCGAGGTCAAAGCCTTTTGGATGTGCATTCACAAAGTCGGCAATGCCGCCCACTTGTGCTGCCTGCAACACAGACTGATCGTCTGCATGCGGATGACGCAAAGTAATATTTTCACGCAATGAGCCATAAAAAAGATGGTTGTCTTGCTGCACATAACCAATGCTGCGGCGTAACTCCGCCGGGTCAATTTGTCGTGCATCAATGCCATCAATCAGAATGGCGCCTTCGGTGGGCTGATACAGGCCAAGAATCAGCTTATTAATCGTCGTTTTGCCTGAACCCATGCGGCCGATCAGGCCAACGTGCTCACCAGGACGAATCCTGAAAGAAACCCGATTTAAGGCCAGCTCATCAGAGCCAGGGTATTTAAATGATACGTTTTTAAACTCAATCTCCCCCTTGAACGCCGGGCGAGACAAGAAATTAACGCCTTTATTACGCTCAACCGGTTTACCCATCACTTCATCTAACGATTTCAGAGAAGTCGCTGCGGTGTGATATTGCGTAAACAGGCCAGCAATTTGCGAAATAGGCGCCAAGCCACGGCTAGTCAATTGCGAGCAGGCAATCAAGCCACCCATGGTCAAATCGCCATTTGAGATCAAATACACGCCTAAAATCACAATCGCCACGCTGATGATCTGTTGCAAGGCATAAGTCCCGTTGGTGATAGAAGAGGACAGCAGCTTGAGTTTGCTGCCAACTTCAGACAAAAACAGCGCGCTTTTTTCCCACTTGCCCTGCATCTGGCCTTCCACGCCCATCGATTTCACCGTTTCCAGGCCAACCAGGCTTTCAATCAGCGTCGCATTGCGCTGCGCGCTGGCGCGATACATGGTTTCTGACAGGTCGTGCATTTTGGTCTGCACGCTCAGCGAGTAAATCAGCACGACCGCGCCGCCAATCAACGCGGGCAACACCATATACGGGTTAATCCAGGCAATCACGATCAGGAAAATAATGCCGAATGGCAGGTCGATCAGCGTCACCACGGTGGCCGAAGTAATAAAGTCACGCACGCTTTCAAACGAGCGTAAATTAGACGCAAAAGAACCCACCGAAGTTGGCTTTGCCTCATAACGTGTACCCAACACTTTTTCCATGATTTGCGCGCTGAGCTTGACGTCGATGCGCGCGCTGGCCCAATCAAGAAAATAGGCACGCATGGAGCGTAACAATAAGTCACCCAAGACAATCAAGGCCACGCCTATGCCTAGCACCCACAAGGTTTCAACTGCCTTGTTAGGCACCACGCGGTCGTACACATTCATGGTAAACAGCGGCATGGCCAAGGCAAAAATATTAATCAGCAAGGCCGCGACCATCACGTCACGGTAAATGCCCTTATTTTCAGCCAGCGTGCCCCAAAACCAGTGCCGAACTTGCACCCGGCCTACTTCTGGCGTGCGTGCATCAAACAGAAAGTTTTGCTTGGTGATTAAAGCATAACCACTATATTCAGCAGCCAGATCAGCCAGGCTCATGGTCAAAGCATCTGGCGATAAATCTGGGAATACCACTTGAGCAAAATGCTGACTTTCATCTATTTTGATCAGTTGGCAGGCGCGATGATTATTCAATAGCAAGGTGACGTCAGTCTGCGGCTGCAACAGGGATGTCATGCCGCCCTGCTTCACCGTCACCTCTAGCCGCAAACGCTCAGCGGAGCGTTTGAACAACTCCGGATTGAGTTTGCCGTCTTCTAGCGGTAAACCGGAAGTTAAAGCATCACGCGTCGTCGCCAGTCGATTATGGCGGCAAATATAAAGGAGACACTCCAGCAGAGCGTCTTTTTCGGTTGTATTAAAGTATGGCGTCGTTTCCATGGCAGATGACTTATTATTATCCTTATCCGAATTAAACCAGTGACTGATTTACCGACTGTTGATTGTATGGGGTGTTAAGCCATGTCAAAACGATGAGTATATGGCATAACACCCCGAAATTACAAAAATTGACACTTTGAGTGACACTTTTTATAGCGCCCCAAACTGCAAGTTTTCCTGCACAAAGGGGCCGGTGACTGCTTCAATCCCCAGCGCATTCAAACTATCCAGCTCTTGTTGGTCTTGCACACCTTCTGCAATCGGCACAATGCCCATGGTGCGCACCATCATGCACAAGCCGCGCATCAGTGACTGTTGCTGAGGGCGCAAGTGAATATCACGAATCAACGAGGCATCAAACTTGATGTAGTCCATACCCAGCTCATGTAAATCGCCCAATTGCGCCAAACGCGTGGAGACATGCTCCATGCCCACCATGCAACCCAAAGATTTCACCAGGTACACAAACTCTTTAAATTTCACAAAATCGCTAAATGCTGCTTCTTCCGCGACCTCAAAACTCAATCGTGCAGGCTTGGCTATCGTCAGCATCAAAGCTTGCAATTTATCTTTATATTCATCACTACGCATGGCGGCGGCTGATACATTCACACTGAGGCTGGCATTATTTTTCGCCAGCATCTCCACAGCGTATTCCAGCGCCAGCCCATCCAGCGTTTCAATCATATTAAGCTGACTGGCCCAATCAATAAAAGCACCCGCCGCCAGCCATTGATCACCTTCATCAATGTGCAAACGCAATGGACACTCGTAGTGATACAGCTGCTGGTCACGCTGCATGACTGGATAACAAGCGAGTTTGATCTGCTTTTGCTCAATCGCCTGCAAGAACTGCTGTTTCCATTGATTCAGGTAATTTTTTCTCGAAGTGACGATACTATTCGCATTCATCACGCGCATCGGCGTCACGGCCTGGTCTTCGGCTAGATCGAGAATAAACTGCATCACACGGTGAATATCGACAAAGTCATCACCCTTTTTAGTTTTGGTATGTGCGACCACAAACTGGAACTGCAACAATTGCTGCGCAGCATTTAATTTTTCCAGCACCAGCTTCAGCTCGTTAGTGACAGCAAAATCATCCAGCGGCTGACGACTGAAAATACCAAACACGCCACCGGCCAAGCGGCCACATACCACCTCCTGGTAATGTGACATTTGCTGCTGCACAGCATCGCCCACCTTTTTAATCAATTGGTTGGTGATGCTGTAGCCGAGTTGCTTGTCAATATCAGGCAGATTACGTAATTGCACCAGAATCAATACGCCCTCTACAAATCCGTCGTGCTTGAGAGCCACCGAAGCCGTATTGGTAAAATGCGACTGATTCATTAAACCGGTCACTTCATCGTAGTTAATCTGCTGGTTAAAGGTGTTCAGGCGCTCAGATTCTGCCGTCACCATAGACTTCACACGGTCAGACAGCGTATTCATGGTGCGCACCAGCTTCTGGAACTCTTCTGTCGCCGGCTCTGCAATGGTGATGTATTTGCGCTCGCCCAAGGCCTCGGCTTGTGCAATCACGTCGTCCAGCGGTTTCAGAATCCGCTTGAGCCAGAAGCCAGATACCACATAGCTTAAAAAAGCCACAATCAATGTCCACAGCACGGCATGGCGTGAGGTTTCCCATAATTGGTCATAAGCCAACGACGGTTCGCTTTCAAGTACCAGCGTGCCATATTGCTGCCAGCCAGACTGGATACTGGCGATACCGGGCTGAATATTGACCGAGAACACAGACTGAAACCAGGCGGGCGCCACCGCGTGCGGATTACGGTTTATCCGCTCTATCATCACCTTGTTATCGGGCGAGAGAATAGCAATGCGGCGGTAATGTCCCATATCAAACTGGGCGCTGACAATCAGCTCTACCGTGACGTTATCTTTCTGGATGTTGGACAGCGTAATCGCCAGCCCATTGGCGTTGTCGTTATTTTTCTTCTGCAGCTGTTCCGCCATATAACGATGGTCGTCATAAACGCTCAGGAACAAGCATCCCGCCGCCACCATCAAAATAATGACAGAAATTGCAATTCGTATCTGTTTTACCAAAGACATTTGAAAGCCCTCTTACTTTCCTGGGGTGGATTCGGCCATAACCCGCCGAGCGTGCAGGCTTTGCGCACTAGCCTAGCATTCCGCCTCCATAATAACCACATTTCTAACAGGTTTTTAATCATTCCAGTCCATCCTGTCGCATACGCGTCAGCACATCTCGCCATTTAGAGATATTAGAAGGTGAGCCCGCGCGCATATTCGGGTTATTCGCCACGAATAAGCCCTTATCATTAAAACTGAACACAGGCGACAAATCACCGCGCTTTGAGGCGGGCAATAATTCAAAGTTAAGATTATCAAGAACCAGCGGGTCGCTATTGGGCGTGGCATAGTAGGTCAACACCATATGCGGGCGAATCGCACCGCTAGGCATGCGCGCCCGCACATAGGTCAGGCGTAATTTGTCTTGTGACACCCCCAGTCGTTTTAGCAGGGTATATTTGGCGATACTAAAGTCTTCACAGTCGCCCGCGCCTTTGCCAAACGTCTCTAGCGGGCTGGCCCAGTAATCTTCCATGCCCCACAAGGTAATATCATCCACAAACAACACGTGCTGATTCGTAAAATCATTCACCATATGCACCTTGGTCATTTCGCTGGCACTGGCGACCTGGCCAAACAGCTCGTTCATGCGCATCACATTCTGGTAAGCCTCTTCGCCATAACGCTGCCGAATCTTTTCCAGCATCGCCAGTACGTAGTCATCGGCTTGTATCGGCGACCATAGCAGGCACAGCGCCAGGCATAGGCCTGTCACCAGTTTAACCAAAGCTGAGTGTCTGTCGCGTCTCATGTGAAATTCATTCCCAGTGAGCGATTATGTCATGGCGCCATCAAGCACAATTTACCAAACAAAGTGGTTTTAATCGACAACTTCCAAACTGCCTGCGCGGGCTTGTTAAGGCAAGCAAAGCACATTCAACAAAGACAAGTGTGGCTGGATTGGGTAAAATATCGGTTTTTGAATCGATAAGTTTTTTAACCATGACGTCTCTCACCACGCTCAATGCGCTGTCACCACTGGATGGTCGCTATCAATCCAAACTTGATCCTTTACGGCCTTTTTTTAGTGAATATGCGCTGATCAAATACCGCGCACTGGTAGAGGTCGAATGGTTAAAAGCACTAAGTGCTGCGCCAGAACTGGCAGAAATTGCGCCATTTAGCCCAGAAACCATCGCCGAACTAGATGCCGCCATTAAGGCTTTTAGCGAAGAAGATGCCACCCAGGTCAAAGCGATTGAAGCACGTACCAATCACGATGTGAAAGCGCTTGAATACTGGCTGAAAGAAAAGTTTGACGGTAATCCTGAGATTAAAAAAGCCAGTGAGTTTATTCACTTTGCCTGTACCTCAGAAGACATTAACAACCTGTCGCATGCCTTAATGCTGAAATCTGCGCGTGATGTGGTGATGCAACCCAACCTGCAAGCCGTGATGGCTCGCCTGACTGAGCTCGCACATGCACTGGCTGATCAGCCCATGCTGTCACGCACACACGGCCAAACTGCGAGCCCCTCAACCATGGGCAAAGAGCTGGCCAACGTGGTCTATCGTTTGCAACGCCAATTCAAACAATTGCAAGCCAATGAAGTCCTGGGCAAAATCAATGGCGCCGTCGGTAACTTTAACGCGCACTTGTCTGCCTACCCGACATTTGACTGGGAAGGGTTTGCCAAACGCTTTGTTGAGTCACTCGGTTTAACTTACAACCCGATGACGATTCAGATTGAGCCACATGACTACATGGCAGAAATGTATGACACCCTGTCACGCATCAACACCATTTTAATCGACCTTAACCGCGACATCTGGGGTTATATCTCAGTCGGTTACTTCAAGCAAAAAGTCAAAGCCGGTGAAATCGGCTCGTCGACCATGCCGCACAAGGTCAACCCGATTGACTTTGAAAACTCTGAGGGCAACCTGGGTCTGGCTAACGCTGTATTACGCCACCTGGCCGAAAAATTGCCGATCTCCCGCTGGCAGCGCGACCTGACTGATTCGACGGTATTACGTAATATGGGTGTGGCGTTTGGCTATACTTTACTGGGTTACGACTCCTGCCTGCGCGGTCTGAACAAGCTGGAAATCAATCCGCAACGCTTGCTGGAAGACCTGGACAACAGCTGGGAAGTATTGGCAGAACCGATCCAGACCGTGATGCGCCGTTATGGCATAGAAAACCCTTACGAGCAGTTAAAAGAACTGACACGTGGCAAAGGCGGCATCAACAAGCAATCGCTGCATGCCTTTATTGAAACTTTGCAAATTCCGGCCGAAGCTAAGCAAACATTGTTGGCACTTACGCCTGCCACTTATACCGGCAAGGCCAGTCAACTGGTGAAACACATTTAAACAGTCTTTAGATTTGATCCGGGATTTTCTTGCTCATCATGTAAAACATCCCGCTTATGAACAGGCAGCCAAGATGCGCTTTTGCTGCCTGTTCTGGGCAACGTCCACGTGCAAGCAGTTCACGCTGCTTGCTACCCTATGGTTATTGGCGATGAGCCCAAGCCAGGCGCAAGACAGCACCTGGTTTGAGGTCAAGCCAGGCAGCACCTACCAAACCCGCTTTTCGCTCGCCAACGATACGCCCCCAGAAGACACCTCAGCATTACGTGAACTGCTGCAAAGGCACCTGAGCATCCACGAAGCCATGCAAAACCCGCGCATGAACGATAGTGAATGGCGCAGACTCATACAAAAAACACCGCAAGAAATTGCCGACCTGCTGGCGACCGAAGGCTATTTCAAAACAAAAACGCGCAGCGTCCAGCCAGCGGCCAATGTCGCTGAGTTTCAGATCACACTGCCGCCGCAAGCCAAAGTCAGTCAGGTCAATGTCGCTATTACGGGCGAAATTCAACAGCCCAGCCACCTGACAACCTTAGAAGCTGCGCAAAAAAGCTGGCCGCTGCCAGTGAACAGCACGTTTACCCAACAAGCCTGGACTACCGCCAAACGCGAACTACTCGCTACTTTGCTGCGTGCAGAGTTTCCCAATGCCAAGATCACCACTTCACAGGCCATGGTGAATCCGCAAACCCAAGAGGTGTTGATTACCCTCGCCATGGATTCCGGGCCCGCGGTGCGCATAGGCGAAGTCCGCATCCATGGGCTACAGCACTATCAAGAGTCGCTGATCCGCCCTCTCAATACCCTGAAAGCGGGCGCGCCCTACCGTCAGGCAGATTTACTCACCTTGCAAAACAGCTTTATGGCCACCGGCAAATTCCGCTCGGTGGATGTCGTCGCCAAGACCGAGACGCTCAATGCCGATCACAGTGCTGACATAGACGTCACTGTGCACGAAATGGAGCAAAATACCGTGCGTGTCGGCGTCGGCGCCAGCACTAACACCGGCGCCCGCGTCGTGTTTAACTACACCGACCGCAACCTGTTTGACCGTGGCCTGTTATGGGACAGCAGCTTGCGGCTAGAACAGAAGCTGCAAGCCGTCACCTCTAACATCACCTTTCTCATGGACGAGAGAGGCTACCGCGACAGCATACAAAACAGCGTCACCCGCACAGACCTTGAGGGCCAGATTACTACTGCGGTACAAAATGGGGTACGCCGCTATTGGGGCCAGCCCGGCATTTTCGAGCAATATGTCGGTGCTAATTTACTGTATGAATTTTTAACTGTGGATGGTGAATCATCACAATTTAACAAAGCCGCCACGCTGGCCTATGGCCTCAATATGCGCAAACTGGATCACCCGCTGGCGCCGACTAAAGGCTGGATTTTAAACACCCAGTTTCAATTGGCGCCACTGGACAAGCTGTCAGACGGCCGCTTTCTGCAATCGCAAGCCAGGTTGCAGGGCTTTTATCCAATCACACAATCCACGCAATGGCTGGGCCGGATTGAGGTTGGCACGGTGACTGGCGCACGCAGTGTGCCTGCGACCTATTTATTCCGGGCCGGTGGCGACCAATCGGTGCGCGGTTACGCCTTTCAGTCCCTAGGCGTACAAGAGGCAGACGCCATTGTCGGTGGCCGCGTCTTACTCACTGGCAGCAGCGAAATCGTGCAATGGCTGACCTCCTCGTGGGGCGCCGCTATGTTTGTCGATTTTGGTCATGCGGCCAATAGCTGGAAAGACTATGACCCGGCCTTTGGCTACGGCTTGGGTGTACGCTGGCGCAGCCCGATTGGCCCGGTCGGCGTCGATGTTGCCTATGGCGAACAAACCAAAGAATACCGTTTGCACTTTAACCTGGGCGTGAATTTCTGATGTCACTCTTACACACATTCAAGCGTTTGCTCAAGCTCACACTCATTGGTCTGCTATGTTTATCGCTCATCATCACGCCACAAATGGTATGGGCGGCCAATGTGCTGATGATGACCAGCTTGAAAGAGTTTGAAACCGACCTGGGTAACGCAACACTTAAAGTAGAAGGCATAGATTCCAATATGCGCCTGGCGGTCACGCCCAAAGGCGAGCTCACCGTCTCGCAGTTTCGTGCCAAACAAATCACCTTGCGTTTTAAACCCACGACCGAGGTCACGCCAACGCCTCCAGCGGCAAAAACACCGCTACCAGCGCATATCAACATTCCGCTGCCGTTTCACTTGCTCTCCGGCCAGATTGACCGACTCACCATTATCCAAGGCACTAGCACCACAGAGATTACACAGATTCAGTTCGACCTCGATGCCGATAACCAGGCCTTGCAATTCCGCATCGCGCAAGCGCTGAGCCCATGGGGTAAAGTCAGCACACAGTTTCAGATGCAAAATGCTGCCCCCTTTGCGCTGAATGGCTGGCTAGACGTACAACAAGCGCATACAGAGTTACCTTATCACCTGCGCACTGAACTGCGTGGCGATTTAACCCGGCTGGAGATCGCCGCCAACCATCACTATCAACCGCAAGCCAGGCCATTTGCCATCGTTCCTGCGCAAACTGAGGCCGAGGATATGCTGCAAATCAACGCCAGCATTGGTCTCGATGACACACGCCAGAGCCACTTGCTGGTGCATCTGCGCCAATTACAAGCCAAGCATATCCATCCGCAACTGGCAGGTCACATGGATTTAAAAATCGTCGCCGATGGCAGCCTGACCGAGCAAGGCCAATTATTAGCCACCATTGATGCAGGCGATAGCCGCTTGCAGGGCCAGCCACTGATTGTGCGCGGCAACGCCACCCTGCAAGGCGCACAACTGACCCAAATGGAGCTACTGGCACAACTGGATAAAAACAAACTGACCATACAAGCAGGTAAAAACCCGTCTACTGCGGAGATCACCACGTTGTCATGGCAAGCCGAGCTCGCCAACCTGGCGCAACTAATGCCAGGCTTTGCGGGCCAAGTAAAAGGCACTGGCACGGTGCAACAGTCGACCAGTGGCTTTGCAACCACCTATCAACTCTCGGGCCAGCAATTGCAGTTACCGCAAGGCTTAACGTTAGCAGGCTTTGAGGCAGAGGGTCAGGCCACTAACCAGTCACAGGGCTCTCTCAAAAACCAGGTCAAGTTGCGCGGTTTGTCACAGCAGAATGCGCGTGGCATCGATAGCCCGCCGATTGATGCCGAATTCAACCTGACAGGCACGCTGGCAAAACACCACTTAGCGTTAACAATCAATGATAGTGACCCCTTGTTGCAACGCAACCTGCTATTGGCGCTCGATGGCAGTTGGCAGGCAGATACCTGGCAGGCACAGCTCACGCAATTGCAAGATGCTAAGGGCAAGTTCTTTCAACTGGCACAACCGGCAAACCTGCAATGGCAAAACGAACAAGGCTTTCAGCTGCAAAACCTGGTCGTCAATGCCCTCTCAGGCCAGTTGCAACTCGATCAGTTGCGCTACCGCCCGGCACGAACCGCCAACGCGATCACACAACAACCTGCCGAAAAAGTACAGTTCAGCACGCAAGGGGCACTCAAGGCATTTCCGTTGCAAGCGCTGATGACATGGCTGGTGCCCGAGCATTCAGAAGCCCTGCCCGCTGACCATTTGCGTGTTTCGGCACAATGGAAGCTAGCCTTAGATGAACAGCTGAACGGCACACTGCACCTTGAGCGCGCCTCCGGCGACTGGCAAACCTATGACACCAGCGAGGCGCGCTGGCAGGGCCTGGGCATCAATACACTCTTCGCAGAGATGCAGGCGCAGAATAATCGCATCAGTGTGCAAAGCAGCATACGTGCAGACAGCACGATAGACCTGCAATTCAGTGGTAATACCGTCGTCACACCGACAGCAAATGGCATCGTCATTCAACGCTCTGCTCCCATCTCAGCACAACTCAAAGCCAACATTGCGCAACTCGGCTGGCTAGCCAAACTCATGCCAGACATGCAGCCAGCGGGCCAACTCAGCATAGACGCGCAGGCCAGCGGCATCATCGCTCAGCCACAATTACAAGGCAGCCTGCAAGGCCAATCACTCGCCTTACAAGTCCCCTCGCAAGGCTTGTGGCTGGAACAAGGCAATCTGCATGCCACCTTGGCAGGCGACCAAGTGAATATTGACCAACTACACTTTGCGGGAAAAACGGGCGAACTCAATGGCAACGGCCAACTGGTCTTTAAAGCAGATCGCTGGCAGCTGGATGCCGCCATGCAACTCACCAAACTGCAGGCCTTATCCAGAGTAGATCGTTGGGTACAACTGAGCGGCAATACCAACATCAGTATGACCAGCGAGCAAACTACGCTGAGCGGCAAACTCAAGATACATAAAGGCCTGTTTGAGCTGCCGAAAGCAGATAAGCCCAAACTGGACGATGATGTCGTGATTGAATCCCCACAAGCCACCCAGGCTGAACCGACATCAAAACTGGTGTTTAACAACTTTGCGCTCGACTTTGGCGACAAGCCGCTGATATTACCATTCAAGGAATCCGAACAATTCATGTTGCGAGGCCAAGGCTTAAACGGCGCACTGAGTGGCAATATGCAGCTCAATGGCGGGCTGGACGAGCTGACCGCCGCAGGCACACTGGAAATCACCGGCACGTATATCGCCTACGGCCAATCTCTCAATATCGAGACCGGTCGCCTGATATTCAGCGGCAAACTGCCTAATATTGGCCTCGATGTGTTAGCCACCAGACAAGTGGAAAGCACCAAGGTGGGCATCCAAATCAATGGCAGCCTGCAAACCCCGCAATTAAAACTGGTCGCCACGCCTGACACCAGCAATGAAAACAAAGTCTCGCTGTTGGTGCTGGGGCAACCCATGTCGCAAGTCGGCAGCAGTGATATGGCTTTATTATCAGTCGCCGCTGGCGCGCTGTTATCGCAAGGCGACTCTGTCTCTTTGCAAACCAAAATTGCACAAGCCGTCGGCCTCGACAGCATCGATGTCCGCGGCAGCGGGCCCACCAATTATGCCGTCAGCGTCGGCAAACGCATCAACCGCAACCTGGTGGTTGGCTATGAAAAAAGCATTGTCGGCCTGTTAAATGTTGGTAAACTCACCTACCAACTGACCAAACGCATTTCCATCGAAACCCGCACCGGCTCAGACAACGCGCTGGACGTGTTTTATGGATTTAGCTTTGACTAATTGAGCCTTTAAACAGATGAGCACCGACAACACCAACCCAAGACTAGCTGTGCTGATTGATGCAGATAACACGTTTAACGTGATTCCCATCATTGACGCACTGTTTGAAGAAATTTCCAAGTTTGGCGATGCCAGCATACGCCGCATTTATGGTGACTGGACACAGCATCAACTCAGCCGCTGGAAAGAGGTGCTGCCCAAACACGCCATACAACCCATGCAGCAATATGCCAATACCAAAGGCAAAAATGCGACCGACAGTGCCCTCATTATTGATGCGATGGATTTACTTTACACTGCACCCCTCGATGGCGTCTGCATTGTCTCCAGTGACAGTGATTTCACCAGACTGGCCATCCGTTTCCGCGAGTCAGGCAAACGGGTATATGGTTTTGGCGAAGCCAAAACGCCTGAATCACTGCGCGCAGCCTGCAACCAGTTCGTCTTTATTGAGATTCTGTCACAAGACAAAAAAACTGACGCAGAAGACGCCACGGCACTAATCAGTCATGATAAAGCGATGTCGGATAAGCAAGATAGTTTGGCTAAAAATGCAACCGCGGCACCCGAGCTGGTGGCACTGAGTCCCGTGGTTAAAAAGACCTCTCAACAACTGGCAATGGACGCTAAACTGGTCTCACTGATACGCTCGGCGATTGAAGCGCTGTCTGAAGATGATAGCTTTGCTAACTTGAGTGAAGTTAAAAAACATATCATTAAAAACTATTCAGCATTTGACTCTAGAAACTATGGCTATGCCAAATTTAGCGAGCTCATTCAAACCATCGGTTTGTTTGAACTAGACACAAAAAAACAACACGTCAAAGATAAACGCAAAAAACAATGACAGACATCCTGATCCTTTATTATTCCCAAGGCGGCGCCGTCAAAGAGATGGCGCAACTGATTGCGCGCGGCGTGGAAAGCGTCGCTGGCGTGACTGCGCGCGTGCGCACGGTGCCTAAAGTGTCTGCCAACTGTGAGGCCACGGAGGCAGATATTCCTGCCTCTGGTGCGCCTTACGCGACCTTGCAGGACCTGGAACAGTGCGCGGGGCTGGCTTTGGGTAGCCCGACGCGCTTTGGTAATATGGCGGCACCCATGAAATACTTTTTGGATGGCACAGCGGGTTTGTGGCTGAACGGCGCGCTCATCGGCAAGCCTGCTGCCGTGTTCACCTCGAGTGGCTCGCTGCACGGTGGCAATGAAATGACTTTGATGACGATGATGATTCCACTCATGCATCATGGCATGCTGATGCTGGGCCTGCCCTATTCTGAACCACAACTGGGCAGCACCAAAACCGGTGGCACGCCTTATGGTGCCAGTCATATCGGTGGCGCGATGGATGACCAGCCAATTTCAGAAGATGAGAAAAAATTGTGCATGGCGCTAGGGAAACGCCTGGCTGAAACTGCACTCAAATTGCAATAACCGTTTTTCAGGAAAAGTAATCTATGTCTGCTGCTCTAGCCCATGAAGCCCGTCAGTTTTTATTTTCAACCCGACATGCGATCTTATCGACGCACTCGATGAAGTATCCCGGCTACCCGTTTGGCTCGGTGGCGCCGTTTGTGTGTAACCAGCAGGCGGAGCCCGTGATTTTGATCAGTACCATTGCCGAACATACCAAGAATATTCTGGAAAATCCGAAAGTGTCTTTATTGGTATTCTCTGGGGCCGATGATTTGCAAGCCAATGCACGCCTGACGCTGATTGGCGAAGCCATACATTGCGACAAACAGGACGAAGATTTGCGTGCGCGTTATTTACGTTATCTGCCACAGGCAGCCAGCTACTTTGATATGCATGACTTTCATTTTTATCGCATCAAGATTGAGCAAGTACGCTACATTGCAGGCTTTGGCCGCATGGGCTGGTTTGAAGGCGATGCGCTCAATAACGACCTGGCTGACAGCATGCTGGCGGCTCAGGAAGGCGGCATTGTCGCCCACATGAACGAAGACCATAAAGACAGCCTGCTGCAATATTGCCAGCATGTGCATGGCGTGACCGCTGATCATGCAGAAATGATCGGCCTGGATGCAGAAGGTTTTGATGTGCAATATCACCAAGGCGAAGAAACGCAAGGCTTGTTGCGCTTTCAGTTTGAACAGCCAGTCTTGAATGCCATGGATGCCCGCAAGGCCTTGGTCGCGTTATCGCAAGCGTGTAAATCATGATTCCACGCATTTTATCCATGAGTCGCCGTGCGGCCAGCCTCAGCCTGATTGGTCTCATTGTATTGTGCCTGGGTTGGGAGATCTTCTGGGCACCGCTACGGGCGGGTGGCAGCTTGTTGTTTCTCAAAACGCTGCCGTTATTGCTGCCCGTATTTGGTATTTTGCGTGGTAAACGCTATACCTATCAGTGGTCAGGTATGCTGATTTTATTCTACTTCACCGAAGGCTCGGTCCGGGCATGGTCAGAAACAGGCGTGGCGCGCTGGTTAGCCGTGACAGAAGTCATCCTTAGCCTGGTGTTTTTTGCCAGCGTAATTGCCTATTCTAAATACACCGGCCGCAGTTACCAGCCTGCTTAAGATCACTTGAACAGCGTCCATGCAGGTGCCATTTTCGCTATAAATTCTTTCGCGCACGGACGCTGACAAGCCCGGTAAACCTTATATAATATCGGGCATGAGAATTCTGTTATCCAATGACGATGGCTATCTGGCTCCCGGCCTGAACACACTTGCCAGCCACCTAAGCAACATCGCTGATATTACGGTAGTGGCGCCCGAGCGTAACCGCAGTGGTGCCAGTAACTCACTGACGCTAGACCGCCCCTTGAGTGTCAAACAAGCCGCCAATGGTTTTTATTATGTCAACGGCACCCCGACTGACTGCGTACACATTGCCCTCACCGGCCTGATGCAAGATATGCCAGACATGGTAATTAGTGGCATTAATGATGGCGCCAATATGGGTGATGACACCATTTACTCAGGCACGGTCGCGGCCGCCACTGAGGGCTATTTGCTGGGGATTCCTTCATTTGCGGTCTCGATGTCGCAGCACCAGCCCGCCCACTTTGAAACGGCAGCAAAAATCGTGGTCGACCTGGTCAAGCAATACAACCACAGCGAATTTACCGAGCCTACCCTGCTCAATATCAATGTGCCCGATCTGCCATTGCAAGAGATTAAGGGCCGCCAGATCACACGTCTGGGCAAGCGCCACAAGGCTGAGTCGGTGATTAAACTGCAAACGCCACGTGGCGAAACAGTTTACTGGGTGGGCGCTGCAGGGCAGCCCAACGATGGCGGCGATGGTACTGACTTTTACGCCGTCGCACAAGGCTATGTTTCTATCTCCCCTATCCAGGTAGACCTGACCAAACATTCGCAAATCGCGGCCATGCAACAATGGCTGCAAGCTCAGAATTAAGTTTTATGGCGATCCCAAGAACCTCCAGCAAAACCGGCATAGGCATGACATCATCGCGCACGCGTGAGCGCATGCTAACGCGCCTGCGCGAACAGGGCATCACCGATGAAGTGGTGATTGCCGCCATGGCCGATATTCCGCGCCATATTTTTGTCGATGAAGCGTTATCTATTCGTGCTTATGAAGATGTTTCACTGCCAATTGGCTATGGCCAGACCATTTCACAGCCTTATATTGTGGCTAAAATGACGCAAATTTTGCGTAATGGCAAACCGCTCAATAAAGTGCTGGAGATAGGCACCGGTTGCGGCTACCAGACAGCAGTATTGTCACGCGTGAGCACCGAGGTTTACTCACTGGAGCGCATCCGTCCGCTGGTGATGAAAGCTAGAAATCATCTGCGCACCTTAAAATGCACCAATGTCAAACTAGATCACGCCGATGGCAGCCTGGGTTTGAAAAATTATGGGCCGTTTGATGCCATCATGGTCACCGCTGCCGCCAGCCATGTGCCGCAAGAGCTGGTTGAACAACTGGCAGTAGGCGGCCGCATGGTGATCCCGGTTGGAACCACAGAACAAGTCTTGCATCTGATCGAGCGTAGCGCACAAGGCGTACAACAAACGGCACTGGAGCCGGTCAAATTTGTTCCATTGTTGGGAGGCACGGCTTTATCATGAGATTACGCACTTTGCTCACGGCATGGGGCGCCAGTTGCACCCTTGCCGCCTGCGCCTTGAACTCACCCATGCCACCTGCCCCGGTCAGCAGCAGCCCAGCTACCAGCGATAGCAAAGCCACAGCCGCCCCCGCGATGCTGGGTGCGAATCAATATCTGGTGCAAAAAGGTGACACGCTCTACAGCATAGGCCGTAAGTTTGGCATCCCGTTTATGAAACTGGCCGAGGTTAACCAGTTGCAGGCGCCGTATGAGATTCATGTCGGGCAGGTACTTAACCTAAACGCCAAAGCAACGAGCAGCACGGCGAATAGCAAAGCCAATGACAGCGCCAATGCGCCAGATGATGCAGAAGTCGTGACTTCAGCGATTGTTCGGCCTGACATTAACAGCCCTGCTGAACCCGCGACGACTGCGGCAGCAGCCAGCGCGCAGGCCACCTCTGACACAGGCAAAACGACAGCCGCAACAGACCTTGAGGCCATTACCGATGCGGATATTCAATGGCAGTGGCCATTAGCGGGTAAGGTCAGCACTGGCTTTGATGCGCAAACCAATAAAGGGCTCAACATCACCGGCAATGCGAGCCAGGTGATTAATGCCGCAGGCGCTGGTAAAGTGATTTACAGCGGCATGGATGTGCGTGGTTATGGCAAACTGATTATCATCAAACACAATAGTAACCTGCTGTCAGTGTATGCCCATCAAGGTAATTCTTTGGTAAAAGAAGGTGCGTTTGTCGCCTCTGGCGAAAAACTGGCTAACTTACCTGCCCAGGCCAATAACAAAGCGCCTGTATTGCATTTTGAAATTCGCCAAAAAGGCAAACCAGTAGACCCGGCCAGTTATTTACCGAATAATGCAGCTACAATAAGCAGTCACAATTAAAGTCGGTGCAGCCCTGCCAGACTTGAGAGCAGTTCATCGCGCGAACGCGCCTGTTGCTTGAAGGGAGTCCGCAAGTGGATCCAAACCGTTACAGCAAAAATCGCACGATTCGCCCAGATGGCCCGCGGCAAATCGTGCAGGCATTACTGACACTGGGCCTCATGGTGTGCGGCTTTATCGGCATGGCGGTGCATGTGTTTGGCAGCAACGAGGGGCCGATGGACTGGGTACAGTGGATCATGGCCTCCACGCTCAACATGGTCCTCACCGCCGCCGGTCTACTTGCCATGTTTGCTTTTCACCGCTACATCACCCATATCAGCTCGCAACAACGGCGTTCAGCCAGCAATTTTCCGGTCTATGCCATGATGCTGTTAGGCGCTTATTTCATCTACAGGCTAGTGACGACTGGCCACTGGTAAACATACACCGCCTATCGCCAAGACAAGACGACAGGCGACGGTCAATCACATCAGGCCGTTTTAGCCACCCCCGCAGGCTGTATACCACAGCGATTCATGCCGCTGAAAATCGCTTTAATAGACGCGGTGACAATATTGGTATCCATCCCCACCCCATAACAGACTTTGCCCTGGCAGACGACCTCGACAAAAGCACAGGCGGTGGCTTCGGCGGCTGAAGCACTGGCGCCCAGCGAACGCTCCTCAAAACTGCGCACCTGCACCTCTATGCCCATATTTTGCAGCGCATGAATCGCCGCATCTATCGGACCATTGCCCTGCCCGCTGGCAATCGTTGGCACGCCATCCATCGCCACACGCATCCGAATCGCCTGGCCCTGGGCATGCGTCTCAAGCTGGTAGTCCTGAAAGTGCATAGGCTCGACCGCAGACACATAATGCGTATTAAACAGTTGCCACAGCTCCGCCGGGCCAACTTCGCTGCCATGCTGGTCAGTATATTGCTGCACCACGCCCGAAAACTCTACCTGCATGCGTCTAGGCATCACAACGCCATAATGACTTTCCATCAGGTAAGCCACGCCGCCCTTGCCGGACTGGCTATTCACCCGAATAATTGAGTCATAATTGCGGCCCAGGTCTTTAGGGTCAATCGGCAGATAAGGCACGTTCCAGCGTGCATCTGCCTGCTGGGCAGCCAGACCTTTTTTAATCGCATCCTGATGCGAGCCAGAAAATGCAGTAAACACCAGGTCACCCGCATAAGGGTGACGCGGATGAATCTCAATCTGCGTGCACTCCTCTACCGTGCGGCCTATCGCATCAATGTCCGAAAAATCCAGGCCCGGGTGGACGCCTTGCGTGTACATATTAAGCGCCACGGTGACCAGGTCCACGTTACCAGTGCGCTCGCCATGCCCAAACAGACACCCTTCTACACGATCCGCACCGGCCATGATGCCAAGCTCGGTCGCCGCCACCGCCGTACCGCGGTCATTATGTGGATGCAGACTCAGAATCACGCTGTCGCGACGCGCCAGATTGCGGTGCATCCATTCAATCTGGTCCGCATACACGTTCGGGCTCGCCACTTCTACCGTCGCTGGGCAATTAATAATCACCTTGCGTGTTGGCGTCGCCTCCCAGGCCTCGGTGACCGCATCACAGACCTCTTTAGAAAATGCAAGCTCCGTGGCGGTAAACGTCTCCGGGCTATATTGCATGATGATCTCAGTTTCAGGCATATCA
This sequence comes from Methylophilus sp., assembly GCF_008015755.1. Classification (GTDB taxonomy): domain Bacteria; phylum Pseudomonadota; class Gammaproteobacteria; order Burkholderiales; family Methylophilaceae; genus Methylophilus. The sequence continues at coordinate 6,859 of NZ_SSGF01000025.1, read as the reverse complement.
GCCGCCAGAGCCTTCACCAGCTTGACCGAATCTACGGCCATCGCCTTCACCTCGGCCTGGCTCATATTGAATACCACCTCTCTAAAGGTAGGCGAAATCGCATTATAAATATGCACAATCACACGGCGCGCACCGCGCACTGATTCCATGGTGCGACGTATCAGGTGCTCTCGCGCCTGCGTCAGCACCTCTATGGTCACATCATCAGGAATACGTTTTTCCTCAATCAGACGACGCACAAAATTAAAATCGGTTTGTGACGCCGAAGGAAAGGCCACTTCAATCTCTTTAAACCCCATCTGGCACAGCATATGAAACATACGCAGCTTCTTTTCCGCATCCATAGGCTCAAACAGCGACTGATTGCCATCACGCAAGTCGGTACTCATCCAGATCGGTGGCTGGCTAATCACCGCATTCGGCCACTGGCGGTCTTTGAGATTCACAGGTGGAAAAGCCTGATATTTTTGTGCGGATTGTGTCTGCATGCTGTGCTCCATCGGTTTTGTTTTTGACAGAATACATGATAGAGGTTTGGCGAAAAATTAAATTGCTAATTTATCTAAAAAAATCCAATTTAAAAAATATTATTTCAACTTATTAAATATTTTTGTAATATTATTTCAATATAAAATTAAAGTTGAAATTTAAATGAAATTAGACCGGTTCGACAAAGCCATACTGAGCATACTGCAAACTGACGGACACATCAGCAACCAGGAGCTCGCAGACCGTATTGGCCTCTCCCCTGCGCCATGCCTGAGAAGAGTCAAAGCCTTAGAACAAGCAGGCCTGATACTTGGCTATCAGGCACTGGTTGATGCGAAAAAGCTAGGACTTAGCCTGATGGCGTTGATTGGTATCTCCATGGATCAACACACACCAGAACGCTTTGCGAATTTTGAAAGCAGCATCACACAGATTCCAGAAGTGCTGGAATGTCTGCTAATTACTGGCCAGCAATCAGACTACTTGCTTAAAGTCGTGGTGAAAGATATGGATGACTACCAGCATTTATTACTGCATAAAATCACCAAAATTGCAGGCGTCACCGGCGTGCATACCAGTTTTGTACTGAGGAATGTGGTGGCACGGGCGAAAGTACCCGTGGATTAAGACATGAGTATGAGAGATGCTCATTAAAGTGATTTTTTGCTTTTTGACCTCCTCGGCGTCATTCCTTAAGTTCAATGCAGTCCAATTTACTTTTAATAATGGGCGGCTCTTTGTTAGATGTTTCTTTTCGCGTTCTTGGCAAGTTACTTTTTTTGCTTGCCCCAAAAAAGTAACCAAAAAGAGGGCACCCAGCCATCACGGCCTACGGCTCCCTTGCGTTGCTCAGCAAAGTGGGCATCCATCGAAACTCGCCCTAGCGGCTTACACACTACGCAAGCCACCGCGGAACTCGAACAGCCGATGGCCGAATGCCCCCCACTTCGTCTTCGCTACTCAGCGTGATGGGATGGGATTTATCTTACTTAAGTAGCCGCACCACAGTTTGGACGGTTTAAAAACAAGATTCATTTGTTTAAATCCATCGAGTGATGGCAGTCGCATGGTCTTCGGGGTCCCCATCTGCCGCGCCGAGTAGCGCAGGCAAAATAAGAAGGAAGGGAGCGACTGTTCGAATCCCGCGGTGGCCTGCGTTTTGTGCAGGTCGCTAGGATGAGTTTCGTGACCGCTTATTTTGACGAGCAACGCAGGAAATAAGCGGAAGCTGGGGTGCATTTCTTTTGGTTACTTATTCTTTGGGCAAGCAAAGAAAAGTAACTCGCTGAAAAAGCGAAAAGCATCCTAACAAACAACCACAAACGCGTGGGCATAAATGCCCACCCTACGACTGCAACGACCAGGTCCCACCGAAAAGGCGAAAATAAAACATTCAATCAAAGAGTAACCTTTTACTGCAATCTCACCTTTCCCAGCCTCCAGCCGACAGCGGCATGCCAAATAACGCAACAATACCAAAATCATCGATTAAAATTCGCATTGCATAAAAGCAAAAAGCCATGCAATGCATGGCTTTTTAGTCAACAATCAGCAGCGATTATTGCTTGGCATCTTCCGCCTTGTAATATTCCCGCACCGGCGTCATATCAAACTCACGTGCCCACTTGATAATCTCATCCAGTGCTGGCGCACCAATTTCGCCGACTTGCGCATGAATCCCTGCACGCTCACGAATCACCAGTAAGCCTGGAATTTGTTTCACTTCAAAATACTCAGAAATCTCCGGGTCTGTTTCAGTATTCACCATGCCAAACAGAATATCCGGGTTCTTTGCTGCAGCAGCCTCAAAAGTCGGCGTAAACGCTACGCAAGGGTCACACCAGGGTGCCCAAAAATCCACCACCACAAAAGCATGGCTTTCGATGGTTTCTTTAAAATTATCTTTGGTCAGTGTTACAACCGCCATACTATCTCCAGTCCAAAAAATTGTTTTTATAAGTAATATTTTAACAGACGAAACTGGCTGCCAGAGAAATTTTCATGCACTGTGATGCAAATCCCTCAAAACAAAAAAGCCGGCAATGCCGACTTTTTTGTTTTTAAATGCTTGTACATTAAGCAGTGATTTTTTTTCTACGTACCCACACAATGGTACCCAAGCCTGCCATCAGCAAACCATAGCTTTCTGGCTCTGGCACAGGTGTGATTCTAAATGCATAGTTCACACTGGAGACATCATTGTCTCTGATAAATGCAGAAGCAGCGGCATTGATGTTATCAGGAATGAATGAACCCACTGGACCATAATAAGCACCGTTATACTTGCTGTTATAGTCTTGAGCGAATAAAACACCCGTGTTATTAGACTCATAACCTAGCACATCATACCAAGCCTTGAAATCGATATTGAGTGGATTGTTATCGATAGAACTAATCACATAATCAGAGGCAGAACCACCAAACAATAACGCAGCGGCTTCTTGAGCAGTGTAAGCTAGCGGGCCATTAGTATCGTCATAAGCACTGTCACTCCATAAAGGTGCGGCACTGTTATAAACAGACCAACTGCCAACAAAAGTGTAGTTAGCTGCATTTACTGCAGACATCCCCACCATCAAGGCAAGGCCAACAACCGTTTTAGCAAAGCGTGATATCAACATATTCTCTCCTCAAAGCGTTTGCCTGTAATCACAGACAACTTTCTTATGCATGCTATTAATCAATAAGTTTATCCTAAGCCATCGTGTCGAATAACTCAACAACAATCTTCTCGATCAAGGGCTTATCTACCCAAACGGGCCAATGCCGTATAGGCAAACGTGACGAAACTATTGACCTTGCCATACACCATTAAAAAACAACTCCTCGAGTGGTTTGCGGCTGCGCGCAGCGAGTTCGCGCTCTTTGACTTCCCCGGCCAAGCTCTCCACGGCTGCCTGATAGCCGATTGTGACCATGGCTAGAATCTGGTAACGCTCAGGCACGTTAAAGGTGGTGCGTGCTTTATCAGCATCAAATCCACCCATCTGGTGCGCCATTAAACCCAGCGCCGTCGCTTGCAAACAGAGGTTCTCCGTCGCGGCACCGGTATCGTAGGCGGCCCATTTATTTGGTTTATCATTGTGACTAAATAAGGTATCCGCGCAAATCAAAAGCAGCACTGGCGCATCCACCGCCCAACTCTGGTTGCCAGGCACCAGACAATCAAAAGCCGCTTGCCAGGCTTGCAGATTATCGGCCTTGTTGCATACGACATAACGCCATGGTTGATCACCAAAGCATGAAGGTGCCCAACGCGCGGCTTCAAGCAGGCTGACAACTTGCTCTTTGCTCACAGACTGAGCAGCGTCATAGGCGCGGCCGCTCCAGCGGTTAGCCAGTAAATCGTGTATGGCTTGTTGGGTGATGGCAGGTTTTTGCATGATCAAATCCTCACAGTTGTTTTTTCAAAAGATATAGTAGTTCTAATGCTTGCTTGGGGGTTAAATCATCGGGCTGAATACGCTCTAACTCTGCGACCAGCGGATGCACTGGCGGTTCCTCAGGCAGCTGGCTGCTGGCAAACAGATCATTCTGCGGTGTGGCGGCAATGGTCTGGTTTTCAAGCTGCTGTAACTTGCGCTTGGCCAGTTGTACCACAGACTTTGGAATACCTGCCAGTTGGGCCACCTGAATCCCGTAACTCATGGTGGCAGCACCCTCTTCTACCTTGTGCAAAAACACAATGCCCTGCCCATGTTCTACCGCATCCAGATGCACATTGGCGGCATGCTTGGCGTCATCGACAATCCGCGTCAGCTCAAAATAATGCGTGGCAAACAAAGTGAGTGACTTGTTTTTTTCCAGTAATTGTTTAGCCACCGCCCACGCCAGGCTCAGGCCGTCAAACGTACTGGTGCCGCGACCAATTTCATCGAGCAGCACCAGACTATTGGCACTGGCGTTGTTCAAAATATTGGCGGTTTCTGTCATCTCAACCATAAAGGTAGAACGGCCACCAGCCAGGTCATCAGAAGCACCGATGCGGGTAAAAATACGGTCAAACTCACCAATCACGGCAGTGTGTGCTGGCACAAAACTACCGCAATACGCCAACAATACAATCAGTGCGGTCTGTCGCATGAAGGTCGATTTACCGCCCATGTTGGGGCCGGTAATCAGCAACAACTGGCGATAGGGATTCAGCACCACATCATTCGCCACATAAGGCTGCGCAATACTCTCTACCACTGGATGACGACCAGATTGAATCTCAAGGCCAATATCGCGCCGAAATTCAGGTTGCACATAATGCAATGCCCGTGCCCGCTCGGCAAAACAGGCCAATACATCCAGCGTTGCCACCGCCGTGGCAATGCGTTGCAAGCTGGCGATATGCGGTAACAAAGCCTCCAGCACTTGCTCATAGAGCATTTTCTCACGCGCCAGTGCACGCTCATTAGCGCTGAGCACCTTGTCTTCAAAGGCTTTGAGTTCAGGCGTAATAAAGCGCTCAACGTTTTTCAGAGTCTGGCGGCGGCGATATTCTGGTGGGGCACTTTCAGCCTGCAGGCGACTGATTTCAATATAAAATCCGTGGACACTGTTGTATTCCACCTTGAGGTTGTTAATGCCAGTGCGCGCTTTTTCGGCAGCTTCAAATTGCAGCAAAAAATCACCGTGATTGGTCTGGATCGCACGCAGCTCATCCAGCTCGGCATCGTAACCATTGGCAATCACACCACCTTCACGCAATACCGCAGACGGCTCTGCTTGTAACGCTTGCATCAGTAACTGCAAGGCGGCAGAAGGCACTTGCAACTCCGCCAGCAAACTGCGTAATAAACCGGCATCCACCGCAGGTAGCGTCGCCACCATGGCGGGCAACTGCAACAAACTATCACGCAACCCAGACAAATCCCGCGGACGCGCCGTTTTAAGCGCCACGCGTGTGGTCATGCGCTCAATATCGCCAATCGGATGCAAGGCCTGCTGCAAGTCGCCTTCAAGAAACTGCTGCAACAACTCAGCCACCGCCAAATGACGCTGTTGAATCGTAGCCTGGTTACGCAAAGGATGATGTAACCAGTGACGCAGCAAACGCGCGCCCATGGCTGTTTGCGTTGAATTCAGCAATGAATATAAGGTCGGGCTCGGCTCGCCACGGATAGTAGTATCAATTTCCAGATTGCGCCGTGTTGCCGCATCCAGCTGCAAATAATGTGTACTCTGCTCTACCCGCAAGCCCACAATATGCGGCAGCGCTGTACGCTGCGTATGCTTCACATACTCAAGCAAGGCCCCCGCCGCCGTCACCGCTGCAGGCATCTCGCCGCAACCAAACCCGGCCAGATCATGCGTATTAAATTGCTGGGTCAAACTGCGCTGGGCAGTCTCCCAATCAAACTGCCAGGGCGCCAGCCGCTTTCTGGCACAACGGGCTTGGTCTAACACATCAGAGCGATGATCTTCAGCCAGCACCAACTCGGCCGGATGAATGCGCTCCAGTTCTTGCGACAAATGCCCTGGTGCAATTTCGCTCAACACAAACTCGCCCGAAGCCAGGTTGAGCCACGCCAACCCCAGCACGCCCTCGCCTTTGGCCACACACAGCAAAGTATTGTCGCGGGTTTCATCCAGCAGCGCCGCATCGGTCAAGGTGCCAGGCGTCAGAATACGTGTCACCTCACGCGCCACCGGGCCTTTAGACGTTGCCGGATCGCCGACTTGCTCACAAATCGCCACCGCTTCGCCCATTTTTGCCAGCTTGGCCAAATAGCCTTCAGCGGCATGGTAAGGCAACCCCGCCATCTTGATCGGCTCGCCATTGCTGGCGCCACGGCGGGTCAATGTAATGCCTAACAAACGCGATGCTTTTTCAGCATCCTCAAAAAACAGTTCGTAAAAATCACCCATGCGGTAAAACAGCAGCATATCGGGATACTGTGCTTTCAGCGTCAGGTATTGACGCATCATCGGGGTGTGGTTTTCGAAGGACATGCAGGGAAACTTTGATTTAGAGAAATTGGAATAAATAGCCAGTGCATCTTACAACAAAAGCGTGTTTTTTGCCGAGAGTGCTTTTAGAAAGACGATGGCGGAAGAAAGTGATTATTCAAATCTGTGTGTTGTATGTTGTCATTTCTTTCGCCTGTTGGCGAGTTACTTTCTGGTGCTTGTCCCCCAGAAAGTAACCAAAGAGGACGACACCCAGCCATCACGGCCTGACGGCTCCCTTTCGTTGCTCAACCTAGGACTTTCGTCCGTTAACGGACTTCATGTGGGCGTCCATCAAAACTCGCCCTGACAAGCCACACAAAACGTGGCTTGTTGCGGAACTCGAACTGCCGATGGCCGAAAGCCCCCACTTCGTCTCCGCTACTCAGCGTGATGAATGGGATTCTTCTCATTTAAGTAGCTGAACCACAGT
>NZ_SSGF01000037.1 GCF_008015755.1 Methylophilus sp. | reverse complement strand
TTGGTAGGGTGTGCGGGGATCGAACCCACGACAAACGGATTAAAAGTCCGCTGCTCTACCAGCTGAGCTAACACCCCATCTGTTTCTTGTCTGCCGCTTGTTTTGCGTCAAATTTGAAAGAACGCGATTATGGGGGATGAATTAAATTTGGTCAATGCTGTTTTCGCTTTTTTTGTATAAAAAGTTTATTTTTTTATTCATCCCCGTTTTTCGCTTTACATTCCGGGGAATTTTCCGCCCATCATGCCGCTCATGCCTCGCATCATTTTGGCCATGCCGCCTTTGCTAAACATCTTCATCATTTTTTGGGTTTCTTCAAACTGATTGAGCAAGCGGTTTACGTCTTGCACTTGCACGCCGCTACCGGCGGCAATGCGTTTTTTGCGGGTGGCTTTAATCAGCTCGGGTTTACGGCGCTCTTCGGGCGTCATGCTATTAATAATGCCTTCTAAGCGGCGCAGCGATTTATCTACGTCGTCTGTGTTGATTTTTTGCGCCATGCCAGAAATCTGGCTAGGCATTTTGTCCATGAGTGAGGCCATGCCGCCCATCTTTTGCATTTGCATCATTTGCGACTTAAAGTCTTCAAGGTCAAACTTGGCGCCGGATTTGATTTTGTCGGCGACTTTTTGCGCTTCGGCCATGTCGACCTTCTTATGCGCTTCCTCAATCAGGCTTAATACGTCGCCCATGCCCAAAATACGGCCCGCCATGCGGTCAGGGTGGAAAGGCTCCAGGCCATCGACCTTTTCACTCACACCAATAAACTTGATCGGCTTGCCAGTGACATGGCGCACAGAGAGTGCGGCACCGCCACGGGCATCACCGTCGAGCTTGGTGACGATCACGCCAGTCAGCGGCAGTGTCTCACCAAACGCTTTGGCGGTGTTGACGGCATCCTGGCCTTGCATGGCGTCGACCACAAATAAGGTTTCGGTCGGTTTGAGGTAAGCATGCAGGTCTTTGATTTCGGCCATCATGGCTTCATCAATCGCCAAACGACCGGCGGTATCGAAAATCACCACGTCGTAATAGCTCTTTCTGGCTTGCTCCATCACCTGCGCGGCGATGTCGAGTGGCTTTTGCTGCGGGTTGCTGTCAAAGCAATCAATCTCCAATTGCTTGGCCAGCGTTTGCAGTTGGGTAATCGCTGCCGGGCGGTAGACGTCGGCACTGGCGAGCAATACTTTTTTCTTTTGTTCTTTGAGCAGTTTGGCTAATTTACCTGAGGTGGTGGTTTTACCCGCCCCTTGCAAACCTGCCATTAAAATCACCACTGGCGGCACAGCTGCCAGGTTAAGGCCTTCATTGGCCTTACCCATGAGCGCGGTGAGCTCTTCATTCACCACTTCAATCACGGCCTGGCCAGGCGTTAAGCTTTGCAGCACGTCACGGCCATTGGCGCGTTCTTTAACGCGGCTAATAAAGTCTTTGACTACCGGCAGGGCAACATCGGCCTCTAGCAAAGCCATCCGCACTTCGCGCATGGCATCGGCAATATTGTCTTCAGTTAAACGCGCTTGGCCGCGCAGGTTTTTAATCACGCCCTGTAAGCGACCGGTCAGGTTTTCCAGCATGGAATGCCTTTCTTTCACAATTCATGAATATGCAATGCCTGCAATTTTACCTCATGCCAGCGCCAGCCTAAAATAAACTATTGGCAAACATCACCATGCGCTGTGTTGCCATGCTGGTCGAATGCGATGAGTTTTGCCATAATGCCAGGCATGACTCAACACCTACTCCCTTATCTGATTGTCGCCTTTGTTTATATGGCGGTGGCGCTCGATTACTGGCGGATTGCCAAACAGGGCACCCCGGTGAACGAACATGCGTTTCCGTTTCAACTCCACAGCGCCATGGTGGCACTGGGTTTAGTGATGCATGGCGGGTTGTTATACCGCGATATTTTTGCCATTGGCTCGCTCAACCTGGGCGTGTATTACGCGCTCTCGGCCATTTTATGGCTGACGGTGCTCATTTACTGGCTGGCCGATTTAAAGCACTCTTTACGCAGCCTGCAAGCCTTTGTCTTGCCGCCTGCCGCCTTATTCGTGCTGATGCCAGGCTTTGCAGTCAAAGACTATTATGTAGACACGCATGGCTTCACGCTGTTTAACCTGCACATCCTCATCGCCATGGTGGCTTATAGCCTGTTTACCTTTGCGGCCTTGCACGCGTGCCTGATGCGTATGGCCGAGCGTGCGTTACACCAAAAGAACAGCTGGCTGGCCTTGCCTGATTTTCCGCCATTGATGGTGCTGGATGCGTTGCTATTTAAAGTGTTGCATGTCGGCTTTGTCTTGCTGACCATCACACTGATTAGTGGCATGCTGTTTAGCGAAGAAATTTTTGGCAAGCCATTGCAGTTTAACCATAAAACCGTGTTCTCGATTGCCTCTTGGCTAATCTATGCCTGGCTGCTGTTTGGCCGCTTTAAATATGGCTGGCGCGGCAAGATCGCTACGCGCTGGACTTTACTGGGTTTTGCCTTGTTGCTGCTGGCCTATATTGGTAGCCGCTTTGTATTGCATGTGGTGCTGGGCCGCTAACTGCTCGCACTGAACTGCCCTGCTTTTGCCTTGCTTTCCGGCACAATCAATGGTGACACTTAGCCGTATATTCGTGCGCTATGTTTATGTGATTGATAGGTGCGGCGCTTTACCCTGCTGACACTTTTTGTTTGGATGTTCAGCATGCAACCTTCTTCATTATGTGTTTGGCCTTTGTTTTGCCTGGCGTTCACCGCCCAGGCAGAAGACACACTCGCCCCTACCAGCAAACATCCTGAGCGCAATCAATTGGTGCAGTTCAGCGCTTACCTTGAAAGCTACCTGATACATGACTTTAACGATCCGGCCAATCATCGGCGGCCAGATTTTGTGTATAGCCACAACGTCACCGACAACCCCAGCATCAACCTCGGTTTAGTCAAAGCAGCCTTATCGACTGACCGCGTGCGCGGCAATCTGGCACTGGGTGCGGGCACCTATATGCGCGCCAACTACGCCGCCGAGCCGCATGGCTTGCGCAATATCTATGAAGCCAACCTCGGCCTTAAACTCTCTGGAGAGCACAATCTGTGGCTGGATATCGGGGTGATGCCTTCGCATATCGGCTTTGAAAGCGCCGTGGGCATCGATAACTGGACACTGACGCGCAGCCTGATGGCGGATAACTCACCTTATTTTGAAACCGGCGCCAAGCTGAGCTACACCAACCCTGACGGCAAATGGCTCATGAGCGGCCTGTTGCTCACTGGCTGGCAACGTATTCACCGCCCGGACGGCAACACCACACCGGCCATCGGCCACCAGCTCACTTACAAACCTAGCGACAAGCTCACCATCAATAGCAGCTCGTTTATTGGCAATGACAAATCAGACGCACAGCGGCAGATGCGCTATTTTCATGATTTTTATGTGCAGTGGCAGCTGAATGAACAATGGGGACTCATTGCGGCGTTTAATATTGGTGCCGAACAAGCGGCTTCTGGCAATGGCTACAACGTGTGGTACAGCCCAAACGTTGTGCTGCGTTACACCTATTCAGACCGGCTGCAATTTGCCGCGCGGCTGGAGCACTACCGGGACAAACACGGCGTGATCATTAGCACTGGCACTGAACATGGCTTTCAAACCACGGGTTATTCCGTGAATATGGATTACCGGCTTAACCCGCGTATGGTATGGCGCAACGAGTTGCGCCAGTTCAATAGCCGCGATGCCATTTTTGATAAAAATAGCGCGCAGCAAGTGGACAACAACCTGATAGCCGTGACGGCCCTGACCATCAGCTTTTAAAACGCTAAGCTTAACGCAGGCTGATCAATGGCCAGCCGTGCTCACTGGCATAGGCGGTCAGCGTTGGGTCTGCATCCACCGCCACCGGATTGGTGACCAGCTTCATCAATGGCAGGTCATTGTGTGAGTCGCTATAAAAGTAACTGGTGTCAAAATCGGCCAGGGTTTGGCCGCGCTCAGCCAGCCACGCATTGAGGCGCGTTACTTTGCCTTGCTGAAAGCTAGGCGTACCAGTGACGCCACCTGTAAATTGGCCATCGACCATTTCCGGGTCAGTGCCGATCAGGTGCTCAATGCCATACGCGGTGGCAATCGGCTTGGTGACAAAGCTGTTGGTCGCCGTAATCACCATGCACAAATCGCCATTGGCTTTGTGCTGGTTGACCAAATCTTGCGCTTTTTGCGTCATCATGGGGCGAATCACATTGGCCATGTATTTGGTATGTAGCTCGTCCAAAAATGCTTTTGGATGCTGGGACAACGGCTGCAACTGAAACTTGAGAAAAGCATAAATATCCAGGCAACCGTTTTTATAATCCTCATAAAACTGCTCGTTGCGCGCTTTGTGCTGTTCGGCATCGAGCAAGCCTTCGCTAATCAGAAATACGCTCCAGTTATAGTCACTGTCGCCAGCCAGCAGGGTGTTGTCTAAATCAAATAACGCCAGGGTTTGTTTCATACAATTTTAAGTTTCTTTGAATGATTAATTAAACGATTTGTTCGTCTGGCACCGCTTCTTTGGTGGCGGTCAGCACCAGAAAGACGCCAACCAGAATCACCGCCAACGCCAAATATTCCATCAGGTGGATCTGCTCATTGGCAAAAGACACGCCAACCACAAAAGCGACAATAGGATTGACGAAGGTATTGCTGCTGGCAACCAGCGGTCGCACATGGTGCAGCAACCAGTGATAGGCAGAAAAGGTAATGATGGATCCCAGCACAATCAGAAAAGCAATCGCGCCCCATGACCGCGCGGTCACCTGCATCGGCCATTGCTCACCAAAGGCGACACTAAACAGCAAAGCAATCAGACCACCGCACAACATCTGGCTGGCGGCGCCCATCAGGCCTTGCGGCATGGGTAAATGTTTGCTCCATACTGAGCCCAATGACCAAGAGGCCGCGGCGAACATCAGTAAACCGGCACTCAGCCAATCGCCCTGCAAGCTACCGCGTGTGTTTAATAACAAAATTCCGACCAGGCCAATGCCGATGCCCAGCCACTCACGGCGGCTGATGGTGTGCCCCCATAAACTGGAAAAAATCGCCATCCAGATCGGCGCCGTGGCAATCGCCAGCGCGGCGACGCTGGAAGACACATGCAACTGCACATGCGTCACCGTGCCATTGCCCAGTACGGGCAGCAACAGACCGACCCAGGCAGCACCACACCACTGCCTGAGCGTAGGCGCGGCGTGCCCCATGGCGCGTAGCGTGACATACAGCAGGCTACCAGCGACGGTAAAACGAATACCCACCATGGCAAATGGCGGAAAGCTCTCAATGGCGTATTTGATCGCCAGGTAAGTAGAGCCCCAGATAAAGTAGGTACAGCTCAGCGCAACAATCACCAGCAACCAATGATTTTTTTGCATCATGCTGACTTAGCCTTACCTTTCATGCGTATGCGGTTCACTTAAAAAGAAAACGCTTGCCACCCAACGGCAGCAAGCGTTGATTCAGAACATGCTTATACCTGCGGGTTCAATTTTTCTGCTTTGGCGTAGAGTTTGTTCAAGCCGTTTAAATAGGCTTTGGCCGACGCCACCACAATATCCGTATCCGCGCCCTGGCCATTCACAATCCGGCCGCCTTTAGACAAACGCACCGTGACTTCCCCTTGCGCATCCGTGCCACTGGTGATGTTATTCACGGAGTACAGCAACAGCTCAGCATCACTGCCCACCACATTTTCAATCGCCTTAAAGGTCGCATCCACCGGGCCACCGCCATCGGCCTCCGTGCGTTGCTCTGCACCATCGACGCTCAAAGTCAAAATCGCATGCGGGATTTCACCGGTTTGCGATGCCACTTGCAAGTAAGACAACTTGAACAGCTCACGCTCTTGCACCACTTCATCACTCACCAAGGCATGCAAATCTTCGTCAAAAATCTCAGATTTTTTATCCGCCAGCTCTTTAAAGCGCGCAAACGCAGCATTCAAAGCATCTTCGCTCTCGAGCTCTATGCCCAGCTCTTTTAACCGGGTGCGGAAGGCGTTACGGCCAGACAATTTGCCCAATGTGAGTTTATTGGCGCCCCAACCCACGTCTTCGGCACGCATAATTTCATAGGTTTCGCGGTGTTTCAGCACGCCATCCTGATGAATACCAGACTCATGCGCAAACGCGTTAGCACCGACAATCGCTTTATTCGGCTGCACCGGGTAACCAGTAATGGTAGAAACCAGCTTGGAGGCGGGCACGATTTGTGTGGTGTCGATACGTGTGCTCAGATTAAAAATATCGCTACGCGTTTTAATCGCCATCACGATTTCTTCCAGGCTGGCGTTACCGGCGCGCTCGCCCAAGCCATTAATTGTGCACTCAACCTGACGTGCGCCATTCATCACCGCAGACAGCGAGTTAGCCACCGCCATGCCCAGGTCATTGTGACAATGCGTAGACCAGACGACTTTATCTGCGCCTTTCACGCGCTTGATCAACTCAGCCATGCGTTCGCCCCACACGGCAGGGATGCTGTAACCTACGGTATCTGGCACGTTGATGGTTTTAGCACCGGCCTCAATTACCGCTTCAAACACACGCACCAAAAAGTCCATCTCAGAGCGCACCGCGTCTTCGGCTGAAAACTCGACATCTTCGGTATATTCACGCGCCCAGGTCACCGCTTGCACCGCGCGCGCAACCACCTGGTCCTCAGTCATACGCAGCTTGTTTTCCATATGGATTTTGCTGGTGGCAATAAAGGTATGAATACGGCCTTTAGCCGCATGTTTGATCGCCTCACCAGCGCGGCGCACATCGTTTTCACTGGCACGCGCCAATGAACACACGGTGGATGTTTTAATGACTTTGGCGATCTCGGAGATCGCGTCAAAATCGCCTGGGCTGGCGGCCGCGAACCCCGCTTCAATTACGTCTACGCCCAGCTTTTCCAACTGGCGCGCAATGCGGATTTTTTCTTCTTTGGTCATCGCTGCACCCGGGCTTTGTTCACCGTCACGCAACGTAGTATCAAAAATAATAATTTGTTCCATGAATTTTCCTAACGCTAACAACCCAATTTTACTCGCTTGTCCTACAAATGACCACCAGCGCCGGCAAATGACCACACGCGGGATATAGCCATAAAAAAACGCGCCTCACGGCGCGTTTTTATCCACCTAGCTTATCAATTAAGCCGCGTTTTTGTCGCCAGGCGTTCGCGCGCCCACATGTAGTAGCCAGACAAGGCATAGACAAACACCACGCTAAACAATACCTCAGGCGGGCTGTATGAAATCAGCACAAAGGCCAGCACCACCGCCAAAATCGCCACAAACGGCACCGAGTGCTTCAGGTTGATATCTTTGCCGCTATAAAACTTGAGGTCAGACACCATAGAACCAGCTGCAAATACCGTAATCGTCCACGCGATCCATTTCATCTGCAACACGCCAAAAAAGATTTCGCGGCCATCAACATTGTATTCGTAAGAGACCCAGACAAACCCGGCCAGTAAAGCCGCCGCCGCCGGGCTAGGCAAGCCCTGAAAAAAGCGCTTATCCTGAAACGGGTCATCCAGCTTGGTGTTAAAGCGCGCCAGACGCAGTGCCGCACAAGCACAGTAAATAAACGCCGCGATCCAACCCAGTTTGTTCATCGGCTGCAACGCCCATACATAGACAATCAGCGCTGGCGCCACACCAAACGACACCATGTCGGCCAGGCTGTCATACTCAGCGCCAAACGCACTCTGGGTATTGGTCATGCGCGCCACGCGGCCATCGAGGCCATCCATCACCATGGCAATAAAAATAGCAATGGCTGACTGCTCAAAATGCAGATTCATCGCCTGCACAATGGCGTAAAAACCGCCAAACAGCGAGGCAGAAGTAAACAAATTAGGCAGCAGGTAAATACCACGCTGACGCAAGCTGGTATGTTGTTCGCGGCGTGACAGGCGGTTTTGCGGTTCAACCATAGGGGACTTTTTTAGAATTTCGGAATACCAGCATTGTTGCGGGCAATCACAAAAAATGCAAGCGTATCCCGCCCGCTAACGGCACCTGCCACCGCAACAAGCAAGTCGCAGGGCTGTGTTAAAATACGCGTTTATTTCAGTTAGTTATTGCACACTTCATGCAGTTCTCATTACACAATACCGACGGCCTCGCCAGGCGCGGCACCGTCAGCCTACCGCACGGCGAAGTACAAACCCCGGCGTTTATGCCGGTCGGCACTTACGGCACGGTCAAGGCCATGTCACCGCAAGAGCTCAACGAGATTCAGGCGCATATCGTGCTCGGCAATACCTTTCACCTCTGGTTACGCCCCGGGCTGGAAGTCGTCGCTGCCCACGAAGGCCTGCACAAATTCATGGGCTGGGACAAACCGATTCTCACCGACTCGGGCGGCTTTCAGGTGTGGAGCTTGGGCGAACTGCGCAAAATCAGCGAAGCAGGCGTTAAATTCAAATCCCCCATCAATGGTGACAGCTGCTTTTTAACGCCAGAAGAATCCATGCGTATCCAGCGCGTGCTCAATAGCGACATCGTCATGATTTTTGACGAATGCACGCCCTACCCGGCCAGCCACGATCAGGCTCGCACCTCGATGGAACTCAGCCAGCGCTGGGCCAAACGCAGCCGCGATGCGTTTGACGTGTACCAAAGCCATTCAATCTCACAAGCGATGGCCCTGCAAGGCGGCGAGGATGGGGTGAGGAAGCTAGTACATGAAGTACAGCAACGAACCGAAGACGACGCCAACGCCGCAGGGGCGAGCATTGGCCAGAATGCATTGTTTGGCATTATCCAGGGCGGCATGTACGAAGACCTGCGTGATATTTCACGCCAGGGCCTGGAAGCCATCGGCTTCGACGGCTACGCTATCGGCGGCCTGTCAGTGGGTGAGCCTAAAGAAGATATGCTGCGCATTTTGGCGCACACGGCCCCACAAATGCCAAAAGACAAGCCGCGCTACTTAATGGGGGTTGGCACACCCGAAGACCTGGTCGACGCCGTCAGCTATGGCATTGATATGTTCGACTGCGTCATGCCTACGCGTAACGCGCGTAACGGCTGGCTTTTCACGCAATATGGTGATATCAAAATCAAAAACGCCAGCTACAAAACAGATACTCGCCCACTGGACGCAGACTGTCAGTGCTATACCTGCCAACACTTCAGCCGCGCCTACCTCCACCATTTGTACCGCATTGGCGAAATTCTTGGCGCGCGTTTAAACACCATTCACAACCTGCATTATTATCAAGTGCTGATGCAAGGCATGCGGGCAGCGATCGAAGAGAATCGTTTTGAGGCGTTTAAGGCGGATTTTGCTCGTAAACGGGCTGAAAAACGTTAGCCTCATAACAACATAGTCGCCTGTTATAGAGATTAAAAATATTCTTTAAGTTGTGATGTTTTTTCGCCTTGTTGGCGAGTTACTTTTTTTGCTTGCCCCAAAAAAGTAACCAAAAAGATGGCACCCAGCCATCACGGCCTACGGC
>NZ_SSGF01000034.1 GCF_008015755.1 Methylophilus sp. | reverse complement strand
TACTTATTCTTTGGGCAAGCAAAGAAAAGTAACTCGCCGAAAAGGCGAAAAGCAACCGTCCAACAAATAATGAGTTGCGAGAAATCACACCTACCTGGATTCTAGCCTTCGCCGGAATGCCGCAGAGACAGTGAATATGGCCAATAAGCAAAAAGAATGACCTTCTCAACTGAAACCAACAACGCGGCTTAAATCACAAAGCCTTTTGCAACATCATCAACTGCATATTCTCCACCTTCGCCTGCCACATCTCCGGCAGGTGCGGAAAAGGCTTTAATTCCCCCGTCGCCCGATAGCCCAGTCGTTGGTAAAACGCAATCAACGTTTGCCGCACACTCACCACCGCCATTTGACTGGCACGCGCCCCCCAGCGCGCAACCGCCAATTGCTCCGCCGCCAGAATCATTTGTTTACCATAGCCACGGTTTTGTGTCGTGGGCTCTACTGCAATCATGCCCAAATGCGCGACCTGCGCTTCTGCGTGCCATTCGGCACACAGCGTGACCATGAGCGTTTTGTCCACCCAGCCAGTGAGCATCACAACATCCTGACGATTCAACAATGCCAACACATCGTCGGTGGTGGTGCGCTTGCCATCGAGCAAGTCTGCCTCTGTGGTCCAGCCTGTCCGACTACTGTCGCCGCGATAAGCACGATTGACTAACGCCGAAATGGCATCGGCCTCGTGCCCTTGGGCAGGTCTGATGATGAACTCTGTCATGGCGTTTGTTGCGCTAATTTTTCTATGCGGTGTTGTACCACCAGGCTGCCTATCATGTCACCTTCGACATTGACTGCGGTACGCACGGTATCCAGCAAACGGTCTATCGGCAGCAAAATGGCGATTGCTTCTGCGGGCAAACCGACGCTTTGCAAGACCATGACCATGGTCACCATACCCGCACTGGGGATACCGGGCGCGCCCATGGCGGCGATCATGGTGGTGAAGCACACCACCAGTTGTTGGCCGAGGGATAAGTCTATGCCTGCCAGTTGCGCCACAAACAGGGCCGCAGCGGCTTCATATAACGCGGTACCGTCCATATTCACGGTGGCGCCTAGCGGCACGACAAATCCGGCGATTTCTGGTTTGACCTGCATATTTTGCGTGGCACAACGCATGGTCACCGGCATGGTGGCCGTGCTCGAACTGGTGGCAAACGCCGTGAGCAAGGCCTGTTTGGCCTGTCGCAGAAACCACCACGGGCGTTTGCCGGTGAGTAGCCACAGCAACAGGGGCAACACGACCAGGCCATGCAACAAGGTGGTGCCTGTCACTACCAGCATAAACTTGGTCAAACTGGCAAACAGGCTGACGTCTTGCGTGGCGACCAATTTGAACAGCAAAGCGGCAATGCCAAATGGCGCCAGGCGCATGATCCAGTTAATCATTTGCATCGCTACCGCCATGCCTTCCTCAAACACGGCCAGCAAGTGCGGATAGCGCTCGGCAGAGAGTACCAGCGCAATGCCGAGCAAAAGCGCAAATGCCACAATCGCCAGAATATTGCCCTCGGCCAGCGCTTTAAACGGATTCATAAAAATGCCGTGCAAAAATTGTGTGAAGAACTCAGGCAAGGTGAGTTGCTTGGTTTCAAACTGTTGTATGGCATCGGCAAACATCTCCAGATGCAAGTCTGCACCAGGTTTGAACAATTGACTAGCACCAAGGCCGATGACGACAGCGATCAAGGTCGTCGTCGCAAAAAACAGCAGCGTGGTTTTCCAGACCACATGCATTTGGCTATGCTGACGCAGATTGGCGATGCCGGTGACGATGGCGCAAAACACCAGCGGGATCATCACCATTTTGAGCAGGTCGATAAACAGGGTGCCGACCAGGTTGGCGGCGTATAACGCGTGATCGATATTTTTGTCATGCGCAAACAAGCCTAGCGCCACAGCGGCTGCCGCGGCGAAAAAAATTTGCCCATTCAACCCGAGTTTTTTCATGTGTATCGCAACCTTAAAGTGGGCGGACTTCGCGACCCTGCGCACGCCATCGAATGAAAAAGAGGCAGCCTAAGCTGCCTCCATCTTATCTTAAGCCGCTTTTTCAAATACCGCAGCAAAGAAGCCATCCGTGCCATGCAGATGTGGCAATAGCTTCAGATAATCTCCGGTATCCAGCACAATATTTTGTTGCGCCAACACCTCATTGGCGGGCACCAATTTGAATTCCGGATGCGCTTGTAAAAACGCTTCAGCAATCGCTTCGTTCTCGTCACGCAGCAGACTGCAAGTCGCATACACAACACGACCACCAGCCTTACACAATTTGGCGGCGCGGGCGAGAATATTGGTTTGCTTGACGTTGAGCTCGACCACATCTTGCTGGTCCTGGCGCCATTTCAGGTCTGGATTACGGCGTAACGTACCCAAACCGCTGCAAGGCGCATCGACCAGCACGCGGTCAAACTTGCCGTTGAGGCGCTTGAGTTTTAAGTCGTTTTCGTTGTTAATCAACTGCGCTTGCAAGTTAGACAAGCCACTGCGTTTCAGGCGTTGGCCCAAATTATTGAGGCGCTTTTCAGACACATCAAAGGCATACAAGCGGCCCGTGTTTTTCATCAACGCGCCCAGGGCTAGCGTTTTACCACCGGCACCGGCACACAGGTCGGCCACCATTTGGCCGCGTTTAGGGGCGACCAAATAACTCAGCAACTGGCTGCCTTCGTCCTGCACTTCAATTTTGCCTTCGGTAAACAAAATATGTTTGCCGATATTTAAACGGGCGCCCATGCGAATGCCAAGGGGGGAGTAAGGCGTAGGGGCAATGACGTTATCTTTAACGGTATTCTCGGCCAGCATGCGTGACAGCACTTCTTCGCGGCTGGACTTAATAGTATTGACGCGTAAATCGAGGCTGGCTTGCTCAAACATGCTGCGACAGATGGTCATGGCCTCAGCCTCACCATATTGCGCTACCAGCTTGTCCCAGAACCAATCGCGCACATCCGCCAGCACGGCAGGGGCAAAGCCTTCGCTGTTTTTAGCTTTAATGGTGACCGCCCATTCTTTTTGGCGCTCATCCAGCATGTCATCAAGATCACGGATGCTTTTACCCTCAATTTTGAGCATCCAGGCGATGATGAGTTTACGTGTGTCTTCCTGCTCGTCGGCCTCGCTCATGCTGACTTCACGCAGGTAGCGATAGCGGCGCAACACACCATAAGCGGTTTCGGCCACCCAGGCGCGGTCTTTGGTGCCTAATTCACGATGCTGGCGGAAAAACTCGCTGAGTCTGGCATCGGCCGGGCTTTCAAATTTAAGCAGGTCGTTTAACAACACCGCCGTCTGGCGCATGAGGGATTGATTCATCAGTTTCTTTCAAATACTTACGTTATTCGGTGATCAACCGCGTGGCGACTTGTTCAATCACCATGCCGTTTTTCTCCAGTTTTTTGATTTTGACCGGCACATAGCGGTAATCGCTGGCCAGCCACAGTTCTACTTTTTCGTCGGTGTCACCACGCGTATGCACAATGTGCACGGTTTGAATGGTTTGATCAGCAATCACCAGGCTGTCTTCCCCTTCAAACGAATATTCATACTCACCAACCCGGCGGCCATTGGTCAGCGTCACATGCATTTCTTGCAGCGGCGGCACAAACATAAACTGGTACATAAAGCTGAGGATGTCTTGTGTGTTTACACGTAAATCGCGTCGCTGCTCACCTTTGGCGGTTTTCAGGGTAATCACATTGGTTTCCCAGTCAAAACTCGCTTCGTAGGTTTTGCTGGCACGGCTACCAAAGGCATAACGGTAAAAGTGCGGCTTTAAACCGCTGGGGCCGACTTCACCCGTACTTTGCTGCTCCAGTGACGGGTAGAGCAATTTTAACAGACCGCGCCCTTCCACCAGCCAACGCAGTGAGTAATTGCCTGGGCTTTCCTGCACATAGTCAATACTGGCAGTGCCTGCAGGCCGGTCTTCACCATTCACATACACCACAAAAGCCGTGCTCACACGCTGATAAGGTGGCGGCTTTTCATCGTCGGCCACCGCCACGGGTTGATCCATTTCGTGCCAGGCAGCGATCTCTGCCAGTTTTGCTTGCCCTTCTTCTTCAGTGGTCGCCACTTGCTCAGCCGCAGCAGGTAATGCAGAGGCCTGTTCTGCGATGACCTCTGTAGATTCGGCGGGTGACTCAGGTTGTACCGAAGGCGTTTTGTCTAGCGTTGATGCCGGTTTTACGCCTATCGGGCGTGGTTTGCTGGGTGGGGCGGCAGCCACCGCTTGCGCGATGGGTGGCGGTGACAGCCGCGCTTGCAGCACCGTCTGCTGTGGCGCCTCTTCTAACCAGTTGCGCCAATTCAGCTCAGTCAACACCGTGATATGCAACAACAATGACAATACAAGCGCTAGCGCCAATGGCCATGAAACATGCTGTTGAATCCAATGCCGCAGACCTGATGCTTGCATCACGCGCTTTCCCGAGCTGCAGAACCCGTTATTGACCGGTGATACTGGTGATCACCTGCTCCATACGTTTACCATCATCCTGCACCACCAGCTTCACTGGCAAATAGCCTTTATCCTTAGCCAGATACAAAGTTTTCTCACCGTCAGCATCGGCCAGTTTAACTACCTTAAAGGTGCCAGCCTCCGTTTGCAGCGGCGTGGTTTCCTCTGTCACGACAAATCGATGCGGCGCAATCTTTTTACCATTCACCACCGAGAGATTCACCTGCTTGGCTGCGGGTGGCTGCCACATCCAGCAATACATCACACTCAATAAATCCTGCGTGCCTTTTACCAAAGCGCCCGTTTCCTGTTCGCCTTTAATTTGCATGTTAAGCACTTTTTTCGCCCAGTCAAACTCACTGATCAGCGCTTTGTCAGGGTGTTTGGATTGCCGCGATTCAAAGCGGGCTGGCCGTAAGGTGTTCAAAATCACCTGACCCTGGCTGGAAAGTGTGCGCTCACCCATGAGCTTATAAATGCCTTTACCCTCAGCCAGTGAAGCAATTTGGTAACGGTTGCCCGTCACACTCAACTGGTCTTTAATGGTGCCGATGGTGATACCTTGTTGCAGCAAATCGTATTTGAGCGTTAACTGCTTGGGCGCGGCAGATAGCACCGGCGACACCAGCAGTGCTATCGTAGCCAGCAAGCTGGCCACGCGGCGCTGAGGATTGCAGAAAAAAAGCATCACGCCCGCCAGCATTAAACGACCACAGTCGGCGCTTCACCTGCCTGTTGTGCGCGAATCTGGCCAATACGGTAAACCGTCTCGCCCGCACCGGCCAGCACGGCTTGTGCCTGCTCGGCGTGCTCGGCAGCCACAATCACGGCCATGCCGATACCGCAGTTAAACGTACGGTACATTTCAATCGGCTCAATATTACCTTGCGCCTGCAACCACTGAAACAACGGTGGCAAAGTCCAGCTCGACTTCTGCACCTCGGCTGTAAGTCCTGCTGGCAACACACGTGGAATGTTTTCAGTGATGCCGCCACCCGTGATATGCGCCATGCCCTTCACTGGCAAGGTGTCCAGCAATTTCAAAATAGACTTCACATACAATTTGGTGGGAGCCATCACCACATCTTTAAAACGGCGGCCATGGAAATCAGATTCCATATCGATGCCGGATTTTTCAATCAGTTTACGGATCAATGAGTAGCCATTGGAGTGCGCACCACTGGAAGCCAGGCCCAGCACCACGTCACCCGCTTTGATGGTAGAGCCATCAATGATATTGGCTTTATCGACGCAACCAACGGCAAAGCCGGCCAGGTCATATTCACCAGCAGGATACATGCCTGGCATTTCGGCGGTTTCGCCGCCCACCAGCGCACAGCCAGATTCTTCACAGCCTTGGGCAATGCCCTTAATCACCGCAGCAGCGGTGGCGACTTCTAGCTTGCCACAGGCAAAATAATCCAAGAAAAACAGTGGCTCAGCGCCTTGCACCAGAATGTCGTTGACGCTCATCGCCACCAGGTCGATACCGACGGTATCATGCTTGTCGAGCTGAAACGCCAGCTTTAATTTGGTGCCCACGCCATCGGTGCCAGACACCAGCACAGGCTCTTTAAACTTTTTAGGCATGGCAAACAGCGAACCAAAACCGCCAATCCCGCCCATCACCTCAGGGCGCATGGTGCGCTTGGCAAACGGCTTGATCTGCTCGACCAAGGCATCACCAGCCTCCATATCGACACCAGCATCACGGTAGGTAAGTGAAGTGTTATCAGGTGAAGTGTTATCAGAAGAAGTCGTCAAGATGCTCTCGTTTCTTTCAATGCAATTAATCAGGTGAAGCACTGTAGCCAGCGCAGATGTTTACAACAAAGCGCGATACAGCGTTGAAATTAAGTATAATTTTAAAATAATCATTATTTTAACGCATCTTGCCGCTTCGACCTATGCCGGATTGTGCGGATGTGTCACACACACCCATGTCAGACCAGGAACACCCAAAATCTGTGGCCACCCAGTTTGTCAGCGATCATCGCTGGTGGATTGTCACGGCGGTTTTTATTTACTTGTTTTATCTGCTAGAACCGATCCTGACGCCGTTTCTGGCCGCCGCAGTGATTGCCTACATGCTGGATCCACTGGTAGACCGGCTCAGTGAAACCGGTGTCAACGGCTGGCGTATAGGCCGCACCCCAGCCACCTTGCTGGTGATGCTAGGCGTGATTCTGGCGATCATCGGCTTGCTGCTGATTATCGTCCCGTTACTGCAACAACAGTCACTGCTGATTGCGCAACGCCTGCCACTGCTGATTGATCATTTTCACCAGCAAGTCGAGCCTTGGCTGCTGCAAAAGTTTGGTATTCACCTTGATGTGAACCATGCTGATGTGCAAAAACTCGTCAGCGAACACTGGCAAACCGCTGGCAGTATGTTACTCAGCGCCGGACAAAAGGGCCTGAGCCTGATTGGGATTTTTGCCAATATCTGTTTATTGCCAGTCGTGCTGTTTTATTTTTTGCGCGACTGGGATGACATGGTGGCCGAGGTTGGTGAGCTGATTCCCCGTAACTGGATAGGCCGCGCGCGCAGCATGTCCGTAGAAATCGACCGCGTGGTGGCAGAATTTTTGCGCGGCCAATTATCAGTCATGTTGTCATTGTGCGTGTTTTACAGCGTCAGCTTATGGTTGGCCGGTCTCGACATGGCGCTTTCCATCGGCATGATTGCTGGCTTGCTGAGCTTTGTGCCTTACCTGGGGTTTGCCCTGGCGTTTGTGCTGGCCGTGGTGCTGGCCTTGCTGCAATTTGCCTCATTACCAGAAGTGGTGCCGGTGCTGCTAGTATTTGGCGTAGGCCAACTGGTCGAAAGTTTTATGCTCACACCGATTTTAGTAGGCGACCGCATCGGCCTGCATCCAGTGATTGTGATTTTAGCCTTGATGGCCGGTGGCCAGTTATTTGGCTTTGCCGGTGTGCTGCTGGCATTACCAGTTAGCGCCGCCATTGCCGTGGGCGTGCGCCATACCAAACAAAGCTATTTGCGCAGTGAAACTTATTTAAACAGCCAGCCGCACCTGATTCAAACCCTGGACGAATGACCACCAGAGAGCAAGACACACCGTTGTGAAACAATTATTACTTAATATTCAACCGCCTGCTGCCCCAAACTTTGCTAACTTTATTGTGGGCCAAAACCAAGAAGCCTTGGCCAGTATGCATACCGTACTTGCAGGCGAAGCCACCACCCGCTTTATTTACCTGTGGGGTGAGTCTGGCAGTGGTAAAAGCCACTTGCTATTGGCAGCACAAGAAATGGGCGCGCATATTGCAGATGACGTGCACACACTGGATGAAGACTCACAAATTGTGCTGTTTGATACTTACAACCAGATTAAAGCCGAGGGCGGCATGTTAGTCACGGCTGGCAGCCACGCGCCCACCCAAATGGGCTTGCGTGACGACTTGGCCACGCGCCTGGCCTGGGGCTTGGTCTATCAATTACAACCGCTCAGCGATGATGAAAAAGCCGATGCGCTACGCGCGCATGCCCGTGATCGCAGCATGAAGTTGCCAGACGAAGTGATTGCTTACTGTTTGCGTTATTTACGCCGCGATTTACCCACCTTGATGGCTGTGGTCGAGGCTTTGGATGAGTGGTCACTCACCACCAAGAAAGCCGTTACTGTGCAGTCATTAAAAAAAATGCTGCAAGACAGCTAATGAATCCCTTTTATTCCGAGCCAAAGCTATAACGGTTTTTGCCGCTTTTCTTCGAGTCATACATGGCTTTATCTGCCACATGCAGCAGTTGCTTGACATGTTTGCCATGGTGCGGATATTCGGCAATGCCAATACTGACACCAATCTCCAGCGGAATCCCGCGCGTCATCACCGGCTGGCTAAATAGCTTGATCAGCCGCTCCGCCAACTGAGTTAACTCCTGGCGATATAAATAGCTGCCAACCACCAGCACAAACTCATCACCGCCTTGGCGCGCCAGAAAGTCCGATTGCCTGAGCACTTTTTTAAACATATCGGCGACCTCTATCAGTAAAGCATCGCCCACGCCATGGCCATATTTGTCATTCACCTGCTTAAAGCCATCGAGGTCCATAAACAGAATCGCAAACTGCTTGGAGGTATGCCTGGCCAATTGATAGGTGTTTGCCAAGTGCACATCGACACTACGCCGGTTGGGCAAGCCGGTGAGCAAGTCGTGATCGGCCTGATGGCTGGCCTGTTTGGCGACCGCTTGGTTTTCAAGCACTTGCTCCAGCAATTCTGTGGTACTGCGATAAGAAAACAGCAATACGCCAATAATCAGCACGCCCAGCAAAATAGCGCCAATCACAGAGGCAAACATACGTTTGCGGATTTCCTGCTCAAACCCTTCCCTAAGACGTTGTAACTTACTGTCAATCTCGTCGAGCTGATCATCAATCAGCTTCATCACCTCGCGTCCTTTGTCTTTATTCAGCGACAAGTGTGGCGAAAAGTCACCGGCATGTAGTTGCACTTGGATCGTTTTGTCCATCACATCAAATTTCTGATGCACCAACTGTTTGATTCTGTCCAAACCGATGCGCACCTCAGGCTGGTCGGAGGTCTGCTTATCCAGTCGTACCAGTACTTGCCGGGTCTCCGTGCGCCCCTGCTCCAAGGTGTCCAAAAACAAAGTATGGCCGGTGAGTAAATAGCCACGCTGGCCGCTTTCGGCATTGGTGATCGCTTTACCCAAGGCAACAATGTCATAGCGCTGCCGGTCGACCAGGTCTTTTTGTTCGGAATAATAAACAAGCTGATACATGGCAATAAACAGCCATACCATTGAAATGCACAACAGTGCAGCAGCAATGATTAACGGAATAACTATTCGTCGCTTGTAATTAAACATACGAAGTTTATATCGTCATTTTTGGGCATACATTAAATCGAAGCCGAATAAAATCTATGATACGACTAGTCTGAATATAATAAAATACAGTTTTGATAGATAAC
Source organism: Methylophilus sp. (assembly GCF_008015755.1). Classification (GTDB taxonomy): domain Bacteria; phylum Pseudomonadota; class Gammaproteobacteria; order Burkholderiales; family Methylophilaceae; genus Methylophilus. The sequence continues at coordinate 10,116 of NZ_SSGF01000034.1, read as the reverse complement.
CACTATCCACCATCATGCTCAGAATTACCGAAATCAAACTGCCGATCGCGCTAGCAGACACGCTCAAGCACCAGGACGACCAAATCAGGGCCGCCATTCTCAAACGTCTCGAAATCCCGGAAAGCGAACTGATCAGCTTTGAGATTTTCAAACGCGGTGTCGATGCCCGAAAATCATATGCCATCTTGTATGTGTACAACCTGGATGTCACGGTCAAAAACGAAGCCAAATTACTGGCCCGCTTTAAAAAAGACCCCCATATCAAACCAGCGCCAGACACCAACTATCACTTTGTTGCAACACAGCCCAGCTCCCAACAAGCGGGCTCAACCGCAGCACGCCCAGTGGTGGTCGGGTTTGGTCCGGCAGGCATATTCGCAGCACTCATTCTGGCCCAGGCCGGGTTCAAGCCGATTGTGCTGGAACGCGGGAAAGAGGTGCGCAAACGCACCAAAGATACCTGGGGCCTGTGGCGCAAACGCACACTCAATCCTGAATCGAATGTACAGTTTGGCGAAGGTGGCGCGGGCACATTTTCTGATGGCAAACTATATAGCCAAATTAAAGACACCAAGCATTACAGCCGCAAAGTGTTGCAGGAGTTTGTGAAAGCCGGGGCGCCGGAAGAAATTTTATACGTCAGCCATCCGCATATCGGCACCTTCAGATTGGTAGGCATGGTGGAAGACATGCGCAATACCATCATTAGCCTTGGTGGTGAAATCCGCTTTGAAAGCCGCGTGACGGATATTGCGATTGAACACCAGCAAGTGCAGGGCGTGACGCTGCACACCGGCGAATTTATTGCGACCCAGCACCTGGTGCTGGCTGTCGGCCACAGCGCGCGCGACACCTTTGAAATGGTGCATGCCAAAGGCATCTATGTTGAAGCCAAGCCGTTCTCGATTGGCTTCCGTATCGAGCATCCGCAGAGCCTGATTGACCGCGCACGCTACGGCAAAAGCTATAGCGACGATATTCTGCAAAAGTTAGGCGCCGCCGATTACAAACTGGTGCACCACGCCAGCAATGGCCGCAGCGTTTACAGCTTTTGTATGTGCCCGGGCGGCACGGTTGTCGCAGCGGCGTCTGAACCAAACCGCGTCGTCACCAACGGCATGAGTCAATATAGCCGCAACGAACGCAACGCTAATGCCGGCATCGTCGTCGGCATCACGCCAGAAGTCGACTACCCCGGCCATCCACTGGCTGGCGTCGAATTCCAGCGCCAGCTTGAGAGCCAGGCCTATGTCGTGGGTGGCAGCAACTACTCGGCGCCGGGGCAATTGATTGGCGACTTTCTGGCCAATCGCCCATCCACCCAATTCGGCGAAGTCACACCGTCTTACACGCCCGGCGTGCATTTAACCAATCTCGATAGCGTTTTACCCGAGTTTGCCATCAGTGCCATCCGTGAAGCGATTCCAGCCTTTGCCAAACAAGTGCCAGGTTTTGACCTGGCCGACGGCGTCCTCACCGGCGTGGAAACCCGCACCTCCAGCCCGATTCGCATCAAACGTGATGACAACACGCTGCAAAGCATCAACACCAAAGGCTTGTTCCCGTGTGGTGAAGGCGCCGGTTATGCGGGTGGCATTTTGTCGGCGGCAGTGGATGGGATTAAGGTTGCGGAAGCGGTAAGCTTAAGTTTGATAGAAAAATAAAATTTGCAGGGGGAGGAAATATGCCGCACGTAAAACGAATATTCTATCCAATAGGTCAAGGCGCATTTATTCTGAACAAATCGATGGTAAAACGATTGTTTATGACTGCGGGCTCTGGTGGAATGAGCGAAAGTCCAAGCGTGCTGAACGACTTGTCAAATCCGCTTTTCCTGAAAAGCATGTAATTGATATTCTATTCATTAGTCATTTTGATTTTGACCATGTGTCACTTATTCCTCTGTTGATTGATCATTACACCGTCAAAAGCATCGTAATGCCGCTGCTTGATCCTGATGATGAGATTTTTCTTTCTAAACTGTATGAATCTCTTGAGGAAGAGTTGGGGACAAATAATCAGAGTAGTTGTATTTCCAAGTTAATTTCCAATCCCCAAACATTCGGTAGTCAGAATGAAGGTATTCAAATCTTTCAAATCAGTACGGAGGTCGCGGGCAATGAAGAACCGGTATTAATTGACAATCCTAACCAAAGTCAAACTACTTTAAATAGTGGGACTAAGATTCAGTTGAGTGGCCCTGTGGATTGGGTTTGGGTACCCTATAACGTTGATGCAAAAATTCGCTCACCTGCATTATTTAGGCAACTATCAGGATTAAATTTAGATTTAGCAAAACTAAAAACAGACTCTGATCATTTTCAAGAAAATCAAGCATCCATCAGAAGTGCTTATGCGGAACTTGATGGAAACGTTAACGAAAATTCATTATTTTTGTATTCGGGGCCAGCTAAAAAAGCTTCATATCATTATTCCCGCACCTTTTTTGGCCATGTTTTAGATAATTTTAGGTTACATAGTTTTTTTGATAATCGTTGGTTTGCTGCTAAACCTGGTTGCATTTATACAGGTGATGGTGATTTCAATATAACTACACTTAGCGACAAATTTAAAAACTATTGGGATAGTGTCGGTACTATTCAGATACCTCATCATGGCTCAAGAAAGTCTTTTAACTTTGGCTCAATAAATGATGCACCTTATCTTTGTCCAATCAGCGTAGGCGTGAACAACTCTTACGGTCATCCTGCACCTTCGGTGATAAGCGCATTACTCGAAAATAGTTGCTACCCCGTTATTGTTTCTGAAAAATCAGACAGTATGCTTATCAGCATTTTTCGCTTTAGAATTTAGTTGATACACATAAAATCGCAACCTATCTCTCGTTCAACATTCACACCAGATGCCGTTGTGGTGTATGTCAAGTTGCATATCATCGCAGGATGACTTAATACTTTTGCATTGAATAACGCATACACCTCTCCGTTTGCTACCCGCGCAGAAGCAGTGACTAGTCCTGGATGGCCCTCTCTATACAATTTGCTCCCAATTTGATGGGTCAGCGTGTAGTCTGATGCATGTGTAATGGCCGGGTGACTTGCAATCATGGGCCGCAAATCTATTAACAATGCATCGCACTGCACCTGATAGACCTTACGCTCCATCACAATCCCTGCCTGCGTATATCCTGCATCATCCAGCAAGCGTTTCTTCCAGTGATGCACCGTTTCGTAAACGCTGGTTTCTATCGTATCCGCTCCATACCAAACACCGAAGCCACCATCCGAATACCGGCTGACCGAGGTATGCTTAAATGGGTAAGCAATGGCATTCTCCCACTCCGCCTGCTCAAAAGAGCGGTCAATCACTGGCTGTGTAGACTGGTATAGGCCAGGTTTAGTATGCATTTCTAAGGCTTGTGCCGAACGCCATGCATCAGGGTCATCACTCAGGTCATCAAATAAATCTTGTGAGACCCGTAACGACACTATATTTCTGATCAGGGGCCGATGTATATCAGCCAGAGTGAGTGCACTAAACAGATCTTGCATTACTGCCCACGCGCCCGGTCAAGATAGCTGCGCACATAAAGCAAGCCTGGAAAACCCAACTCAACGATGGTTTCAATCGGTGTTTGCCCATGAAAAGCCTTATTCCTGGTTTTCATCCAGCCATAAGCGAGTTCAGGATTTTGTGGAAAAAGTAAGCGTAACGCTTTGTGTATAGCCAACAAATTACCGGCTCTATCCAACATGTCGCGACTGGCCGAGATTGCCTCACCCTTTTTATAGCGCGTCAGCGCCGCACGGTTTTCAAGCGACAAACCCAAGGCAGCCAACTTTTCCTCACTATTCAACTGCCACAAATCGAACAGCGTTAATAACATTGGCGTAATCTTGCTACGGTCAATCTCAAGCGCTTGTGGGGATGTGGTAGCGCGCAAAGCAGTCATATTCACCTCCAAAAATATTAATTCACACAATTTATGTTACAAATATTACATAAAAATCCATTCCATGCAAGTTTGATAATAACAAAAAAAAACGGCCACCTATTGGTGGCCGCTTGTTTACCGATGACATAATTACTGACGAATCAGGTAATCAAATGCACCCAGTGCTGCGTTTGAACCTTCACCCATGGCAATCACAATCTGCTTGTAAGGGATGGTGGTGACATCACCAGCCGCAAACACACCTGGCAATGAGGTCGCATTATGGTTGTTAATTTCAATTTCACCATATTTGCTCAAATCCAGTGTGCCTTTCAACCAGTCACTGTTAGGCACTAAGCCAATCTGGATAAATACGCCCTCTAACGCCACATGCTTGCTCTCGCCACTCACGCGGTCAATATAAGTCAGGCCATTGACGCGTGTGCCATCACCGGTGATTTCACTGGTTTGCGCACTGGTCAAAATAGTCACATTTTGCAATGAGCGCAGTTTGCGTTGCAACACGGCATCGGCTTTAAGCTCAGTGTCGAATTGCAGCAACGTGACATGACCGACCACACCCGCCAGGTCAATCGCCGCTTCTACGCCAGAGTTACCGCCACCAATCACGGCTACATGTTTGCCTTTAAATAGCGGGCCATCGCAGTGCGGACAGTAAGCCACGCCTTTGTTTTTGTATTCCACTTCACCAGGCACGTTGAGGTTTTTCCAACGCGCACCGGTGGCCAGAATCACAGATTTGCTACGCAAGGTGGCGCCATTTTCCAGTTTGACTTCAATCAACCCAGCATGTTTGTTGTCGGTTTTCGCAGGCTCCGTCAGGCCAACAGCGCGTTGCAGCGGCATGATATCTACGTCATAGGTTTTCACGTGCTCTTCGAGCGCGGCGACCAGTTTTGGCCCTTCGGTTTCTTTCACAGAAATAAAGTTTTCAATCGCCAAGGTGTCGTTGACTTGACCACCAAAACGGTCGGCCACAATGCCGGTGCGGATGCCTTTACGCGCCGCATAAATTGCGGCTGAAGCGCCAGCCGGGCCACCGCCCACCACCAACACATCAAACGCGTCTTTGGCATTAAGCTTTTCAGCTTCTTTCGCCACTGCACCAGTGTCCACTTTGGCCAAAATCTCTTCCACCAGCATGCGGCCAGAGGCAAACATTTCACCGTTAAGGAAAGTCGCTGGCACCGCCATGATATTGCGTGCGTTGACTTCGTCCTGATACAAGCCACCATCAATCACCGTCACATTGATGCGCGGGTTAAACACCGTCATCAACGTCGTTGCCTGGACCACGTCCGGGCAGTTATGGCAAGACAAGCTCATATACACTTCAAAATTCAAATCGCTATCCAGCGCTTTGATCTGGTCGAGCACATCTTGCTCCACTTTGGGTGGGTGGCCGCCAGTCCATAGCAACGCCAGCACCAGTGACGTGAATTCATGGCCTAATGGAATCGCCGCAAAGCGCACGCCATGGGTTTCGCCTTCTTTGGCGATCACAAATGAAGGTTTGCGCGCATCGTTGCCGGTTTCATCCAGGCTGACTTTGTCGGACAAGGCCGTGATTTCTTGCAACAACTCCCGCATTTTGGTGGCATTGTCGCTGTTATCCAGAGATGCAATCAGACGGATAGGCTGACGCAGCATGCCCAAGTAGGTTTGCAGTTGTGTCTTTAAGGTATCGTCTAACATTATTTATTCTCCAAATTACATTCTTGCTCATATTTTCAGGCAACAAGAAGCCTTGGCCATGACACATGGCAATTAAAAATGGTCGGGGGGAAGCTCGCTCAGGTAAAACCACCCTTAGGTAAAAACGCCTCGTGACTTTACCTGAGCGCCCTGCTTGCGCAGGGCTTTGCTCAAAACACTAACCTTAGATCTTACCGACCAAGTCCAATGATGGTGTCAACGTGGCTGCACCGTCGTTCCATTTAGCTGGGCAAACCTGGCCTGGGTGAGCAGCGGTGTATTGTGCTGCTTTCAACTTGCGCAGGGTTTCTTTTACATCACGTGCGATTTCGTTGCTGTGTACTTCAGCAGTTTTGATCACGCCTTCGGCGTTGATCACGAATGTACCGCGCAATGCCAGACCTTCTTCATCAATATGCACGTCAAACGCACGTGTCAATTGGTGCGTTGGGTCACCCACCAGTGGGAATTTTGCTTTGCCTACTGCTGGTGAAGTCTCGTGCCAAACTTTGTGGGAGAAGTGGGTATCGGTGGTCACGATGTACACTTCAGCACCAGCCTTCTGGAACTCTGCGTAGTTGTCAGCCGCATCTTCAACTTCTGTTGGGCAGTTGAAAGTGAACGCTGCTGGCATAAAAATCAACACAGACCATTTGCCTTTTAAAGACTCTTCAGTCACTTCGATAAATTTACCGTTGTGAAATGCTTGCGCCTTGAATGGTTGTACTTGTGTGTTAATCAATGACATGTAGTTCTCCTTGATGATGTTTAAAACAGTGCTTCATTAAACAGGGTTAAGTAAAAATTTGCTGTGTTTCAACAGCGAATGGATGCATTTTAAGCATACATTATAGATATGTAAAATTGATTATTTTAATTTTATTGATAAATATATTTAATCAATTGTATTTAGCTCGAAACCGTCACCTGTCCGTGCCCCTCGTACCCGAGGTTATCCTGCCAGTTTACCGCAATCACATCGCCCACCTTGGCCTCTTTGATATAAAACGTAAAGTAGGGGTTACGCGAGATACCCGTCCCGGTTTGCGCATCGACAATCACTTGCCCATTGAGCACGACTTGCATGAGCTGCATAAAATGCGCAGGCAGCACCTGACCATCGTCGTTTTTACTGCGACCCGTGCGCATCGGGTGCAGAATAATGATCTTGAGCTCGGTGATCTGCTTGCCCAGCAACGCATCGTCCATTAAACGCGCGCGCATTTTCATGCTGCTAGCAAACGGCTCTTCACGTTCACTGCCCGCACAGCCATCCTCCAGCACAATCACCTGGCGACGCTGTTGCTGAAATTGCCCGCTCGACTGCTGCGCCAGGGCAATCACCTCACCTGATTGCGACAGTTTAATACGCGTCACCAGCTTGGGCAGCACTTGTTTACCCAGCTCAAAACTGGCAATCAACGGCGTCGGATTCGCATCCGCCAACAGGCGCAAACTGCGGATGCTGCCTGCCGACTGTTTGCTGGTCAGCTCCACTTGCACCACCGAGCCACTTTCCGCTTTTTGCGGTGCTTCAATCTGCAAGTCTGGCGACACCGGCACTGCCGTGGCTTGAAACGCCGTCATCACCTGTGAGGTTTGCTTGGCTTCAAAGGCCTGGGTAAACCAGGCCGCCGCCTCTACCTTGCGCGAAAGCAACCAAACCGATAGCGTGGCCAATGCCAGGCCAGCTTTCAACCATGCGCGTCTTTGCAGCTGCGTTGTGTTTTGCATACAATCCCCCGTCATCCGTTTTTATCATCGCCTTGCTCAAGCTTGAGCTGCTGCCTGAGCGTTTTCAGCCGTGCCTCGACTTTCGATTGCAGGTAAAAATCGCCATCTTTGGCTTTGCTGGCAATTTCAAGCTGATCAATCGCACGCGGCAAATCATATTTACGCACATAGCTTTCACCCAAGGCCTGGTGCCTTAACATCTGCTTGCCCTGCCCCTGATACGCCGCTGCCAGCCAGTCATAGAGCTTAGGGTCGTCAGGAAACGTCTCCAGCTGTTTTTGAATAAATGTCACCGCTTGCGGCCATTGATTGCCGCGTATCAACGACTCAGCCTGGCCTTGTGCCAAAATTCTGTGCTTGGGATATTGCTGCAAGCCCTGCACAAACTGCGCCTGCGCTTGTGGCACCTGCCCCAGCTTGGCTAAAGTCACCGCTTTTAATGTCACCAGATAAGGGTTAGCCATGCCATGCTGCATCAGCCAATCTACCTCAAGCTGCGCGTTTTTGGCCTGATTGGCTCGCAACCAGGCATAGGCCAAGCCATAGTGCTCAGCCAGCTCGTTCTGGTAGCGGCCCTCATTAATATTATTCTGAAACTCCTCGACCATTTGTTGCGGCGCGCCCTGAAAAGCACGGATTTTTGCCCGCATCATAAAAAAGGTCAGGCTTTCATTCACCTGTTTGTAAGGCAGGTTTTGCACACGGTTACCAATATCGGCAATCCGCTCGCTGGTCAGCGGGTGTGTGCGCAGATAGCTAGGCATACTGCCACCATCAGAAAACCGTGTCGCCCGTTGCATCGTGGTAAAAAAAGCGGGCATGGCACGCACATCAAATCCGGCATCCTGCAAAATGGTTAGCCCCACGCGGTCGGCCTCGCGCTCATGCTCGCGCGTGTAATCAAGCTGTTTTTGTATGCCGGCCGCAGAGGCAGCCGTCATCGCGCCCATGCCCACTTGCGGATTAGACCGCGCAATCAACAACGCCAGCGCCGTTGCCGCGATATTTTTAAACATATCGTACTTTTGTGATGCCAGCATGCGCGCCAGATGATGCTGGGTGACATGGCCGATCTCATGCCCCAGCACACTGGCGAGCTCAGATTCGCTATTGGCGGCCATAAACAACCCCGTATGCACGCCAATCACCCCACCCGGCATCGCAAACGCGTTAATGGTCTTATCCTGTACCACAAAAAAATAAAACCTCTGTTGCCGGTCGGGGCTGCTTTCGCCTAGGCGTGTGCCCAGTGCTTGCAAGTAATCCGTCACTTCAGCGTCATCCAGCACATCTTCGCTAGTCGCTACTTGCTTTAAGATCTGGTGGGCAATTTTCTCTTCATCACGCAGTGACAACACCGTTTGCGAGGCATCGCCCAATTCAGGCAACTGGTTAGACGAGTCCGACGGCAAGCTCAGGTCAAGGTCATCCGGCTCATAAGGCTTGCCTGAAAACACACCCGTCGAATAATTGGCCAGCAAGGTCGCCCCAGGCACCAACAACAAGCCGCACAGCAGCAAGCCGCGTACCCAGCGACGACGACTCTGTTGATAAGCATGTTTAATCTGTTTTAAAGCCATGAATCCCAGCGTTTGAAATGGCAGGCCCACAATCACAGGCCTGTGCCAACTACCCAAACTTGTTATGATAACGACTTCATCGCTTGAGTTCACCCTTTTTCATCCTAGCCAAACCCATGACCAAACCAACTTCAGGACTCACCCATTTCAACGCCCAAGGCCACGCCCACATGGTCGATATCGGCGATAAAGCCCATACCAAGCGCATCGCCATTGCCGAAGGCCACATCGTGATGCAAGCGGCCACCCTGCAAACCATTCTGCAAGGCAACGCCAAAAAAGGCGACGTGCTGGGCATTGCCCGTATCGCAGCCATCCAGGCCAGCAAAAAAACCAGTGATTTAATTCCACTCTGCCACCCACTCAGCCTAAGCCGTGTGGATGTCAGTTTTATGGCAGATGAAACACAACACAGCATCAGCTGCCGTGTGCAATGTGAAACGACAGGTCAGACTGGCGTTGAAATGGAAGCGCTCACCGCCGTGCAGGTCGGTTTGCTGACGATTTATGATATGTGCAAGGCGATTGATCGAGGCATGGCGATACAAGGGGTTAGAGTGCTGGAGAAGCATGGGGGGAAGAGTGGGGATTGGGTAGCGAACGATTAGCTCTAACACTTCAAGCCCCGCGTGTTTGAGTTCAAAATTCCTGAGAGCAATAAACACTCCTTTTCGCCTCTCGGCGAGTCACTTTCTGGTGCTTGTCCCCCAGAAAGTAACCAAAGAGGACGACACCCAGCCATCACGGCCTGGCGGCTTCCTTGCGTTGCTCAACAAAGTGGGCGTCCATCAAAACTCGCCCTAGCGGCTTGCATACCCAGCAAGCTGCCGCGGAACTCGAACAGCCGATGGCCGACTACTCCCACTTCGTCTCCGCTACTCAGCGTGATGGAATGGGATTATTTTCATTTAAGTAGCGACACCACAGTTTGGACGGTTCAAAAAACAGATTCTTTTTTCTTCAATTCGCTTACGGTTGCTGTCGCATGATGTTCGGGGACCCCATCTGACGCGCCGAGCAACGCAGGATTGACGGGGGCCTCCGGTCATCGGCTGTTCGAGTTCCGCGGTGGCTTGCGTCTTGTGCAAGCCGCTAGGGCGAGTTTCGATGACCGCCCGGCAAGCCGAGTAGCACAGGAAACAAGCGGAAGCTGGGGTGCATTTCTTTTGGTTACTTGTTCTTTGGGCAAGC
>NZ_SSGF01000002.1 GCF_008015755.1 Methylophilus sp. | reverse complement strand
GGTTTTCCATATCAATAAAGTCGATGACCACCAGACCGCCGAGGTCACGCAAACGCATCTGGCGCGCCACTTCTTCAGCCGCTTCGAGGTTGGTGTTGAACGCGGTTTGTTCAATGTCAGCGCCTTTGATAGAACGGCCAGAGTTGACGTCGATAGACACCAGTGCTTCGGTATGGTCAATCACAATCGCGCCGCCGGATGGCAGGCGGACTTCACGCGCAAACGCAGATTCGATCTGATGCTCGATCTGGAAGCGGGAGAACAGTGGGATTTCGTCCTGGTACAGTTTGACGCGGGTCACATTGCCCGGCATCACGTGGTTCATGAACTGCAAGGCTTGTTCATGCACGTCTGCGGTGTCGATCAGGATTTCGCCAATGTCAGCGCTAAAGTAATCGCGAATGGCGCGAATTACCAGGCTGCTTTCCTGATAAATCAGGTAAGCGCCAGGCTGAAAGTTAGAAGCATCTTCAATCGCTTGCCACAATTGTGACAAGTAGTTTAAATCCCATTGCAGCTCTTCTGCGTTACGGCCAATGCCGGCAGTACGCGCAATAATGCTCATGCCGTTAGGCACTTCCAGTTGTGCCATGGTGTCACGCAACTCGTTACGCTCTTCACCTTCCACACGGCGTGAAACACCACCGCCACGGGGGTTGTTAGGCATCAGTACCAGGTAACGGCCAGCCAGTGAGATAAACGTAGTCAGGGCGGCGCCTTTGCTGCCGCGCTCGTCTTTGTCTACCTGAACGATGACTTCTTGGCCTTCTTTGATCACGTCCTGAATGCGGGCGCGGCCTTCAGGTTTGTCCTGGAAATAGCTGCGAGCGATTTCCTTAAAAGGCAAAAAGCCGTGTCTGTCAGTACCGTAGTCGACAAACGCAGCTTCAAGTGAGGGTTCAATGCGTGTAATCACGCCTTTGTAGATATTGCTTTTGCGCTGTTCTCTACCAGCGTGTTCAATATCGAGGTCGATGAGTTTTTGTCCATCAACAATCGCAACGCGCAATTCTTCTGATTGCGTTGCGTTAAACAACATTCTTTTCATGTAAGGCTCCTGATCGAAGCTACAGAATAGACATGAGCGCAGGGCGGGCCGTGGTTATGAATTAACCACCAGAACTTAACGAGAAGGGTATATGCAATGGCTTTTGCGATGCTAGCGGCTGGATATCAGCGCAACATGGCAGGCATCAATATGCACATGGTTTGAGTGTCAAGGCGCAGTGGATGACTGCCTGCTGGATACTCGATTTCTGCAAGGGGGCAGTGAGTGCGTGGCAGGTAGGTTGTCACCTGTCTTGTCCATCGCGATTGACTGCAAAAATAAAACCCTAAACAGAGGGTAATTTCGTTAAAATTCGGGTTTGGCAAACGCCGAGCTCATTTCTTTGTTTATTCTGCGTGAGCTTCGCGTTAAATCATTTCTAATTAATTATCGCTACTTGATGGCGAGCGGTATTCACCAAAATATTTTTGATTCTGAATGCACTAGCTACTCTGTCGATTCGAGACCATCAATCAGGACTCGTATATCTGCACTTGGGATAGTCGGTCATCTCAGATTCGGTATCGCAATATTGTTGCGAAAGCCTATAAGATGTCTGATTCAGAATCTCGACAGTATATCTATAAGTCCTGATAAAGCAAAGCACGACCTGCAACTATGACCTCACAATTTAGACCCTTGCCCTTATCGCCAGCCACGGCGGCCTCCAGCCACGCGCCTGAGGCGCAGCCAGCCAGTGACCGTGTCAGCTATTTGCACATAGATGAGGCCTCGGAAACCCAGCGCGTGGATAACTTTTTGGCCAAAGTGCTCAAAGGGGTGCCTAAGAGTCATATTTACCGCATTTTGCGTAGCGGTGAAGTGCGCGTGAATAAAAAACGCGTCGACGCCGAATACCGTTTGCAATTGGGCGACGAAGTCAGGGTGCCGCCTATCCGCACAGCAGAAGCGGCAGCAAAACCAGCCGCACCGGCCATCAGAGCGAAATTGGCTGAGCAGGTGATTTATGAAGACGATGCCATGTTGGCGCTGAATAAACCAGCTGGTATGGCGGTGCATGGCGGTAGCGGCATTAGTTTAGGGGTGATAGAGCAATTGCGTCTGGAGCGCCCACAAGCCAAGTTTCTTGAACTGGTGCATCGGCTGGATCGCGAAACCTCGGGCGTATTAATGATTGCAAAAAAACGCTCGGCGTTGACGGCGCTGCACGAGGCCATGCGGCATCATCAGATGGATAAGCGTTACTTGATGCTGGTGCAAGGGCAATGGCAAGACGCCAAAAAGAAGGTTACGCTGGATTTACAGAAATATGTCACAGAAAGTGGCGAGCGCAGGGTGCAAGTGGTGGATGCGCCATTACTCAATAGTGAACCTGGTGGCATCAAGTCGCTCAAAGCCAGTGGAATCGTCGCGCAACGGCATGCCGCCAAAGGCCGGTTTGAAGTAGAGACTCAAACCTCTGAAACCTGGTTTTATTTGCAAGAAGTGCTCGGACAATACAGTTTTTTGCAAGCCAAGTTAATCACTGGCCGCACGCATCAATTGCGGGTGCAGTTATCGCACTTGGGGTTTCCTATATTGGGCGATGACAAGTATGGCGACTTTGCCTTAAACAAGCAGTTAAACAAGCACGGCTTAAAAAGAATGTTTCTGCATTCGAGTGAAACACGTATTGCGCACCCGTTGACAGGAGAGCCTTTGCATCTGGTGGCGCCATTGCCGGCAGAACTTGCACAGTTTTTGCAACAACAGCGTCAACTTAAGGCGATAAAGTAATTCTTTAAGCACTCTATATTAGGAAAGCGTCAGTGAAACAGTTTGATTTGGTCGTATGGGATTGGGACGGCACCATTGCCGACTCTACCGGGATGATTACGCAGGCATTGATCAAGGCGGCTGATGAGGCCGGTTTGCCTGCGTTAAGTGAGGCACGTGCGCGCAGCATCATCGGCTTGGGCTTGCGTGAGTCGATTGAAGTGCTATATGGTGATATCCCAGAGTTTCAGGCGCAGGCCCTGGCCAACCATTACCAGCGCAATTATTACGCAGGCGAAAACACGATGGTGTTGTTTGGCGGGATTGCAGACACCATTGCTGCGATTGATCGCACAGGCTGCAAACAGGCGGTGGCAACGGGTAAAGGGCGGCGTGGGTTAAATGCTGCCTTGCAGTTATCCGGGCTGTCTAAATTTTTTAATGCCACCAAAACCGTGGACGAATGTTTTTCAAAACCGCATCCGCAAATGCTGGATGAACTCATGGATGAGCTGGTTGTGATGCCTGCACGCACGCTGATGATAGGCGACTCGCAATATGATATGCAAATGGGCAAGAATGCAGGTGTCATCACAGCGGCCGTGAGTTATGGTTCACAAACAGCTAGCCATTTACAGCAGTATTCGCCAGATTATCTGTTTGACGATGTGGCAACATTAAGCAGCTGGTTACTGGAACAAGTATGACTGAGACTGCTCTCACTTTTAGCAGTGACGCGTTGCAAGAAAAAGGCGATGGCTTGCGGTTTGCCATGCCCGTGCTGGGGCCGCATGCGAGCGGTTTTTTGGTGCGTTATGAGGGTAAGGCTTACGCTTATGTGAATCGCTGTGCCCATGTGCCAGTCGAGCTGGATTGGGAACATGGCAAGTTTTTTAATATGACCCAGGAGTGGATTATCTGTGCCACACATGGCGCGATGTATGCGCCACAAACCGGTCACTGCGTGGTAGGTCCTTGTCAGGGCAAGCGTTTATCTGCCATCCCGGTGACAGAGGAAGCTGGTGTGATTAAAGTCCATCTGGATCAATTTTAATGCGTGGTTGCGGGCGTGAAAATAGACGCCAGGCAAACCGCTAAAAGTTGTTAGAATAGCTAAAATTTATTGACGAAAGTTGAGTTATGCAAGAAGAGAATCCGCAGTCATCCGCCCCGAAACATGCGAATCAATCGCCAGACTGGGCCATTCGTACGGTAGAAAAAATCGCCTTGGCCGGGCTGCAAGAGCAAAAGTCAGCCAGACGCTGGTCCATCCTGTTTAAATCATTGACTTTTATTTATCTGTTTTTCTTGCTCATGACGTTTTTGGGCTGGGTTGGCCAAAACAAAAATGCCTCAACCGCACACACTGCACTGATTGAGCTCTCAGGCGTGATCGAAGCGGGCGGAGCAGTGAATGCTGATGCCGTCATCAGCAGCCTAAATGATGCTTACGATAACAAGGGCACCAAAGGCATTATTTTGCGCATTAACAGCCCAGGCGGCAGCCCGGTACAAGCGGGCATTATTAATGACGAAATTCACCGTCAACGCAAATTGCACCCTGAGATTCCAGTCTATGCGGTGGTTGAGGATATTTGTGCGTCAGGTGGCTATTACATTGCGGTGGCTGCGGACAAAATTTTTGTCGATAAAGCCAGTATTGTTGGTTCCATCGGTGTGTTGATGGATGGCTATGGCTTTACTGAGGTTATGAAAAAAGTTGGTGTTGAGCGCCGCCTGCTGACGGCTGGCGCCAATAAAGGCATGCTGGATCCATTCTCGCCAGTGAATCCAAAACAGCAAGCGTTTGCACAAAGCATGCTGGACCAGATTCATCAGCAGTTTATTACCGTAGTGCGTGAAGGGCGTGGTAACCGTCTAAAAGAGAATGAAGACACTTTTAGTGGTTTGTTCTGGAACGGTGAAGAAAGTATTAAATTAGGCCTGGCCGATGCACAAGGCAGTGCTGAGTATGTGGCGCGTGAAGTGATCAAAGAATCTGAGATTGTTGATTTTACTTATCAGGAAACTGTGGTGGATCGTTTTGCCAAAAAACTGGGTGCCAGCATGGCACAGGAACTGGGCGTGAGCGCCAAGCAATTGTTACCGACCCTGCGATAACTGCTAGTAGTGACAAAAAGGGACCGCGAGGTCCCTTTTTTATTGTCCGCACTTTTAAAATAATCTAGCCAGTCAAATAACTTAGTCAGGTAAAAAAATATGTTGAAAGAAACCCCGGTGACAGTGAGACCCATAGCATTACAAGACTATGATGACTGGTGCCTGTTGTATGCTGCTTATGCTGAGTTTTACGCTGTTAAGCAGACGCAAGCCATGCGCGATCAAGTCTGGCAATGGTTACAGCAATCTCCGCCTGTCATTTACGCTTTAGTGGCAGTGAATACTGAGCGCCAGATCTTGGGCTTGTTGCATTACCGGATTTTTGCCAGACCATTAGCCGCGACATTGGGCGCTTATGTGGATGACTTGTTTGTGGTGCCCGCAGCGAGAGGGCAAGGCATTGCCCAGCAGTTAATTCAGGCGGTTGCTGAGATTGGGCAGGAGAGTCGCTGGTCAGTAATCCGTTGGATGACGGCTAAAGATAATCTGCGTGCCCGCGCTTGTTATGACAAGGTAGCTGAACACACAGCGTGGCAAACGTATGAAATTAAACTGCCTCAGTAAGCTAGAGTCTGTGTGAATGGGGAGGGTGGTTACGCATCTCGCTGGTATTTCACCCCCCTTGCACAGGCGTTACTTTTTAGTTTTATTCTGCTCGTTGCGCTGCTTTAGCTTGGCGCGCATTTCGTTTTTGCGCCTACGCATGGTGACCAGGCCTTCGCCTTTTTTGCGCTCGTCTTCTTTATCAAACGGGTTTTCGCCCTGGTTATATTGCACACGTAAAGGCGTGCCTACCAATTGAAAGGCTTTGCGGAAAATGCCCTCCAGATAGCGCGTATAGCTCGCTTTGATGCCATCGACGTGATTACCGTGGATGACGACAATCGGTGGATTAGAGCCACCCTGATGCGCGTAGCGCAATTTGGGGCGAATGCCGCGCGTAATCGGTGGTTGGTGTTGTGTGGTGGCTTCCCCCAGGACGCGTGTCAGCTGTGGTGTCGCCAGATCGCTCATGGCAGCCTTAAAAGCTACATCTACCGACGCCAGCAACTCATTCAGGCCTTTTTTACGCAGCGCTGAAATATAGTGAAACTTGGCAAAGTCGAGAAACTGTAATTTACGGTCTATTTCACGTTTGATCCACTCACGTTCGTCGTCTTGCAGGCCATCCCATTTATTAATGGCAACCACCAGCGCGCGCCCGGCATCGACAATGTAAGCCGCGACGTGGGCATCTTGCTCGGTAATGCCATCTTTGGCATCAACGACCAAAATAGCCACATTGGCATCTTCAATCGCCTGCATGGTTTTAATTACCGAGAATTTTTCTACAGCCTCGAACACTTTGCCGCGCTTGCGCACGCCCGCCGTATCAATAATCGTGTATTGTTTGCCGTTTTTTTCGAGGGCGATTTCAATCGAGTCGCGGGTGGTGCCTGGTTCGTCAAATGCAATCACGCGGTCTTCACCCAGCAGGGCATTCACCAGTGTCGATTTGCCGACATTGGGGCGGCCGACAATGGCAATTCTGGGCGTGTCATGATTGGTTGGCCCAGTCGCTTCTGGCTCTTTTTCAACAATGGTTTCCAGCGCCAGTTCGATCAGGTCGCGTACGCCTTCGCCGTGCGCGGATGAAATAGACAAGGGGTCACCCATGCCGAGCTCATGAAAGTCTGCACTGACGATGGCTTTGCGCATGCCTTCGGTTTTGTTTACCGCGAGCAGAATAGGGCGTTGTGCCTTGCGCAAGGTTTGCGCAATGGTGAATTCTTGTGGCGTCAAGCCTGCGCGGGCATCGACCAAAAAGATAATCACATCAGCTTCGTCGATCGCCAGCAGAGTTTGCTTGGCCATTTCTTTCAAAATGCCGGTGTCTGCCGTTGGTTCAAAACCGCCGGTGTCAATCACCAGGTAAGGTTGGCTGGCGCCCATGCCGCGACCGTAGTGGCGGTCTCTGGTTAAGCCCGGCAAGTCGGCGACCAGTGCATCGCGTGACCTGGTCAGTCGGTTAAATAGGGTGGATTTGCCGACATTGGGTCGACCAACAAGTACGATGGTAGGTAGCATTATTTGTATGTGACTGCGTAAAGGTGGCCGTCACGCGATTGCGCGAGGAACTGATTGGGATTGTTGCCTGCAATCAGTGACATAATGGGTTTTGAACCCAATTGTAGTCGGCCAACAAAGCTGCCATCATCCTGGCTGAGTAAGTGGATATAACCTTCGAGATCGCCAACAGCGACCATATTGCTTAAAGGCAGCGGGACCGTTAGATGGCGGTAACCCAGGTTCGCCTGGCGCCAGAAAGTCTTACCATTGGTGCTGTCTAGTGAGTAGACTGAACCGACGGTATGGCTTAGGTAGATTTTATTATTTTCTGCAGTCAGGCCGACATAGCTGGAAATATCGCGGTTCCACACCACTTGCCCGCGCTGGCGGTCAACGGCAGCGACTTTGCCCTGATAAGCGACGACATAGACCAATGGACCGTCGACAAATGGCAGGCTGGTGATATCGGCAATCCGTTCGATTTCTGTCACGCCTTTGGGCTGGGCGACGGTGGCCTCCCAAACCAGTTTGCCATTGTCAGCGCGAATCGCCACCAGTTTGCCACCTGGAAACCCGGCATAGACGGCGCCGCTATCGACCACAATACCTGCTTGCGTTTTGAGCGAAAGCGAAGGTGTGGCGCGTTCGTACGACCATTTGCGACGGCCATCGGCGGCATCAATGCCGTAAATATGATGGTCGCTGGTACGCACAATGACCGTGCCATCGTAATAACGTGGCTGGCCTTGTACTTCGCTGCTGAGCACGGCGCTCCACAGCTTTTTACCATTGATGTTTAACGCGAATAAATGACCTTTGCTCGTGCCGACCAATACCAGGCCGCCACCGAGGCCTGCGCCACTACTAATCGGTTCGCCGATTTCGGTTTCCCAAATCGTTTTGCCGGTGTCAGCCGACAGTTGCATCACGCTGCCTTCAGCGTTGACGGTATAAATCAGGTTGTCTGCCAAGACGGGCGCGTAGGTAAAGCGTCCTGGCGAGCCGACATCGACTGACCATTGAATGCGTGTTTCATAAGAGGATTTGATTTCTTCCAGCTCTACCGGTGGGTTGGCCGGTTCCGCACCAAAAATGCTTTCACTGAGGTTGGTTTTAACATCATTGAAGGCAGTACATGCAGAAAGCCCGCTAGCCAATAACAACAAGGCAGCGAGCGTGGCATGTTTGAGAGATTGCGGCTGGTTGCGTCGCGCAGGCAAGAAAGACCTCATTGGCAATTATCCCAAGGCATCCAGCTTTTGCTGGGTCAGGTAAAACAGTTTGCCTTCTGGGTCTAAGCCTTGTAGTGCTTTGTTATAAGCCTCTTTGGCTTCTTTTTCTTGCTTGCTGGCCAGATAAATATCGCCAAGCAACGCATTCTTGATGCCATCAAAGCCTTTGTCATCAATGGCGGCCAAGGTTTTTTTGGCATCATCCAGCGCGTTACGCTCAATTTGCAAGCCAGCAATTTCGACGGCAGCCATGTGTTTAATTGCAGCTTCTTTGGCTTCAGCCACGGCCCAGCGCAGTTGCTTTTCGGCGGCTTCTGACTGGTTGGCTTCATGCAATGCACGCGCAGCAAATAGCGCTGCACGTCCAGCGTATGGCGTCATGCTGTAATCTGCTTCAATCGCTTGGGCATCTTTGCTGATTTGCTCGGCTTTTTTGCTGTCTACATCTAGTAGTGTAGTACTGACCAGGGTTTGATAAGCGGTAGAGGCAGCGGTGGCTTTGCTGTTCATCCAGGATTGATAGCCTTGCCAGCCACCATATGCCACTGCAGCGGCGATCACCAGGCGAGTGACCAGTTTTCCATGTTTGTTCCACCAGGCTCTAAACTCGTCTAGTTGTTCCTGTTCTTCCAAATCGTATGCCATTGAATTGTTCCTGCGTGTTCTTATTGAATGAAGATGAGATTAAGCGGTTACAGCCCGCAACCCATGGCCGGGAATCGCGCTGAGTAACTGTTGTGTATATTTTTGCTGGGGAGCATTATAAATGGTTTCTACGCTTCCTTGCTCAATTACTTTGCCTTTTTGCATCACCAGTACGTCGTCTGCAATGTGTCTGACCACGCGTAAATCATGGGTGATAAACAAATAACTCAGCCCCATGTCTTGCTGAAGTTGTTTAAGCAGCAGCAAAATTTGCGCTTGTACCGAGACATCCAGCGCCGACACTGGCTCATCGCAAATCAGGAGTTTGGGTTGCAGAATCAGCGCACGGGCAATACCGATACGCTGGCGTTGGCCACCAGAAAACTGATGCGGATATTTACGCGCGTCGTCTGCGTGCAGGCCGACTTTTTCCAGCATTTGCACTACTTGTTCCTGTTGCTGTTGCGCGCTGCCAATGCGGTGGATGACCAGGCCCTCTGCAATAATATTGCCCACGCGGATTCTGGGGTTGAGCGAAGCAAACGGGTCCTGAAACACCATTTGAATATGCTGACGGGCCAGGCGTAACGCGGATTTTTCCAGCGCCAGAAAGTCCTGGCCATCGAAAATGACCTCGCCGCTATCTAACGGTAATAAACGCAAGAGACCGCGTGCCAGCGTGGATTTGCCACTGCCGGATTCGCCGACCACCGCCAGCGTCGTGCCTTGCTTGAGTTGCAGGCTGACATCGTCCAGCGCATGGATGGTATTGGTTTTTAACCCCAGCGTGCCTGAGCGCTGACGATAGGTTTTATGCAGGTGGCGTGCTTGCAGCAATATATCCGTCATGGTGACTCCATCAGGCGGGCGTTAGCCAGTCATAAGTCATGGGTTGCAACACTTTTTTGCCTTCGGCATCTGGCACGCAGGCCAGCAGGGCGCGTGTATATGGGTGTTGTGGCGAGTGCAGCACTTGCGCCACGCTGCCGGACTCTACAATTTCACCCCTGAACATGACGATGACTTCATCGGCAATGTCTGCCACCACGCCAAAGTCATGCGTGATAAACAGCATGGCCATCTGCAGACGATTTTTCAACTCATCCAGCAAGCGTAACACTTGCGCCTGCACGGTCACGTCAAGTGCGGTCGTCGGCTCATCAGCAATCAATAATGCTGGTTCGCAGGCAATGCTCATGGCGATCATCACCCGCTGGCGTTGGCCGCCAGACAGCTCATCCGGATAACTATCAGCACGTGTCGGGTCAATGCCAACTTGCTCCAGCAGTGCGGCGACTTTTTGTTTAAGCGCCTGGCCTTTCAGGCCTAAATGCGTTTGTAATGGCTCGCCGATTTGAAAACCGATGGTGAGCACCGGGTTGAGTGAGGTCATCGGCTCCTGGAAAATCATGCCCATTTGCCTGCCGCGCAAGCGCTGCATGGCGCTTTCATTGTGCTGGCTGATCTCCTGGCCCTGAAAGAATACCTGGCCTTGCATGTGTAATTGCGGTGACAGCAGCTTCATGATGCTGAGCGCGGTCAGGCTTTTGCCGCTGCCTGATTCACCGACGATACAGGTGGTCTTACCACGTGCCAATGTCAGTGATACCTGGTTCACCAGTTTACGCGCAGGCGCATGCGCCGGGCTGATGCTGAGTTGCTCTATGCGCAGGATTTCTGTCATTCGATGTTGTAGACCACAGTCACGACCACGCGCGCAATTTTATCCACGGTGGATTTATCGTAAATACCGCCGTAGCTGCTGTCGCTGTCTTCGCCGCCGGTGGCTGGCAAAATATAAAACGCGCCCTGGCTGGCCGATTTCATCACGCCCACCTTGACGCCATCCTGTTTCACAAACTCAGTGGCGCGCGTGCGTGCATTTTTAGTCGCGTCGGCAATCAATGACATTTTGACGGTTTCGAGGTTGCTCACCAGGTATTCGGGTGGTTGAGAGGTGACCGGGTGGTTGTCTGCACGCAAGGTCAAAATGGCCTGGTTGGCGGCGGCAATTTTCTTGAGGTCTTTGCTGCTGATATGCACGCTTTGATAGCCCTCAAAGCCGCGTTGTACCTGGCGTGGGCTGTCGTGGATATATTCTTCTTCGTAGTGCGGCCCCAGTGTTTGCACATTCACCGTGCGCATACTGGCATCCAGGCCTTGCAGGTCGAGAAAATTTGCCAGCACGGCACGCTCGCGGTCAATCGCTTGCAGTGTTTCTGCCTGCGTAGGGGCGACGACGCCAATATTAATTGTCCATTGCGCGAGATCCGCTTTGACCGGTTTTTCTGCCAAGCCTTTGACGGTGATTGACTGCTGGCTGGAGACAGCATGTTTTGCCTGCACGCCAAGAATAAACGCGGCCGATGCCATGCCCACTGCCAGAAGCAGGCCTAATGCCGTCATGGCATTAAAAAAATGTTTTTGCTCCGACATCTGGCCTCCTTGTGGCTTAAAACGATTAGCTGGATTGAATGATGCTCAACAGCTGATCAAGTTTCACGCGTGCTTGCTCGCCTTGCCCAAGCATGGGTTTCAGGCTGAGTTCATTGGCGGCGGCTTCGTCATCACCCAAAATCGCTGCAAACCTGGCACCGCTACGGTCCGCTTTTTTCATTTGTGATTTAAAGCTGCCACCACCTGCATGCAGCACGACATTCAAGCCCATGCTACGCAGCTGTTCGGCGACAGAAAACGCTTTTTGCTGCGCCAGATCACCGACATTGACCAGGTAAATATCGGCCTGGTTGGCTGCGGTGACGCCATACTCTTGCATGAGCAGAAAAACGCGCTCCAGGCCAATGCCAAAGCCGCACGCCGGAGTGGCATTGCCGCCGATGCGTTCTACCAGGGTGTCGTAGCGGCCGCCACCGGCAATGGTGCCTTGCGCGCCAAGTTTGGTGGTGACCCATTCAAACACGGTGCGGTTATAGTAATCCAGGCCGCGTACCAATCTGTGGTTAATGGTATAAGCAATGCCTGCTTGGTCGAGCAGGGCGCGCAGCTGCGCAAAATGCTGTTGCGAGGCCTCACCCAGGCAATCCATCAATTTAGGGGCGGCTTCACACATGGCTTGCATGCGTGGATTTTTAGTATCCAGAATACGCAAAGGGTTGCTGTGCAAACGGCGCTTGGCATCTTCATCGAGCAAGTCTGCATGTTGCTCAAAATAAGCAATCAGCGTTTGGCGATATTGCGCACGTTCGTCAGCATCGCCGATGCTGTTTAACTGTAATTCAACGTCGGCGATGCCTAATGCTCGCCACAAACGTGCCAATAACACGATTTGTTCGGCATCGACATCCGGGCCATCAAAGCCAAAAGCCTCGACGCCAATCTGGTGAAACTGGCGCTGGCGGCCTTTTTGTACGTTTTCATGGCGGAACATCGGACCCATATACCACAGGCGTTGTGGGCCGTTGTAAGTGAGGTTATGCTCGACCACGGCACGCACGCAACCAGCGGTGCCCTCGGGGCGCAGGGTCAGTTTGTCGCCATTGAGTTTGTCTTCCCAGGCATACATTTCTTTCTCGACAATGTCGGTATGCTCACCGACGCTGCGCACAAATAGCTCAGTCGGTTCGACCAATGGCATGCGGATATTGTTATAGCCATACTGGCCCAAAATGTGGCGGGCGGTGTCTTCGAGCTTGAACCAGAGCGGGGTGGCTTCTGGCAAAATGTCGTAAAAGCCTTTAATCGATTGAAATTTTTGCGTCATGAGATACTAAATAGCGACTATGGGAATCACACTGGCTTTGGCAGCGCGCAGCTTGCCGCCTTCGGCGTAATGCGTGCGGACATATTCGTCCACAATCTGTTGAAATTCTTGGGCAATGTGGTCGCCTTTCAGGGTGACGGTTTTTTCGCCATCGACAAATACCGGCGCGACCGGCGTTTCGCCAGTGCCAGGCAAGCTGATGCCGATATTGGCCAATTTGGACTCACCGGGGCCGTTCACCACGCAGCCCATCACGGCCACATTGAGGGTTTCTACACCCGGATATTGTGCACGCCAAACCGGCATCTGGTTACGCAACCAGGTCTGGATTTGCAGTGCCAGCTCCTGAAAATAGGTACTGGTAGTGCGACCACAACCTGGGCAAGCGGTCACCAAGGGGGTAAATGAGCGTATGCCCATGGTTTGCAGGATTTCCTGCGCGACCACCACTTCTTTGGTGCGGGATTCACCAGGCTCGGGCGTGAGTGACACGCGGATGGTGTCGCCTATGCCTTGCTGTAACAAAATCGCTAGCGCAGCGGTTGAGGCTACGATGCCTTTAGAGCCCATACCTGCTTCTGTTAGGCCTAAATGCAAGGGGTAATCGCAGCGCTTGCCAAGCTCCTGATACACCAGCACCAGGTCTTGCACATTGCTCACTTTGCACGAAATAATGATCTGATTTGGGCTTAAGCCTAAATCGACCGCTTGTTGCGCGCTTTCGAGCGCAGATTGAATCAGTGCCTCACGCATCAAGGCGTCGGCGGAGAGTGGATTGGCAGACTTGCCATTGTCATCCATCATTTGTGCCATTTTGGCTTGATCCAGGCTGCCCCAGTTGACGCCGATGCGCACCGCTTTTTGGTAATGGATAGCCGCTTCAATCATGGCGGCAAATTGCTCGTCACGTTTGCTGCCTTTGCCAACATTGCCCGGGTTGATGCGGTATTTGGCCAGCGCGGCTGCGCAATCCGGATAGGCTTGTAACAATTTGTGGCCGTTAAAGTGAAAGTCACCTACCAGTGGCACGTTGCAGCCCAGGGCGTCCAGGCCTTTACGTATCGTCGCTACTTGTGCGGCAGCTTCGGCGCTGTTGACGGTAATGCGCACCACTTCTGAACCGGCTTGCCACAGCTCGTATACCTGAGCAATGGTGCCCGCAGCATCGGCGGTGTCGGTGTTAGTCATGCTTTGCACCACCACGGATGAGACGGGCGTGCCTTGCAGGCCGCCGCCGACCGCGACGTGTCCAACCATGACCCGAAAACTGTTTCTACGCGCTATCATGGTTATTTGAGCTGAATACGTGCCACACGGCCACGGGTGGCCTGTGTTAAATCATAAGGCTGGTTATCAATGGTCAATTGGGTGCCACTGGCATGGCCAACAGTAATATTGACCGGTTTCTCAGTGGTGACCTGACGCTCTGAACCCGCAGGCATCACTTCACTAAACACTTTTTTGCCTTGCAGGTCTTCAATACGCACCCAGGAATCCTCATTGACTTTAAACACCAGGTTGGCTTTTTGCGGCTCAGTGGCTTGCAGGGTGGTGCTTTCAGCGGCTTGGGTGGTAGCTGGCGTGGGTGTGCTGACAATGGTGTTATTGGCGACGGCGTTATTCGCAGATAACACATTTGCCGCGTTCGCTGTTGCGTCATTGCCTGTGGTGATTGCAGCAGGCGCGGCATTGTTTGCGGTCGCAGTGCTGGCGTCCACGTTTTCCGTCATCGGTGCGATAGGCGCTGCTTCAGTTGGAGCAGGGGCAGCTTCAGGCACCGGGATGGCGATTTCTTGTCCGGTGGTTTCGGCAATTTCATCCACTTCGAGTGCCAGGGCAGCGTCTTTCAAGGTTTGCGGCTTGATGTGGTTAATATAAAAGTAGGCAGCAATCCCGGCCAATACCAAAAAAACCAGCAATGTCAGCAAGCGTTGCGGACGGAAAGTGCGCTCTGGCTTGTCGATGACTGAGCGGCTGGCATTTGAACGCACGCTGAGTGGCAGCGGTGCCTTATTCGGCACAATGCGTTGGTAGGCTTCTAGAATCGGGTTAACGTCAATATTCAGCAAGCGCGCATAGTTGCGGATAAAGCCGCGCACGATGCTAGGCTGTGGCAGCTTGTCAAAGTCATCCTGTTCAATGGCCTGAATCTGCTTGATGCCAAGTCTCAGCTGGCTGCAGACTTCGTGGATACTTAGGCCTTGTGCTTCGCGAGCAGCTTTCAACATATTGCCGCAGCCGGAGCCGTAGGCCAGTGTGGCACTGGCAGGTTGCGGGGCGCTTTCCAGCGCCATCGCCGCACCATATTCTTCGGGCGCATCAGTGTGCGCGTCAGCGGCTGTGGCCTGCACTGGCTCGTCACTGACTGGCTCTTGCTGGCTTTGCATGGCGACCTGGTATGCCTGGCTTGAGCTCTGGTCGACCTCGGTCTTGCGTTTGCGACCACGTTTAGGTTTGTCTATAGCCTCTGCCGGTACAGGGTTGACGTTGGTTTTGTCTTCTGACGTCACTCGCATTTACTCCATTTTCAGCAATTGTTTGGTTTCATTGGCATTCGGGAACAATTTATGTAATTGC
Source organism: Methylophilus sp. (assembly GCF_008015755.1). Taxonomy (GTDB): domain Bacteria; phylum Pseudomonadota; class Gammaproteobacteria; order Burkholderiales; family Methylophilaceae; genus Methylophilus. The sequence continues at coordinate 109,298 of NZ_SSGF01000002.1, read as the reverse complement.
ACGCTGTAATAGCTGGCATCGTCTGGCATCTGCAATGCCCGGCAAATGCGTACTGCCAAAAATAAGGACTCTGGTGAGGGGGCAACGTTCACACTATTTTGTATGGTATTCAACGCCAGCGCCGCTTCGCCGCGAGAAAATTGCAGATTAGCCAGTTGATAAGCACTGGCATGTGCCAATGGATCTACTTGCAAAGCCTGGAAGAAATAGTTTTCTGCCTGTGTTTTTTGCTGCGCGCGCAACGCACACACGCCTGCGTTGTAGAGCGCCACTTGCGGTGTTTTATACAGCGGGTTTTTCACCGCCTGCATGAACTCTTTTTGTGAGGCGTCATATTTGCCTTGGTCACACAAAAAACGTCCATAGTTGTTATGCGATTCGGAGTTGGCCGGTTGCAACTGGATAGAACGTTTAAACGCTTCTTCAGCGCGGCCTTGTTCGCCAATCGCCGCATAGACCAGGCCGAGGCCGTTGTAAGCCAGCGCATAATTGGGGCTACGCTCAATTGCAGTGTTGAACTCTTCGAGTGCCACTTCGTAGCGTTTGAGGCGGAAATACTCGGCCCCCAATTCGGTATGCACGCGGGCAGATTCGACATCGCCGGTTTCGCGGCCTATAGGTTGCTGGTCATAAGGGCCGTTGTTGTTGCCTGAGGACGGGTTTTGCGCACATCCTCCCATCCACAGCGCTGAGGCCAGGGTAAGCATGACCGCGGATGGCGTGAGGAAGGTTGTTTTCATGGCTTACTGTTCCGGATGAATCGCGATGGTTTTTTCTGACCGTTTGGTTTTGTCCAACACTTTGCCTGCCAATTGTCCGCAAGCAGCGTCAATATCATCGCCGCGTGTTTTGCGCACGGTGACCACAAACCCAGCCTGCATTAACATATCACGAAACGCCCGCACCTGCATCGGTTTGGACGTGCCGTAGCCACTGTTAGGGAAAGGGTTAAACGGGATCAGGTTAAATTTGCAGGGCACATTACGCACAATATTAATCAGTTGTTTGGCATGTTCCAGCGTGTCGTTCACACCGTCCAGCATCACATATTCAAACGTCACAAAGTCACGTGGCGCTTTGACCAGGTAGCGCTCACAGGCGGCCATCAGGTCTTTAATCGGGTATTTTTTGTTGATCGGCACGATTTCGTCACGCAAGGCGTCGTTAGGTGCATGCAGCGAAACCGCCAGCGCTACCGGGCAGTCCTCTTTTAAACGGTCCATGGCAGGCACCATGCCACTGGTCGATAAGGTCACGCGGCGGCGGCTGAGGCCATAGGCGCTGTCATCGAGCATGATTTGCATGGCGGTAACCACGTTATCGTAGTTAGCCAATGGTTCGCCCATACCCATCATCACCACGTTGGAGATAATCCGCTCACCGGGCGGCAGCAAATCGTAGCCGGGCGCTTGGCGCAGGGCGTGATTGGCAATCCATAACTGGCCGATGATCTCGGAGACGTTTAAGTTGCGATTAAAGCCCTGGCGACCGGTACTGCAAAACGTGCATTCCAAAGCACAGCCCACCTGGCTAGAAATACACAACGTGCCACGGTCATCTTCAGGGATAAAAACGGTTTCTACGCTGTTAGAAGTACCATCTTTTAAGTTGTTGGTGCCGACCAGCCATTTACGTGTGCCATCATCAGACACTTGCTCTAGCTGTATGTCAGGCAATTTGAATTCGGTTTCCTGGCGCAGTTTTTCGCGCAAGGTTTTGGCAATATCGGTCATCTGATCGAGTTCAAGGACCCCGAAATGATGCATCCAGCGCATTAATTGCTTGGCGCGAAAAGGCTTCTCGCCGAGACTTGCAAAGTACTCGGCGAGTTGCGATTGGTTAAAATTAAGTAAGTTAACCAAGTGTATTTCCTAGTTCGACATCCATAAAACGTCAGTATTGACGAAGATGAATTGATTAACCGAAGAAGTATTTGATTTCAACGGCTGCATTTTCCAATGAATCGGAACCGTGCACAGCGTTCGCATCAATGCTTTCAGCAAAGTCAGCACGAATCGTACCTGGTGCTGCATCTTTCGGGTTGGTCGCGCCCATCAGGTCGCGGTGTTTCAACACGGCGTTTTCGCCTTCCAGTGCTTGAATCATCACTGGGCCGGAAATCATGAATTTAACCAGGTCGTTGAAGAAAGGACGCTCTTTGTGTACTGCGTAGAAGCCTTCAGCTTCAGCTTGTGACAGTTGTGCCATTTTAGCTGCAACGATTTTCAACCCAGCGTTTTCAAAACGGGTGTAGATTTGACCAATCACGTTTTTTGCAACTGCGTCTGGTTTGATAATGCTGAGTGTGCGCTCTAAAGCCATGAGAACTCCAATAAATTAATTAACAAGAAAAACAAACGACTATTCTACTATTTTTAACGTGATTGATAAACCGCATTGATACATCTAAGTAGTGACTTTCGTTAGTTTATTGCTTTAAATAGCAGGCATTCATTGCTTTATTTTTTTTATCTATCCCACATAGATGTTTTATGATGTGATGGTTTCCAGCGATCAGGGGGATATTCATGATTGAATATGGAAGATCAACACGAGAGACTTATAAGCCATGACCATTCAACAAGACAGTATGCATGCATGCCCGGCCTGTGGCTTGCTATGTGACGATATTTCGGCAGATGCCATTGCCAGGCAACAGTTTTCGTGTGGCAAGGCCGCCAAATTTTATGCGCGGGTGACCACTGGCGTATCGCCGCAAGTGGCTGGTCAACCAGCCTCGTTGGCCGAGGCTGTGCGTGCGGCGGCGGCGGCGCTCAAGCAGGCAGCCGCGCCGTTGGTGGCCGGTAGCAGTACCGATGTGCATGGAGCGCGCGCACTGGTGCGCCTGGCTCAGCACACGGGCGCTGCCATGACACATATCAATGCCAGCAGCACTTTGCGCAATATGAAAGTATTGCAGCACCGTGGCTGGCAAACCACCACGCTGACCGAAGTGCGCAACCGTGCAGATGTCATCCTCATGATAGGCACCGATGTCGTCAGCCATAACACCCGCTTTTTTGAGCGCGTAGTGTGGGTGGATGAAGCCATGTTTACCGAGCCTGCGGCACGCCAGATTATTTATCTGGGCGGCGACCAACTGAATACCCAGCCTGGGGTATCGCCCGATGGCCGTGCGCCTGAGGTGATTGCCTGTGCTTCTGAACACTTGCCTGAAGTGGTGGCAATTTTACGTGCACTGGTGATGGATAAGCCAGTGACAGCCACAACAGTGGCAGGTGTCGCAGTAAGTACCTTAAAAACGCTGGCTGCGACCTTAAAAGCGGCCAAATATGCGACGCTGGTCTGGGTCTCTAAAGACCTGCATTACGACCATGCCGAACTCACGATTGAAAACATTACCGAAACCGTGGTCGCCCTCAACCAGAAGAGCCGCGCCATGGGTTTGTCTATGGGCGGTAGCGATGGTGACACCAGTGTGAACTATGCGCATACCTGGCTCAATGGCGTCATTATTGATGCGCCAGCGTGGGAAAGTCATGATGCGGTCGTGTGGGTGAATAGTTATAGCCCGCAAGCCATGCCGCCTGCAGGCACGCAGCCGGTGATAGTACTGGGCGCGCCTGACAGCATTTTTGAGTCAGCCCCGGCCGTGTTTATCCCCGTGGCAACGCCCGGCCTTGATTGCAATGGCCAGCAGTTCCGCGTCGATGGCTCTGTGACCCTGCCGCTGACCGCCGCCAAGCCGACGGACTTGCCGACATTAACGCAAGTGGTGGCCCTGATAGAAGCCCAATTACAAGGAGATTTGGCATGATTACGCTGCTCAAAAATGCCAAAGTGATAGACCCTGCCAACCACAAAGATGGTGTGGTGCAAGATATTTATATCCGCGATGGCCGTATTATTGCCAAACCGGCTGACAGTGAAAAAATCGGCCAGGTGCACGACCTGAATGGCAAAATCGTCATGGCGGGAGCGATTGATATGCATAGCCATATTGGTGGCGGTAAAGTGAATATTGCGCGCATGCTGCTGCCTGAGTATCAAGCCATGCGCCGCCTCGAAGAACCGGAGGCACATATCTGCGGCGCCAACTGTAGTCATCACGCCACGCCAAATACCACCGATACCGGCATGCGCTACATTGAGATGGGCTACACTGCCGCGTTTGAGCCTGCCGTGTTGGCCGTGAATGCGCGCCAAGCGCACATGGAGATGGGCGATACGCCCATGATCGACAAAGGCGGCTACGCCATGTTGGGCAATGACGATTACTTTTTACGGTTGCTCAGCCAGAATGCCGACCAGAAAACCATTAACGACTACGTGGCTTGGACGCTGCATGCGACACAAACCATCGGCATTAAAGTGGTCAACCCCGGCGGTATTTCTGCCTTTAAATTTAATGAGCGTCGCCAGGATTTAGACCAGCAACACAGCCATTACCACATCACGCCGCGCCGCATTTTGCAGGCCTTGAGCCGCGCGGTGAACGAGATTGGCATTGCCAAGCCGTTGCATGTGCACTGTAATAATCTGGGCGTGGCCGGTAACTTTCAGACCACGTTAGACACCATGGGTGCCAGCGATGGCTTACCCATGCATTTAACGCATATCCAGTTTCACAGCTACGGCACAGAGGGCGATAAAAAGTTTTCTTCTGCGGCGGCCAATATTGCTGAGGCGATCAATAGCAACAAACATATCACCGCCGATGTGGGCCAGATTCTGTTCGGGCAAACCGTGACTGCCTCTGGTGACAACATGATGCAGCACTTAAATGCCAAAGTTGCCAACCCGAAAAAATCGGTGATTATGGACATTGAGTGCGATGCCGGGTGTGGGGTGGTGCCGTTTAAATACCGGGACCAGAATTATGTGAATGCCTTGCAATGGGCGATTGGCCTCGAGGTGTTTTTGAGCGTGGATGACCCGTGGCGCGTGTTTTTGACCACCGATCACCCGAATGGCGCGCCGTTTACCAGCTATCCGCACCTGATTCGTTTGCTGATGGACAAAACTTTCCGTAACGATGCGTTTGATAAGCTCAATCTGGATGCGCAAGCCATGAGCAACCTGAAGTCACTGGACCGTGAATACAGCCTGTATGAAATCGCCACTATGACGCGCTCAGCGCCAGCCAAGTTAATTGGCCTGCAAGACCGCGGCCATTTAGGCGTAGGTGCAGCGGCGGATATTACGGTGTATACCGAGCAGGCCGATAAAGAAGCCATGTTTGCCAAGCCAGACCTGGTGTTTAAAGACGGCGAGCTGGTGGTGAAAGAGGGCAAAGTGGTAAAAGTCGTGTGGGGCGCAACGCATACGGCCAAACCGACTTTTGACCTTGGCGTAGAAAAAGACATCAAACAGTATTTTGATCGCTATCACACCATGCAAATGAACAACTTTAAAATTTCGAATGACCAGATTGCCGAAGATGGCCGCAACCATGTCATTAACCATGTGCAGGGGTAACTATGGTGATTAACGGAGTAGAAATAGACGATACCTTTGCCGAAGCCTTTAATATGCGCGGCACACGTATCCTGATTACCGCGCAAAACCTGCGCTGGGCCTACAACGCCGCCAATGCGATGACCGGCTTTGCCACCAGCGTGATTGGCTGCGGCGTAGAGGCGGGCATAGAGCGCGAATTGAGCGAAGAGGAAACGCCGGATGGCCGCCCTGGGCTTAGCGTGCTGATGTTTGCCATGGGCAGCAAAGTGCTGATGCAACAGCTAGAAACGCGTATGGGGCAATGTATTCTCACTTGCCCAACCGCGGCGGCATTTGCGGGCATTGAGTCTGAGGACATGATTAGCCTGGGCAAACATTTGCGCTTTTTTGGCGATGGTTACCAGGTGTCCAAACAAATCCCGGATGCGAATGGCAAGCTCAAACGCTACTGGCGTATTCCGGTCATGGATGGCGAATTTTTGACCGAAGAAACCACCGGCATGGTGCGCGCCATTGGCGGCGGCAACTTTCTGGTATTAGGCGCCAGTCAGGCACAAGTGCTCACCGCCTGTGAAGCGGCAATCGACGCCATGCGAAAATTGCCTAACGTGATTATGCCTTTCCCCGGTGGTGTGGTGCGTTCCGGCTCCAAGGTCGGTAGCAAATACCCCAAAATGTTTGCCAGTACCAACGATGCGTTCTGCCCGACGCTCAAAGGTGTGGTTAAGAGCGAGCTCGATCCACGCGTAGAAAGCGTGATGGAAATTGTGGTTAATGGCCTGACATTTGAGGATATTGCGGTTTCCATGAAAGCCGGGATTGAAGCCGCTTGTGGCCTAGGTAAAGACAATGGCATTTTGCGTATTTCTGCCGGTAACTATGGCGGTAAGTTAGGCCAGCATCACTTTAAATTGCGCCCAATTTTAAGCGGGGAGGTTAGCGCATGAGCCAGATCACTTTAACGGCAAAAGCCGTTGCACGCAGCGTTGATTGTCGCGCGTTGTTGCCAGAGGCTTTGCAAGGCAAAACAGTGGCTGAGATTGCAAACATCAAACTAGCGGCTAATTTAAGCGTGGCCGATGTATTTGAAGTCAGCGTAGACAGCGCTTCAGAAGCCGCGGTCGTGAACTTTAAAAACACCACCGCTGCGCATGAATATATTGGCTTTGGTATGACCAGCGGCCAAATCAATGTGGCTGGCGACGCTGGGGACTTTTTAGGTGCACAACTGCAAAATGGTGTGTTGATTTGCACAGGTAACGCTGGCGCGCGCGCCGGTGACCGTATGCGCCGCGGCATGTTGCTGATTGAAGGCAATGCCGGTGATTATTGTGGCTCTGACATGATGGCGGGCACGCTGGGTGTGCTGGGCACCACGGGTGCTTATTTAGGTTACGGCATGAAGCGTGGCACTTTGTTGTTGGCTCACACGCCCGCCGCGCAAGCGACCTGGGTAGACTGCGGTTTTCATAAGCTGCCTTTTCTCAATATCTTGTATAAGTCATTCAAGCGCCTGGATAGCCGTTTTGCGCAGATCAGCAGCCAGCGCGTGCAACGCTGGATGGGCGATATGGGCGGCCTGGGCAAAGCAGAAATCTTGGTCATTCAGTCCTGATGGGCTGTTTTAACGATGTGAGATGAACGGGCCTGGTGCCCATTTTTCTTTTTGCATCATAGAGTTAGAGTGGTAAAATCGCGTTTTTGAAATAAAGCCTGTTCTCAAATGAGTCAATTTCTTACCGCCGCCCTCTACAAATTTGTCACGCTGGATGACTACCAAGCCCTGCAACAACCAATTTTAGAAGCTTGCCAGAAGCTGCGTATCAAAGGCACCTTGTTGCTGGCAAAAGAGGGCATTAACGGCACCATCGCCGGGGCGCCGGATGATATCCGCGCCATTCTGGCGCATTTACGCCAGGATCCGCGTCTGGCTGACCTGGAACATAAAGAGTCCTGGGCTGACAGCCATCCGTTTTACCGCATGAAGGTCAAGCTGAAAAAAGAAATCGTCACCATGGGCATGCCCGAAGTTGACCCGAACTTGGTGGTCGGCACCTATGTGAAGCCGGAAGACTGGAACGCGATTATTTCTGATCCAGATGTAATTGTGCTGGATACGCGTAACGATTATGAGGTGCATATCGGCACTTTTAAAGGCGCGATCGACCCCAAAACCACGACTTTCCGTGAGTTTCCGCAATATGTCGCCGACAACCTGGACAAAACCAAACACAAAAAAGTGGCCATGTTCTGCACCGGTGGCATCCGCTGTGAAAAAGCCTCTTCTTATATGAAACAACAGGGCTTCGAAGAGGTGTATCACTTGCAAGGCGGTATTCTCAAATACCTGGAAACCATCCCTAAAGAGCAAAGCCTGTGGGAGGGGGATTGTTTTGTGTTTGACCAGCGTGTGGCTGTCAAGCATGGCCTGGAGGTGGGCGACCATGATCAATGCTATGCCTGCCGCATGCCGCTCACCCAGGCCGAAATGCAAAGCGAGCAATACGAAGCGGGTATCTCTTGCCCGTATTGCTTCGACAAGCTGAGTGCGGAGAAAAAAGAGTCGCTTAGAGAGCGGCAGAGACAGGTTAAACTGGCCAGATTGCGTGGCCAAAGCCACATTGGTGATGTGCAGAAGTAATCTTTTTCGCACACTAACCAGACTGACGAAACCGGGGATTGCAGACCTGCCTTTGCCGTGGAAACCCCGCTTCTGGCAATATTCGAACGTATTGTGAACCACAACCCCTCAGGGAGAGAATATGAAACTGTTAGATAAGCTTGCCGGTGAGCACGCGGCATTGCCGCCAAAGTTCAGTGGCAAAGCCATCCTCATGGCTGGGTTGGGCGGCATGATTGCCATCAGCATAGCCGCGCTGATGACTGCACGGCTAGATCAGTTGCTGGTGCTGGGGTCATTCGGCGCGTCATGCGTCATTTTGTTTGCTTACCCGGATGCACCGTTTGCCCAGCCACGCAATGTGATTGGTGGTCACTTTTTAAGTTCGTTGATCGGTCTGCTGGTGGTGTCGCAACTGGGGGGTAGTTGGTGGGCGTTAGGGATTGCGGTTGGCCTTGCGATTGCGGCCATGATGTTCACGCGGACCGTGCATCCTCCCGCAGGTTCCAATCCAGTCATCGTCTGGTTGATTGCCAGCCAGGGGGCCATGAGCTGGCAGTTTTTGTGGTTTCCCACCCTGTTCGGCGCCATTGTCATCACCGTTGTCGCGCTGGTATATAACAACCTCACACGTGAGGGGCGCTACCCCAAATACTGGTTTTAAATCACATCTGGTTTTAAATCACATCTAGCGGGCTACTCACGGCCAGCCCGCCCTTGTTAAGCACATGCGTGTAAATCATAGTGGTTGATACATCACTGTGCCCCAATAACTCCTGCACCGTGCGAATATCATAACCGCCTTCCAGCAGATGTGTCGCAAAGCTGTGCCGCAGCGTGTGTGGTGTGGCCAGTTTAGCGATATTGCCCGCCTTGGCAGCATTTTTTACCGCGCGTTGCACCGTTTTTTCATCAGCATGGTGGCGGCGAATCTTGTTGTTTGTCGGGTCTATAGAGCGCTTGATGGAAGGAAACACATATTGCCAAGCCCACTCGCGGCCAGCATTGGGGTATTTTCTATCCAGTGCCATCGGCATAAACACCTCGCCAAATCCGGCAGCCAAATCTTCTTCATGCAACGCCCTCACTTTTAACAGATGCTGCTTGAGAGGTTCTATCAGCGCAGCCGGTAACATCGTCACCCGGTCTTTAAAGCCCTTGCCCTCGCGCACCAGAATTTCACGCTTTACAAAGTCCACATCTTTCACCCGTAAACGCAGACACTCCATCACCCGCAAGCCACTGCCATACAGCAAACTCGCAATCAGCCACATCGTGCCATCCAGCCGGTTGAGCAGGGCTTGCACCTCAGGCTTGTTAAGCACCACCGGCATCCGTTTTGGGGCTTTCGCCTGTGTCACATTATCCAGCCATGGCAACTCCACCCCCAACACCTCTTTATATAAAAACAGCAGGGCGCTTTTGGCCTGATTCTGCGTGCTGGCAGATACATTTCGTGCCACCGCCAGATGCGTTAAAAAAGCCTCCACCTCAGCCACCCCCATTTCACGCGGATGCCGCTTGCCATGGTGCAAAATATATCGTTTAATCCATTGTACATAAGCCTCTTCGGTGCGCTTGCTGTAATGCTTCACTCGCAAGCGCTCTACAATAGAAGGAAATAACTTTGGCGTTGGCTTTACCTCAGGTGTGTTTTCCATAGCGTAACTCCTAAACTCAGGTGTAATATAAAGATACTCCTCATTGATTTTATTATGATAAATAAAACTGTAAATTTTATAGCCCCCAGACTAAATAAAAAATTATTGTCGTTTTTGGGGTCTATTTAACGTTAGACCTCTAATGCGTGAATATTCGACAATTCGTGATGCCATTAAAAGCCTTGGCGCTACTGTTGCTGAAGAGCACCTACAGCCTGAGTTCTTTGGTGGCAGCGCATATTGTGTATTTAATGCTAATCAGGGTTCACAATTTAGGTTGGTCTGGGATGGTAAAGAAGGCTATGGGTTTTTACAGTCGGCTACATCTCCAGAGCAGTGGCAAGATATAGGTCCTCATTTATCTGGAGTTGCAAACCCTCAGGCCCCTAAATTTGTAGAGCTACTCTCCATTGCAAAGGCATTAATAAATGGTACAACTACGGTCTAACCCATCATTCAAGCGGGACGCCTAACGGCGCCCCTTAATTCAAACGTTAGGTGTCATGAGAGTTGCATTAATCATATTTTTGCTATTCCCGGCAATCTGCAATGCCGAAGTCATGGATAAAATGCCTTCGCTTTTATCAATTTCAATAACAATGGTTGTTGGTGTCATTGCATCGTATTTGTCAGCTCGTTTCAACCCCACGCTATTGCTTATTGTCTTACCAATGTTAGGGCTGCTAACATTATCTGGGCTATTCGAAGTTAATGACCCATACATTGCAGCAGCTATTGCTCAAGAAGCCAGTAGCACTTACATTTTTGTTAGCTGGTTCAGTCCTTTTCTTATTTTAATTTTTGCTGGCTTAGGGTTACTTATAAGGTCTCGCCATGTTAAAACAAACACCTAACCCATCATTCAAGCGGGACGTGCTAAAGCACGCCCCTTAATTCAAACGTTAGGTGTCTAAACCATCTTGTCTCAAATTGAATCTAATGTGAATCCATATAAAGCCATCACTATTTTTGGCAGCGGCTTTGCTGTTGGTACACTTGGAGGCCTTATTGGTCTTGGTGGCGCTGAGTTTCGTCTGCCTTTGCTTATTGGCCTATTCGGCTTTAATGCACTCTCAGCCGTTATTCTTAACAAAGCCATTAGCCTTGTTGTTGTAGCGTCGTCTCTGCCCTTTCGGGCAGTTGCTGTGCCTCTCTCAAGCATTCTCGGGCGCTGGGATGTAATACTTACTTTGCTCGCTGGTAGTTTAGCTGGCGCATGGCTTGGTGCCGGCTGGGCAACTAAACTTAAATCCAAAACCCTTTATCGTGTGCTAGCCGTTTTGCTCTTGGTTATTGCAGCAGCTTTGTTATTGGGTCACGAGCCAAGCTCGGGTAGTGCACCCTTATTAACTGGGGTGTCTTTAGCCATCGCTGGCGCTGTAGCTGGTTTTGCTATTGGTGTGGTTGCTTCACTTATGGGGGTAGCAGGTGGCGAGCTGCTCATCCCCACTATTGTTCTGTTGTTTGGCGCTGACATTAAACTTGCTGGCAGCCTTTCACTTGCCGTCAGTCTTCCCACCATGCTTGTTGGTTTCACTCGTTATAGCCAAGACCAAAGTTTTGGCGTTATACGAGCACAACGCCATTTTCTTTTAGTTATGGCTGCTGGGTCTTTGCTGGGTGCTTTTATTGGTGGGCGTTTGTTGGGTATCGTTCCTCCAGCAGTGCTTCTACCCATCCTCGCTGTCATATTGGTCGTTTCATCAGTAAAGGTATGGGGTCACTCATAAGTGTCTAGGCCACCTAACCCATCATTCAAGCGGGACGCGCTAAAGCGCGCCCCTTAATTCAAACGTTAGCCATTATGGGATACATAGGTTTAATCATTCTTGGTTTATTGTTAATTTGCATTCCAGTACTATTATTCTTTTCAGTTCGTTGGTTATGGTCAAAAGGTCGCTATGGTCGCATGTTTCTAGCCGCCAGTTTTCTTTGGGTTTTATGGTCAATTTATGATGCAGTCTATCCACCTCAGTCTTTTTACACTTCTGAGTTGCAACGCTTGGTTAAAGTTAACCTGCCATCCGATGCCCAATTTCAATACAAAACTGCTACATACCCCGATATTCATGGTGATTATTCAGTATGTTTTATTGTACGGCTGTCTCAAACCTCATGGGAGCAGCTTAAAACCTCGATTTCGTCCGAACCCGTTCACGAAACAAAATCTGATGGTTGTGCGAATATGGACAAAAAATTGAAGCCTCTAAGTTTAATGGCAAGCCAATACACCCTCACTAATCGAGCTACTCGTGAGGATGCCGAGATACTCATTGAGCTTATTCCAAAAGAAAATTTAGCGGTCATATCATGGTATATGTGGTAATGGCTAACCCATCATTCAAGCGGGACGCCTAACGGCGCCCCTTAATTCAAACGTTAGGCCACATGAGATTTCTTTGCTTATACATTTTGTTTTGCATTGCCTGCCAGTCACTGGCAGAAGATGCCTTACCGAGAGATGTTTCAAGCTATTTAGAACTGCGCGAATCATGCGACCACTGGCGAGGTGAGTATGGTTACGATGAAGAAAGGCAAGCCGATATTGACTGGTCAATTTGCCAATCCTGCACAGGAACCGATGCGAAACTAACAAAACTCAAACACAAGTATAAGAACCAAGAAAAAATTCTTACAAAACTAAATGAGTTAGAGTCCGAGATTGAGCCAAAAGACAAATCAGCGGCACGGCATTTCTGTAAGAAAACAAGGAAACCTGAATGGTACAAATAAGTCACGGCCCAACCCATCCATCAAGCGGGACGCCTTACGGCGCCCCTTATGTCAAACGTTAGGCCAGTCGCGAATGGCAAAAAAGATTCTGATAATTGTTTTGGTACTTTGTATTCTAATTTATGCATTATTTCTATATTGGAGCAGGGCGAGGCCTATAGACCCAGAGTTGCAGAAAGAATTTAATGCTAACATTCCTGAGTGTGCTGAGAGTGAGCTTCTTGCTAAAAGACTTCGAGAGCTAAATCGAGACTACTACTACGAGAATGAATTGAATGAAATCACAAGGCGATCAAAGGAATGTTTAGATAAAATTCCCACTTATCTTAATAAAAAGAAAAATCATGCTAAAAATTAAAAGTTGCCTAACCCCTCATTCAAGCGGGACCTGCTAAAGCAGGCCCCTGAATTCAAACGTTAGGTTTAAATATGACTAGATTTGAAGTTGAAGTTGAAAAAGACGGCAAGCTATATCAAGCCACAGCAAAAGTTGAAGATGGAATGCTTACCGTAAGTTCAGTTAACTTGGGAAGTAAATCAGCTTCCGTCTCATCAAATAACAATGTCTTAGCAAAATTATTGCTAAATGAACTTATAAGAAATGCAGGTTAATCGTGATGAGAAAAAGAGATGAAATCCTCAAGGAAATAGAGAAAAAACAAAGCCAAAAAGCTGTTGCAGAGCGTGAGTCTCAGGCTTGGAATAATGGAAAATACAAGGGCTCTTCGAATGCTCAAATGTCAAAAACTCTTGTAGCTTCTTTTGACAAAGCACTCCAAGACTTATATCAAGAACTTGAAAATACTCCAGAATGATTGGTGTTTTAAAAAACCTAACCCATCCATCAAGCGGGACGCCTTGCGGCGCCCCTTATGTCAAACGTTAGGCTGGAGTCAAATTGTCCAAGATAATTCTCATAGTGATTGCTGTGTTTTCTATTTCTCAATCTTGGGCTGGCGAGAATTTGAAGTGCAATTCTGGAAAAGGGCATTTCACTGACTCGCTGTCACTCGAGATAGAAAGCGAAAAGGTATTAGGACTTAAGTATTTCAGCACTGCCGGCGAATATAGCTGTGACGTAAGCGCTCGACGTGGAGACGAAGACACGAAGTGGTCTGATCAAGGAAAAATTACAACGATTAATTTCGACGAAGGGGCTGCGGTAATTGAACAAAGAGGTAACACTTATACGGTTCGGTTCGTTGATCTTTCGCACGGCTATCATTGCGGCATGAATGGTCAACTGGCCGAGCAAATCATAATTTCCCGTGGCAGTAATAAATGCAAAATCAAGTGAGTGGTATCGGCCTAACCCATCCATCAAGCGGGACGCGCTAAAGCGCGCCCCTTATGTCAAACGTTAGGCTTCTACATGCACAGAGGTAAGTCAGCCATCTTAGTTCTAATGATGTCTACATTTACTGTAAATGCTGCAGTCAAATCAGAGACCGAAGCATGCACCATGCTGACTGACGCTGCCAAGAAAAAGCACCTTTCAGCCATGGAAGACCCAGAAGGCAAATACTATTGTTGGCTTTATTCCACTTCAAAAAAATATTTTGTTTTTCAATTGCATTACCACTTTGACGTGCCAAGAGATTGGGTGGGAAGTGATCTTGTTGGGTACTATGCCGTGCGCAAAAATGATGCTGCAATTTTCGAATGGAATCTAGGTGATGATTCGCTAGGAAAGAATCTAAACAAGTTCAAGGTAAGGCAATAATAAATGAGGCAGCCTAACCCATCCATCAAGCGGGACTGGCTTTTAAACGTTAGGTGTCATGAAACATCATCCACAGTTGCTCTTGTACTTTCTTCTACACACCAGGGTGGACGCCTGAAAGCATAGGCTTTACTATTGGTGGCTATTGTATTTGTGCCAATCATTGAGGTGTTGTGTGGCTATTCAGTTTTTACCCATTCTAAAGGCGGTGGCGCCTTATATTGCGCAGGTGGCGACGGCGGCAATCCCTGCATTTACTGCCAAGCCTGAGGCCGCCAAGGTGGATCCTGTATTGACGAGCCAGATCGAGGAGTTGCAGGCAGCGACGATTCAAAATGCGGAGTCTATCCATTTGCTGGCAGAAAAAATGCAGCTGGCGATTCAGGCGTTGGAGGACGCAGGGCAGGCGGCAAAAAAACAGGTGGCGGCTTATAAGACGATGCTGTTTGTTTCGTTTGGCTTGTCGATGACGTCGGCGCTGCTTTGTATTTATTTGTTATTGCGCTAGTTGCAGATGATTTAATGGCTTTTTAAACTATGTCTAATCTCACAGTCACCGAAATCAAGGCCTTTGTGCCCGCCAAAAACTTCGCGCTTTCCAAGCAGTTTTATCAAGACATGGGCTTTACCATGGCGTCAGAAGGCGGCGGTGTGGCTTATTTTCACTATGCACACGCGAGTTTTCTGTTGCAGGATTTTTGTGTTGAGAACCTGGCCGAGAATTTTATGATGCATCTGCTGGTACAGGATGTGGATGCCTGGTGGGACAACATACACCATAGTGGCATTATTCAGACTTATGGCGTTAAGGTATGGCCAATTCAGCTACAAAGCTGGGGCATGCGTGATTTTTGTATCACCGACCCCTCAGGTGTGTTGTGGCGCATTGGGCAAAACGTAGATTAATCGCTTGGCGCAGGGTGCAAGGTCGGCAATTGCCGGCCTTTTTTATTGCGCGGTTTGTGGGGCATGGCAATTATCGAATAGTAGCACTATTAATATTTTTTAACAGGTGGATGTTTAAGCGGCCATAGTTTGCTATATTGGGCGCTCAAGCTGCTTGGGTAGGGTCGCTTTAGAACTAGCCCGCCGCGCAGTTTGATACTTACAATAGGCTATTTAAAAAAGGAGAGGGCGCAATGAAAAAATATGTCGCAGAGTTTTTTGGCACGTTTTGGTTAGTGATTGGGGGCTGTGGTAGCGCGGTACTGGCGGCGGCTTTTCCTGAGGTGGGCATCGGCTTGCTGGGCGTGTCGTTGGCATTTGGCTTGACCGTGCTCACCATGGCCTTTGCCATTGGCCATATTTCTGGTTGCCATCTCAACCCGGCGGTGTCTATCGGGCTATGGGCAGGCGGCCGCTTTCAGGCCAAAGAGTTGCTGCCGTATATTGTGTCGCAAGTGCTGGGGGCGATTGTCGCGGGTGGCGTGTTGTATATCATCGCCAGTGGCAAGGCGGGGTTTGATGTGACCGCAGGCTTTGCGTCTAATGGCTATGAGGCCCATTCACCTGGGGGCTACAGTTTGCTGGCGGCGTTTGTGACTGAAGTGGTGATGACCATGATGTTTCTGGTGGTGATTATGGGCGCGACTGACAAGCGTGCTCCGCAAGGCTTTGCGCCGATTGCCATTGGCTTGTGCCTCACTTTGATACACTTGATTTCAATCCCGGTCACCAATACGTCGGTAAACCCGGCACGTAGCACCGGCGTGGCGGTGTTTGTCGATGGCTGGGCGATTTCACAGCTATGGTTATTCTGGCTGGCGCCCATTATCGGTGCGGTATTGGGCGCGGTGATTTACCGGTTTATCGGTAGCGACAAGGCGTAATCGCTGCAACGCCCGTCATCAGGCGTTTAATCTTGACAAGACTGGCTGCGGCCAGTCTTTTTGCTTTTAAAGCCCGTGCGTGCTGATTGAGTCATGCAACGTTTAACACGCTAGCTGCAATTGTTATACTGGGCGATCAATTCAATCTTATTGGGGCGAAACTATGGAGAGTCAATGGTTGTTCTGGGCACTGCTGTCAGCCTGCTTTGCTGCGCTAACAGCGATTTTTGCCAAAATCGGCATTCAAGGTGTCGACTCTGACTTTGCCACCTTGATTCGTACTGTGTTGATTATGCTGGTGCTGGCACCTTTTGTCTGGTTAGCGGGCAAGTGGAGCAATCCTTTTACGCTGCCTACGCGCTCGCTGGTTTTTCTGGGCTTGTCTGCGCTGGCCACTGGTGGCTCGTGGATTTGCTATTTTCGAGCGTTGCAGTTGGGCGAAGCCTCTAAAGTTGCGCCGGTGGATAAGCTCAGCCTGGTGCTGGTCGCCGTGTTTGCCTGTCTGTTTTTAGGCGAACGCTTAAACGCACGCGAATGGCTGGGTCTCGCCATGATTGCGAGTGGCGTCTTGCTATTTGCGATCAAACGCTAGCAGTGGCAGGGTATAGCTCAAACTGACTATTGCAAAGCGGCCAGATTCATTTATAAACAGGATTGGCTTTTTCAAACCATCAGGCCCCATCGGGGCCTTTTTTGATGATATCTATCCGCTTGATGACGAAAGGGAGCAATCGGTTTGCACAGCGTAGAAATAAACCAGCGGACGCCACCGCATCCATTTAAACGAGCACTGCTGGCCGCGTGTCTGCCGCTATTGCTGGCGAGTTGTTGCGGCAGTGTGCCTAGCACCATCACCCAAGCACCTGTCATTAAGCCTAAATCGGCCTCGCAAGCAGCTCTGCATGTGATCGGCGTTTATCAGGGGCAACTCCCGGAAAACGCGGATAAACGGCCATGGTGGGCACAGTGCCAGGCCGCGCAAGAGGCAGCAGGTAAAGGCGAGCCGATGACTCCGCAGGCTTGTCAGTCATTTTTTAACGCTGGCCGCGATCAGCGCACCATTAGGGTTAACGTGAGTGATGATTCAACGCCGATTATTTTAGGCCTGATGTCTTATGAGGCCGTCACCTGGGAGATTAAAGCCGCACCCGGCGTGGTGATAGAGAAGGTGATTCTGGCGGGTTATCATCAACAGCGCATTCAAGGTGTCGGCGATGCGCAGGTTGACGTGTATAGTTATGACAACAGCCCGTGCGACCGTTGCGTGCAAAAAGGGCGTTATTTTTATGCTTATGAGCGCGTGCCTGTGGAGATGGAAGTGGCTGCGGGTGTGCGGGCTACGTCATTTCAAGGCAACTACACCGGCGGCACTTACCAGATATTCAAGGGCATGCAGTAGTGGCTGCTGTGCTTGAAATGATTGCTGGATGTTTACATTTTCGTGTTGGAGTCTGTGTTGTTACGTGGTTTGATTTATGGGTTGACGATTTTGCACCTGGGGCCGGGCTTTGCGTTTGCAGTGGTGGCCTTTGGCTGTGAGGATGCCTTTTCTTTGTTGCAAGTGGTTTGCCAGCAGGATGCATTTGCGGCGTTTATCAAGCTGACACTGGCGGCCTGGGGCGTCATGATTGCAGCGTTGGCATTGAAAATACTAGTGACAAAGTACATTAATAAAGATAAATAAGTGAATGATTTGTTTGAAAATAAAATATTAATAAATAAGATGGTATAAACTTTTTTTGGATGGGGGACTCGAAAAAAAAGCCAGCTAACGGAGAGTCTTGTTTTGCATTATTCTAATCAGCGATGTTCAATCGCAGCCGCTGCCCTGAGGGCGTTTCATGTTGTTGTTACCTTGTGTTTAAGTGCTGTCGTGACCGTGACCGCATTGGCAGCTGACGATGTGGTGCCTAGATTGCTGCTGTCTGGCAGTGAGGCAGCGGAGGCCGATAAAGAAGCTAACAAAGCGCCGGAGCCCCCCAGAATCACTTCTGTGTTTGGTACGCAAACGCTCAAGGAATACAAATTACCGTTTGAAGATCAGTATCCATCCGGCCCGTTTGAGCGGCTGGATAAAAAACTGTTTTTGTTTATCAGCAAGTGTGGCGAGGTATTTTTTGTACGCCAGAACGACAGCATGGAGCTGGTGAAGCCTGGTAAACCCCTGGCGAAATTTATCCCTGGTGGTGAAACTTCAGCCGATGAAAGCAGCAGCAAGCAATTGGTGTATTGCCGTGAATTGTCTGGCGTAAAAGATTCTTTGCTGATTGGCAAAACCCTGTATGTGGCTTATACCGCCTGGGATGAGGCGAATAATGGGGTGCGGCTGGCGGTGAGTGAGTTTGAGGTCGATGTGGAAAACAGCGAAGTCAGTTTTAATCGCGAGATTTATATCAGCCGCCCGGCGATTAAAGAGCCGATTTTGGGCCATCAGGTTGGCGGCAAGTTAGCGCTGGGCGAGAACGAGCGCACTTTGTACTTCAGCCTGGGGGATTTTTCCAAGCCTGACCGCGTGCAAGATAAAACAACCTCCTTAGGTAAAGTGGTGCGCATTGATTTGCAACGCCTCAATGCCGAGGTCTATGCCTCAGGCTTTCGCTCGCCTTCTGGCGGCCTGTATTTTGACCGTGAAAGCAATGAGTTGTGGCTCACCGACCACGGCCCGCGCGGCGGCGACGAAATTAACCTGATCAAACGCGGCAAAAACTACGGCTGGCCGATCGTCAGCTATGGCACGATTTACGAGCGCGATGGCATGAGCGGCTACTACGGCAACAAATTCAATAGCCATGAGGGTTACGAAAAACCGGCGATGACCTTCGTGCCTTCCATCGGCATAGGTCCGTTGGTGAAATATCCTTCTACCGGCCGCAATGATTTTTGGGATAACGACTTGTTTGTGGCTGGCATGGGTAATACCACGCTTTATCGCGTGCGTAAGGAAGGCAGTGCGCTGGTGTACGCCGAGCCGGTGTTGAGTGGCTATCGCATACGTGCAATTCAGATTGACCAGAACGGTACTTTTTACCTTAAAACCGACCATAATCAACTGCTGATTTCAGAACAGGAATAATCTGTAAGCGTTTGTTTTTGCAAGCCTTGCTTGCCGCTGAAGGCAATCTGGCATACATTGTATGGCAGGCAGCTTCACACGTTTTTCTGAATCATAAGGAGTTCATATGGCAAAGTTTACGACTGGGCAGGAAATCAGAACCAATACGCCGACCATTGAAGTCACGATTGATGCAGCCAACCCTTTGCCGCCCGGCAGGCACCGTTTTCAGCTGATTGTAGAAGATGACGCTGGCAATCAGTCTGACCCGGCGATGGTAGATGTGATTGTGGTCGATCAATCCAAGCCAACTGCTGTGATTGATGCGCCAACGTCTGTGGCCACTGGCGCTTCTTTTACTTTGTCTGGCACACGCTCGTTTGATTTGCCGCCGGGTAAAATCAAAAACTATCGTTGGGTACAACTTTCTTAAGGCCTTATGCGCATTCACCACGCTATTTCGTTAACTGCCCTGGCCGGTGCGCTGATTGCCATCAGTTTTGAGGTGTATGCCGCCAGTGGTTTGCGATTTCTCAGTCATCGTACCGGGTTGCTGATGACGCTATGGACCGTCCTGCCTTATGTGGTGATATTTGCCGGGCGCTTCTTTTTTGACTGTATAGATGTTCTTAAACGCTGGCTGCGCTTTAGTTTGTTTGAGGTGCTGGTGGTGGCCTGGATCTACTGGCAAACGCTGGTGATGTACCCGGACGCCCAGGGGAGCCTGATTTTTCTATTTTTGCCATTGCTGCAGGCCAGCCTCAACTTGCTGGTTGGTGCGATCTTTTACTGGTTGCAATATCGTTTAAAGCAAAAAAGTGAGTCAAAAACTTTTAAGGCATAAAGTATGATCATGCGACTATTACCCTTAGTCTGAAACCTATACCGTTGGTTTCCCCTTGAGAGGCGTTTTGTGCTTAAAACATTATTTTTATTTGCCTTGACCGCCGTGGCCGAAATCGTCGGCTGCTATTTGCCTTATCTATGGTTAAAAGCAGGCAAGAGCGCATGGCTGTTATTGCCTGCCGCTGCGAGTCTGGCGTTGTTTGCTTGGTTGCTGACGTTGCATCCAACGGCGGCTGGCCGCATTTATGCGGCTTATGGGGGTGTGTATATCGGCGTGGCGATTCTGTGGTTATGGGTGGTGGACGGCATCAAACCGACCGGCTGGGATCTGTTAGGGGCTGGGGTGGCGATGCTCGGCATGGCCATGATTATGTTTGCACCGAGGTCAGCATGAGTAGGGCGATGGCTGTGCGACCTCATGCCTGTTTAGCCTTAATGCTTGCAGGCTGTATCGCCAAGCAGCCCTTAGCAGCGCCAGAGGCCGTGGTGTTTGATTGCCAAAACGGTGAAGTGATGCGCGTACGCTTTGAGGCTGCACCTGCCAGCGCTGTGCTGATCCGTGGACAAAACGAAATCAGGCTGCCACAACAGCCCAGTAGCTCAGGCTTTATCTACAGCAACGGGCCGAATACCATCCGTGGTAAAGGCGATGCCTTGACGGTGGAGATTGGTCGTATGGCTGCAATACAGTGTCAGGCCAGGTCATAGTGTTGCTCAAGCATTGGTTGCGTTATGCCTGGGCATCGCCCACCAGCGTGCTGGGGCTGCTCTTTGCGAGTGTGTTATTGCTCACAGGCGCTAGTGCGCGAACCGTGGATGGCGTATTGGAAGTCTCGGATGGTTGGCTGGCGAATAAGCTGACACGCATCAGCGGTTTTGCGGCGTTGACCTTGGGCCATGTGGTGCTTGGGCATTCAGCAGAGTGCTTGCGCCGCTTGCGCGCGCATGAGCACGTGCATGTTCGCCAGGCAGAGCGTTGGGGGCTGTTTTTTGTGCCAGCGTATTTGCTGGCGGGTGTATGGCAATGGATGCGTGGTCGCCATATTTATGATGATAATCCATTTGAGCTGGAGGCTTTTGCGGCAGAGTCCGCGCAATGCACTGCCGACGAAATGTAACCAGACAATAAAAAAACGCCAGATTGACTGGCGTTTTTTATATTTTAAATCATCAAGTGAAATGATTTTTTTAAACCGTTGTTTTAATACAGGCTTTCCCAGAACTTCCACCAGATTTTTTCGTCTTCATTGATCTTGCCGGTGACCATCGGGTTTTCAGGATAGTTAGTTTTGAGAATACGCAGCGTATCGCCTTTGAGATCAGTCATGTCCATGGCGTCATAGGCGCTGATCATGGTCACCAGGGCGTCTTCAACTGCGACAGAGTTGGGATAGGTTTCCAGCACATATCTGGAGCGGTTTAACGCAGCCACATAGGCTTTACGTTGCATGTAATAGCGCGCAACGTGCATTTCGTGCATGGCCAGCGTATTGACCAGGTAAATCATGCGCTGCGTTGAGTCTTTGGCATAACGGCTGGTAGGAAAACGCTCAACCAGCTCTTTAAAGGCGTTAAACGAGACGCGCAAGGTTTTTGGGTCGCGGTCGTTGATTTCCTGTTTGGTGTATTTCTCCATGATGCCGCGCTCGTTAAAGGTAGCCAGGCCCTTCAGGTAGTAGGCGTAATCAAGGTTAGGGTGGTTAGGGTGGAGTTTGATAAAACGGTCAACGGCGGACAAGCATAATACCGGCTCAGTTTTTTTATAGTAGGCATAAGCGACTTCTAGCTGCGCTTGTGTGGCATAAGCGCCATGCGGATAGCGCGCTTCCAGCTTCTGAAAATACTCAATCGCCTTGTCATAGTTTTTGTCGGCCATCTTTTCCTGGCCAGCAGCATAAAGCCGTTGTTCTGCCCAGCCTTTGGTCTCATCCGGTGGATTCGGGTTGCCGAAAATGGCACAAGCACTCAAGGTCAGCGCGGTGATTAAAATAAAAGCACGCGTGAACAGGGTGTTAAGCGGTAAAATGCGAAGCATGTTGTTTAATGTTGTTTTATCAAAGGAAACTCAGGGCATTATAACTGATGCTGTTTGAAAATATGAAAGAAAGCGCCTCCTTACATCTGGTCGTTCCTGGCAATCTCGGCGGGCAGCGTCTCGATCTGGCTTTGCAGCAAATGTTGCCAGATCATTCTCGCAGCCGATTACAGGCATGGATCAAAGAGGAACTGGTCTTGCTGGATGGCAAGGCAACCACTGCTAAAACCAAGGTTTGGGGCGGTGAAAAACTGGACATCACGCCGCCCAAAAATGCGCAGGAAAATGCGTTTGAACCTGAAGATATCCCGCTGGATGTAGTCTACGAAGACGATACGCTGATCATTATTAATAAGCCCGCCGGGCTGGTGGTGCATCCGGCCGCCGGTAACTGGAGTGGCACTTTGCTCAATGCCTTGCTGTTTCATTGGCCAATACTCAAAAATGTGCCCCGTGCCGGGATTGTGCATCGGCTGGATAAAGATACCAGTGGCTTGCTGGTGGTGGCCAAAACACTGGAGGCACAAACCAGCCTGGTGCGCCAGTTGCAGGCGCGTACGGTCAAGCGCGAGTACCGCGCGATTGTCTGGGGGCAATTGTGGCGTAATGGCAAGGTTGACCAGCCGGTGGGTCGCCACCCGCATCATCGCACCAAAATGGCGGTGATTCGTCGTGGTCGCCCAGCCATCACGCATTATGAGATTCTGGAGCGCTTTGGCACCAATACTTATTTGCGCTGTAATCTCGAAACTGGCCGCACGCACCAGATTCGCGTGCATTTACAGCATTTAAAAGCGCCCATGGTCGGTGACCCGATGTATGGCATCGGCAATATTATTCCGCACAAAATGATGACGCCAGAGCTGCGCGAAGTCATCGGTAGCTTTAAGCGCCAAGCGCTACATGCGATCAAACTGGGCTTGATTCACCCGGTGACCAATGAGCCGATGGAATGGCAGATTGAATTGGCCGACGATATGCGTGAGCTGCTGGAAGCCATGCGCGTGGTCAAACCGGTAGAAGAGTTGCCGCCGCCAGATTTTAATGTCGATGAAAACGGCCTGTTTGTCGGTGACGATGACGAAGATTGGGGCGACGACGACTTTGATGCGTCTGAGGATGACCTGGACGAAGACTGGGTCGATGAGGACGAGTGATGGCAGCGTTGACATTCATCACGCCTGACTGGCCTGCGCCTGTCAATGTGAAAGCATTGCAGACCACGCGCAATGGCGGGGTGAGTACGGGTGTGTATGCCAGCTTGAACTTAGGTGACCATGTCAAAGACCATCCCCAGCATGTCGCGGCTAATCGTCAATTACTGAGCGGCTACCTGCCCAGTGAGCCGGTGTGGCTCAATCAGGTGCATGGCGTACGCGTGATCGACGCCGCTTTGTCGTCTTGTCTGGAAAGTGCTGATGCCAGCTTTGCTACGCGCAAGCAGGTGGTGTGTGTGACCATGACCGCAGATTGCTTGCCGGTGTTGTTGTGTGATCAGGCGGGCACGGCTGTGGCGGCGATTCATGCCGGTTGGCGCAGTTTGTGTGATGGCGTGATTGAAGCAACAGTGGCTGCCATGCCAGTGCAGGCTAGCCAACTTATGGCCTGGTTAGGTCCCGCGATTGGTCCTGAGGCCTTTGAAGTTGGCGGCGAGGTGAGGGCGCAGTTTATCGCGCAAGACGCGCAGGCTGAGCTTGCCTTTCAACCCAAGGGTGACAAATGGCTAGGTGATTTATATGCGATAGCCAGGCAGCGCCTGCAAACCCTCGGCATCACGCAGGTGTATGGCGGCGGATGCTGCACATTTAATGAACCTGAGACCTTTTTCAGCTACCGCCGCGATGGTGATACTGGCCGCATGGGGTGTTTCATCTGGCTGGAATAAATATTTTTGCCACAGAGAACACAGCGTTCACAGAGAAAAGCATTGTGAATGATGTTTTTTTGTTTCCTCTGTGTGCTCTGTGACCTCTGTGGCTAACAATTAAAAAGTCATTCCAAAGACTCAATAACCTTATTTATGAAACAGCATTTAATTTTTGATTTAGATGGCACATTAATCGATTCTGCGCCTAGTATTTTGCATTGTTTTGGTCTGGCATTTAGCACCACCAATACGCCTTTAGCGGCACCGTTAACGCATGATGTGATTGGCCCGCCTTTAATGGAGACCTTAAAACGGCTTTCTGAAAATGAGGATGCTGCGTTATTGAATATGCTGGCCTCAGCATTTAAGCAGCATTACGACACGACGGGTTGCCTGGAGTCGGTGGTGTTTGACGGTGTGACAGCCTTGTTGCAGCAACTCAAAGACCAAGGCTACCAGTTGTATATTGCGACCAACAAGCGCTTTTACCCCACGGAAAGAATCATGGCGCATCTGGGTTGGCAGGCATTTTTCACCGGCGTGTATGCATTGGATTACTTTAACCCGCCACTCAAATCCAAAGCCGAGATGATAGGGCGCGTGGTGGCCGATAATGCGCTAGCCGTAGAGGACTGTTTGTATATTGGCGACCGCCTGGAAGACGGCATCTCGGCTGATGCCAACCAGATGGATTTTGCCCTGGTGAGCTGGGGCTATGCAGGCGATGTGGCCATGCGCAAACCGCATTGGCAAAGCTGCGCCAAGGTGCAAGACCTGGCTGGTTTAATCTCAACTTTATAGACGCTTCTATCATGCTCAAACGATTACGTATCAGGCGCCATCCGGCCAACTTTAGTACCGGTATCGACCCACTGATGAGTGGTCAACGGGTCTGGCCGAATATCGTGCTGGTGATAGGCCTGACAGCATTAATCGCTGCTGGTATTTATCTGAATTGGGACGCCCGCGTATTAGCAGGTGTGGCCGTGCTGGTTGGTTTGGTCACTGGGCTATTTGTCTGGCTGGTCGGCATGATCGGCCTGGTGCCACTGATCGGCCCCATTATTGTCAAGATATTGAGTTTCGGCTTTATCTGGTTGCTCAATGCCATGGGCTATCTGGTGTCTTATGTCGCCATCCGCCGTGGCTATTCACGCGATGTGTTGACCTATCGCGGCTTGACCATGGCCTTACTGGTCGGCATCGTGATTGGCTATATTGTGGCGCAGTTTATTTAGTGCGCTTAGCGCTTTTTAAACACATGGTTCAAACACCTGGTGTTAAAGGATAACTGTTTGTTTATGCTTTGTTTTTTTGATAACTCACGTATAATGCGCGCCTTTCTCTCATAAACTCGGCATGCCTCATTTGTCCACATTACTCTCAAATATTTCACCGTTCACCGGCATGGTGCTGGCTTGCTTGCTGGGTGGTGTGTTGAGTGTGTGTGTGGCAGCCGTGTTCGCGCTCAACGCCAGAAAGCATTGGGTGCCTTTGCTGGTCAGTTATGCGATTGGTGCCTTGCTGGCGGCGGTGTTTCTCGAAATCCTGCCGCATGCGATTGAAACCAGCCCCAATATCGAGGCGATGACCGCCACCATGTTGTTTGGCATCTTATTGTTTTTTACTTTGGAAAAACTGGTGCTCTGGCGTCATTGCCACGGTGAACATTGTGAAATGCACGCCATGCATGACGAGGCGCATTGCCCAGAGTTACACCCTGCACAGCAGGCAAACAAAAAGCCGCAGGGCGCGATCAAGTTTAAATTGCCGCAAGCAGCGCCAGCGCGGGTTGTTGGCCATCATCATGGCCATGCGCATGATGGCGGTCGCAGCGGTCTGATGATTATAGTCGGCGATACCTTTCACAATTTTGTCGACGGTATCCTGATTTGTGCGGCGTTTATGGTCGATATGCAGGTGGGCCTCGTCACCGCGCTGGCGATTATTGCGCATGAAATTCCACAAGAAGTCGGTGATTTTTTGATTTTGCTGCACTCGGGCTACAGCAAGAAAAAAGCATTCTTATTTAATATCGCTTCTAGCCTGGCCACCTTGGCAGGCGGGCTGTTAGCCTATATGGCGTTGAATCTGGTACAGCAGTGGGTGCCGTACATTCTCAGCTTGGCCGCGGCCAGTATGCTGTATGTGGCGGTGGCAGACTTGATCCCTGGCCTGCATAAACGTACGGCATTGCGCGATACCCTGAGTCAGATATTGTTAATTGTGTTGGGCGTGGCATCGGTCGCCCTGACCAAATGGTTGGTAGAAGGTTAAGAGAGAGTCATTATGCAAAGTTCGCCTAAAGTCGGGTTTGTTTCCTTGGGTTGCCCAAAAGCCGGGTCTGATTCCGAGCGTATTTTGACCCAGTTGCGTGCCGAAGGGTATGAAATCAGTAATAGCTATGAGCAGTCAGATCTGGTGGTGGTGAACACCTGCGGTTTTATTGATTCCGCTGTGCAGGAGTCACTGGATGCGATTGGTGAAGCCCTGAATAAAAACGGCAAGGTGATTGTCACCGGCTGTCTGGGCGCTAAAAAAGATGTGGTGACCGGTGCGCACCCCAGTGTATTGGCTGTAACCGGCCCGCATGCACTCGAAGAAGTGATGGGCCATGTGCATACGCATTTGCCCAAGCCGCATGATCCTTATACTGACCTGGTGCCGCCACAAGGCATCCGCCTGACGCCCAAGCACTATGCCTACCTCAAAATTTCAGAGGGCTGTAACCACCGTTGCAGCTTCTGTATTATCCCTAGCATGCGTGGTGACCTGGTCAGTCGCCCGATTGGTGATGTGCTCAACGAAGCCGAAAGCCTGGTCAATGCCGGCGTGTCAGAAATCCTGGTGATTTCACAAGATACCTCGGCTTATGGCGTAGACATGAAGTTCCGCAAAGGCTTCTGGAATGGCCGCCCGGTGAGAACGCATATGACAGAACTCAGTAAATCGCTGGGTGAGTTAGGCGTATGGGTACGTTTGCATTATGTCTATCCGTATCCACATGTGGATGATGTGATTCCCTTGATGGCCGAAGGCGCGATTTTGCCGTATCTCGATGTGCCATTGCAGCACGCCAGCCCACGTATCCTCAAGTCCATGAAGCGCCCGGCCAGTAGTGAAAACAACCTGGCACGTATTAAAGCCTGGCGCGATATCTGCCCTGAGATTGCCATCCGCAGTACCTTTATTGTCGGCTTCCCTGGTGAAACCGAAGATGACTTTAAAATGCTGCTCGACTTTATGGAAGAAGCTCAGTTGGACCGCGTTGGCTGTTTTGCTTATTCAGCAGTCGATGGTGCAGCGGCAAATGCCTTGCCTGACCCTGTGGCAGAAGAGATCAAGCAAGAGCGTTTAAGCCGCTTTATGGAAGTGCAGGAGCGTATCAGTGCCGCTAAAGTCGCCGCCAAGATTGGTAGCCTGCAAACCGTGCTGGTGGATGAACTGACTGAAGATGATGACGGCAATGTGATTGCCATTGCACGGACCAAAAGTGATGCGCCGGAAATTGACGGTATTGTGTACTTGCAAGATGCCGATGGCCTGAATCCGGGCGATTTTGTCGATGTGCAAATCGTCGACTCACAAGGGCATGATTTGATTGGTGCGCCGCCAGAGTCTTAAGCTGTCTGGATTTATAACACGTAAAAAATGCCGCAATCGCGGCATTTTTTATTGCTCATTTTGCTTAGGCGGTCACTGCTGGTCGCTCGCAGTCGGCGCGCTCGGCAAATACATCTAGGGTAAAAGGGCAGCGTTTGAGTTTTTGCTGTGCTGATTTGCGTTTACCTGTTTGTTGTAGGTTGACATAAGGGGTTTGGCTTAAGCGCACATAGCCGGATTGCAGCAATTTGCTGGCGGTGGTCTCAAACTGGCTCAGCGGGTTATCCATATTTTGCAAGGTAATGCCTAGCTTGTGCACGGCAACCACGTGATAAATCGCACTGGTTTGGCCAGGTGCGGCAGGTTTGCCGTAAAGCTCGCCGACATGAATATCGCCGCTGGGAGAGAGGAGTTGCGTCATGGCGGCATCATAGCGCGTTTGCGTGCGCGCTTCAATCTGGGGGCCGCAATTTTGCTGCAAAGTTGGATGCAGGCAGGAGTAGGGCTACCATGTTAAAATAGAGGGCTTGAGCGTTTAGAGATTCATTATGTCACAGCCTGTTAAAACCCGTTTTGCCCCTAGCCCGACCGGATACCTTCATATTGGTGGCGCACGCACTGCCTTGTTTTCATGGGCGTATGCCAAGCGCCATGGCGGGCAGTTCATCTTGCGGATTGAAGATACCGATGTCGCGCGTTCAACCCCAGAGGCGGTGCAGGCGATTCTGGATGGCATGGCCTGGTTGCAACTGGACCATGATGAAGGCCCGTTTTACCAGATGCAGCGGATGGATACTTACAAAAAGATCATCCAGAAAATGCTGGATGACGGTCACGCCTACTATTGCTATTGCAGCAAAGAAGAACTGGATGCCTTGCGTGAAACGCAAATGCAGCAGGGCGTGAAGCCGCGCTATGATGGCCGCTGGCGGCCTGAATCTGGCAAGACCTTGCCAGACGCACCTAAAGATATCCCACCCGTCGTACGTTTTAAAAATCCGACCACTGGCGTGGTGGCCTGGGATGATATGGTCAAAGGCCGTATTGAAATTGCCAATGCCGAGCTGGATGACCTGATTATTGCGCGCGCCGATGGCACGCCTACCTATAACTTCTGCGTGGTGGTGGATGACTGGGAGATGGGCGTGACGCAGGTGATTCGTGGTGATGACCATGTGAATAATACGCCGCGCCAGATCAATATGTTGCAAGCCTTGGGCGCACAAGTGCCGCAATATGCGCATTTATCCATGATTCTGGGCGATGACGGCCAAAAACTCTCCAAACGCCATGGTGCCGTGAGCGTGATGCAATATCACGAAGATGGTTACTTGCGTGAGGCGGTACTGAATTACCTGGCGCGTTTGGGCTGGTCACATGGTGATGATGAAGTATTCAGCATGGCGCAGTTCTGTGAATGGTTTGATCTCGACCATATCACGCCTTCTGCGGCGCAGTTTAATACTGAAAAACTCAACTGGCTGAATGCACACTACATTAAAACGCTGCCATTAGAGCGTATTGCCGACGAAGTGAAGCCGCGCTTGGCTGCCTTGGGCGTGACCGAGACGCAATCACCAGACTTACTGGCAGTGTTGAATTTATACCGCGAGCGCACCAATAATCTCAACCAACTGGCCAAAGAAATTGCGTTCTTCTACCAGGTGCCTGCGATCAATGAAGCCGATGCCGCCAAGCATATTCAGGACGAAACTGCGGCCTATATCGAAAGTTTTTTGCAAAAGACTCAAGATTCGGCCTGGGTTGCCGATAACTTACACGATGCGCTAAATCAGGTCGTGGCTGAGCAACAGATTAAATTCCCCAAACTGGCGATGCCATTGCGGGTGGCTTTAATCGGTATTGCGCAGTCGCCCAGCATCGATCAAGTGATGTCTATTCTGGGCAAAGAGGCTTGTTTGCAGCGTATTCGCGCATTATTTCCAAAAAAATAAGGTGCGGGGATTGAAATTGGAACAAATTAGTACAATCATAGTCACTATGAGGGATTGGTGTTCAAGATAATAAAAACTCCAATACGATTAAAACAAACAAGGAGCAATTCTATGAATAATAAAGGCCAAATGCTGCAAGACCCTTTTCTGAACGCCTTAAGAAAAGAACACGTACAAGTGTCAATTTATCTGGTTAACGGCATTAAATTGCAAGGTCAGGTCGACTCTTTTGACCAGTATGTGATTTTGTTAAAAAACACAGTGACTCAGATGGTGTACAAGCACGCGATTTCAACGATTGTGCCAGCGCGCCCAGTCAGTTTGGCACCTCACGACACAGCACAAGAATCTTAATGCATGTTTGATAGACCAAGCGGCGGAGATGCCGTCGTTCTGGTCAGCATCAATTTTGGCGATGCTGACTACGAAGAAAGTTTGCAAGAGCTCCGCCACCTCGCCGGCACTGCCGGACTGAATATCTCTGCGACGCTGGAAGGCAAGCGTCAAGCGCCTGATTCTAAATACTTTATCGGCTCTGGTAAGGCGGATGAGCTCAAGGCGCTGATGGCCGCACACGACAGTAAAGTGGCTGCCTTTAATCATGACTTAAGCCCGTCACAGCAACGCAACCTCGAAAAGCTGCTCGAAGCGCGTGTGGTCGACCGCACCGGCCTCATTCTGGATATTTTTGCCCAGCGTGCGCAGTCACACGAGGGTAAGTTGCAGGTTGAGCTGGCGCAGTTAGAACACTTGTCTACCCGGCTGGTGCGCGGCTGGACCCACCTTGAGCGACAAAAGGGCGGGATTGGCGTACGCGGCGGCCCGGGTGAAACGCAATTGGAGCTGGACAGACGCATGCTGCGCGTACGCGTCAAGCAATTGCGTGAAAAACTGGATAAGCTTAAACAGCAGCGTGGCATGCAGCGGCGTGCACGCAAACGCTCCAATCTGATGACAGTGTCGCTGGTCGGCTATACCAACGCTGGTAAGTCGACCTTGTTTAACCGCCTCACGCATTCTGGCGTGTATGCGGCAGATCAGTTGTTCGCCACGCTAGACACCACCTCGCGCAAAATGCATCTGCCTGAGGGCTATCCGGTGGTCTTGTCCGATACGGTTGGCTTTATCAAGCATTTGCCCACCACCCTGATTGAAGCCTTTGGTGCGACGCTAGAAGAAGCGGCCCAGGCAGACTTGTTACTGCATATTGTCGATGTCGCCAGCCCCAATCGTGATAATCAAATTGAACAAGTCAATATTGTGTTGAACGAGATTGGTGCCGCCAATGTCCCACAGATTCTGGTGTTGAATCAGATTGACCGCATGGGCATGGCGCCGGGAATCGACAGGGATGAGTATGGTAACATCCGTACTGTTCGCGTTTCTGCCAAGGACGGTGTTGGCATGGAAGACTTGCGCCAGGCGCTGTTAGAGCATCAACAATATTTGAAAAAACTGAGCACCGAAGAGCGTGCTTATGTTTAAAAAAATCAAAAAACACGGAGTACTAGCATGAGAAAATTCCCCGGCTTTTGGAATAAGAATAACGAAGGCCCACCTGACCTGGATGAGGTATTCAGGGATTTGAATCAAAAGCTTAATCGTCTGTTTGGCAACAAAGGCGGCCAAGGCGGCGGTCCTAGAGGCACATCGCCAGCTCCACAACCCTTGCCAGTGGCGCCGATTGTGGGCTTAGTCGCATTGATCTGGCTGGGCTCTGGTTTTTATATTGTTGATCAGGGCTCACGCGGTGTGGTGTTGCGTTTTGGGCAGCATGTCGAAACGACTATGCCTGGCCCACGCTGGCATTTGCCGTTTCCAATTGAAACCATTGAGAATGTTAACTTGGAGCAGGTGCGCACCATAGAAATGGGCTATCGCTCGTTTGAGGGCGAGTCTGGCCGCAGCAAGGAGCTGCGTGAGTCTCTCATGCTCACCGATGATGAAAATATCATCGATTTGCAGGTAGCGGTGCAATACAACCTGAAATCGGTTGAGGATTATCAATTTAGCAATCGCTCCACTGAAGAAAGTGTGCGTGGCGTGGCAGAAACCGCGATTCGTGAAATCGTCGGCAAAAGTAAAATGGACTTTGTGCTGTATGAAGGCCGCGATGATGTGGCTGCCAAAGCCAAAAAACTGATGCAGGATATGCTGGACAGATACAAATCTGGCATCAATGTGGTGAATGTCACCATGCAAAATGCGCAACCACCCGAGCAGGTGCAAGCGGCATTTGATGATGCGGTCAAAGCCAAGCAGGACCTGGAGCGACAGAAAAACGAAGGCCAAGCCTATGCGAACGATGTGATTCCTAAAGCACGCGGTACCGCTTCACGCTTGACCGAAGAGGCCGCAGGTTACAAATTGCGCGTGGAAAACGAAGCCAAGGGTAATGCGGACCGTTTTGAGCAGGTGTTAACGCAATACAATAAAGCGCCTGAGGTGACACGCCAGCGTTTGTATCTGGATGCACAAGAGCACGTGTTGGCCAACACCAGCAAAGTGCTAGTTGACCAGAAGGGTGGCAACAGTCTGCTGTATTTACCGCTGGATAAGCTGATGACCATGAGTGGTGCAACTGGTAATGCTGCTTCTGCCCCTGCGGCAGCCGCCGACAAGCCTGCACAAGAGCCGCAAGTAGATGCAAGTACCTCGGATCGTTCGCGTGATGCGATGCGCAGCCGTGATCGCGAATATCGCTAGATTGCCCTGAAGGAATAAAGATGAGAAATATTGGAAGTTTGTTAATCGGGGTGTTTGTTCTACTGGTGATCATTACCTCTTCGGCCTATACCGTTGATCAGCGCGAATACGCGCTGGTGTTCCGTCTGGGTGAGATTGTGTCAGTCAAAAGTGAGCCTGGCCTCTACTTTAAGATGCCGATGGTGGAGAATATCCGCTATTACGACAAACGTATCCTGACCCTCAACTGGGAAGAGCCAGACCGTTTTATCACCAGCGAGAAGAAAAACGTATTGGTGGATTCGTTTGTGAAATGGCGCATCGTTGATCCTTCAAAATACTACGTGTCCGTGCGTGGTGACGAAGTGCAGGCCGAGCGTCGTTTGTCGCAAATGGTCAATGATGGGTTGCGCGCCGAGTTTGGTAAACGCACCATTCATGATGTGGTGTCAGGTGAGCGCTCTGAAATCATGGAGATTCTGCGTCAGCGTGCTGACAAAGAGAGCCGTCAGATGGGTATCCAAATCCTGGATGTGCGTTTGCGTCGCGTGGATTTGCCAAAAGAGGTGAGTGAGTCTGTTTATCAACGTATGGAAGCCGAGCGTAAATCCGTGGCAAATGAACTACGTTCACAAGGGGCGGCAGCAGCTGAAAAAATCCGTGCCGACGCCGACAGGCAGCGTGAGGTGATTATTGCCGAAGCTTACCGTGATGCGCAAAAAGTGAAGGGTGAGGGCGATGCCAAAGCCTCTGAGGTTTACGCCCAGGCGTTTGGCAAAAATCCTGAATTCTATGCTTTTTATCGCAGCCAAGAAGCCTACAAAAACAGCTTTAAAAGCAAGTCTGACGTGATGGTGATTGATCAAAGCTCAGACTTCTTTAAATATATGCGTAGCAGCGGCAAGAAATAATACCTTGAGTATTAACTTGGCTTGATCATGAACGTGTGGTGGCTGATAGGTGGCGTGTTGCTGATTGAAGGCTTGATGCCATTGCTATTTACCCGCGCATGGCGCCAAACCTTTGAAAAGCTGCTACAGTTGCAAGATGGCCAGATTCGTTTTATTGGCTTTGCCTCGGCGGTGATTGGTCTGCTTATGTTGTGGCTGAACCGCTGATTGTCTGGTTGAAGTAAAAAGGCACGCATGATGGCGTGCCTTTTTTTATTGCTTTTTTAGCTAAGACCTTGCTGAGGCCTTGAGATCGCGATTGCTAAAGCCGTGCTTTAGACAGGGGTTTGCGGGTATAATAGCGGGATGCATACTTGGTTACTTCCTGAATATATTGAAGACGTCTTGCCTGCGGAAGCGGCGCGTCTTGAGTCTTATCGCCGACAATTGCTGGACCTGTTTCGCGTCCATGGTTATCAATATGTCATGCCACCCATGATGGAATATGTCGAGTCCTTGCTGACAGGCACTGGGCATGATCTGGACATCGCAACGTTTAAAGTGGTGGACCAGTTAACGGGCCGCCTGATGGGGCTGCGTGCTGATACTACACCGCAAGCCGCACGCATTGATGCACATATGCTTAACCATCAGGGCGTCTCGCGTCTGTGTTACGCCGGTACCGTATTGCGCACCAAGCCTGATGGATTGGCACGTACACGTGAGCCCTTGCAATTGGGCGCCGAGTTGTATGGCCATGCTGGCATAGAGAGCGATATTGAAGTGCAACGCCTGATGGTGAAGGCTTTGCAATTGTTAGGCATGCCTACTTTGTTTGTTGACCTTAGCCATGCGACCATTTTTGCCAGTTTGTCACATATGGCACAACTCGGCGTGCAGCAAGAGCAAGCGTTGCAAGCGGCTTTGCAGGCCAAAGACATTACGCTGGTAGAGCAGTTGGTGGCTAATCTGCCTGAAAAATCCCGATTGGCTTTTGCCTCACTCACACAGCTCAATGGCGGTATCGAGGTGTTAGATCAGGCACGCGATATTTTGCCGGAGTCAGAAGACATTACGCAGGCATTGCGTGAGCTAGAGACTGTAGCCCAGACGCTTACCACAGATGATGTGACTGTGACCATTGATTTGAGCGAGTTGCGCGGCTATCACTATCATAGCGGCATGGTGTTTGCGGCTTATGCCAAAGGCTATGCAGGTCCGATTGCACTGGGTGGGCGTTATGACGAAGTTGGTGCGGCGTTTGGTCGTGCGCGTCCGGCAACCGGCTTTAGCCTCGACTTACGCGGCGCATTACAAGCTTTGGGCCCGGCAACACTGAATAAAGGCATTCTGGCGCCCGTGGCTGCAGATGCCGAGCTGTTATCGCTGATAAATACCCTACGTTCTCAGGGCCAGATTGTGGTGGAAGGATTGCCAGATACGCCTGTGAACTATTCTGAATTGGCTTGTGACCGCACCTTGCAAAAGGTCGATGGTCGCTGGCAAGTGGTGGCTGTGTAACACAGCGCACCTTTTTTGTTTTTACAAGATATTAATTGAACATGACACAATCCAAGCAAGCAAAAAACGTCGTTGTGATAGGCACCCAATGGGGCGACGAAGGTAAAGGTAAAATCGTAGACTGGCTGACAGATCACGCTCAGGGCGTAGTGCGCTTTCAGGGCGGCCATAACGCGGGGCATACCTTGGTCGTTGGTCAGGGCGCGGCACAAAAAGTGTATAAGCTCAACCTGGTGCCCTCTGGCATTGTGCGTGATGGTGTCAATTGCTATATCGGTAACGGCGTCGTGCTCGATACCACGCATTTACTGCATGAGATTTCTACGCTGGAGCAAGGCGGCCTCGATGTTAAAAACCGCCTCAAAGTCAGCCCTGGCTGTCCATTGATCCTGTCCCATCACGTGGCGGTAGACTTGGCACGTGAAGCCAAGCGTAGCGCCGAGAAAAAAATCGGCACTACCGGTAAAGGCATTGGCCCGGCCTATGAAGACAAAGTAGCTAGACGTGCTTTGCGTGTGTATGACTTGTTCCACCCAGAGCGCTTTGCTGAAAAACTGCGCGAAGTCATGGATTATCATAACTTTGTGCTGACTAACTACCTGGGCGCAGCGGCAGTGGACTTCCAGCAGCAATATGACGCCAGCATGCAGCATGCTGTGGCGTTGAAGCCGATGGTGGCGGATATTTCAGCCGCGTTGTATGAAGCCAATGCGCGTGGCGAACACCTGTTGTTTGAAGGCGCGCAGGGCACCTTGCTGGATGTCGATCACGGTACTTATCCTTACGTGACCTCCAGCAACTGTATTGCTGGCCAGGCTTCTGCTGGTACGGGTGTTGGCGCCAATATGCTGCATTACGTATTAGGTATCACCAAGGCCTACACCACACGTGTTGGTGGCGGCCCGTTCCCAAGTGAGCTGGATATCGATACTGAAGGCGCGCCTGGGTATCAGATGTCTACTAAAGGCCAGGAAATCGGTACCGTGACACGTCGCAAGCGTCGTTGCGGCTGGTTTGATGCCGCTGCATTACGCCGCTCAGCCCGTATCAATGGCTTAACCGGTTTGTGCATTACCAAGCTGGATGTGCTGGACGGCATTGAGTCGCTGGATATATGTACCGGGTACAAACTGGATGGTAAGATTGTGGACATGCTGCCAGTGGGTGCGGATGATGTGGCGCGTTGTGAGCCTATCTACGAAACTGTGCCTGGTTGGACAGAAACGACGTTTGGTGTCAAAACCTGGGATGCGTTACCTAAAAATGCGCAGCATTACCTGAAGCGCCTGGAAGCTGTCTGCGGTGTTCCGATTGCGATTGTGTCTACCGGCCCGGAGCGTGATGAAACCATTGTGCTGCAACATCCTTTTGCTTAATCACAAGAGTAGTTTGACATGAGTGCACAACGACTGGCCTGGGCAATTACTGGTTCTGGCCACTATTTGCGTGAATCATTGGCGATTCTGCAAACCTTGCAGGACGTGGATATCTATTTGAGCCGCGCGGCGGCTGAAATCATCCAGCAATATGGGTTTCAATCCTCGCTGGAAGCCACCGGCCATAAGGTCTATCAGGATAAAACCGCCAGCAGTGTGCCGGTCGAACGTTTTTATGAGGGCGTGTATCACACCCTGGTGATTTCGCCTGCGACCTCCAATACCATTGCCAAAATGGCTTATGGCTTTTCTGACAGCCTGGTAACCAATTTGTTTGCGCAAGCGGGTAAAACGCGCGTGCACAGTATTTTATTCGCCTGCGATACGGCGCCAGAGCTTGAGTCTGAGGCGCCACGTGATCATATGGTGAAAGTGTTTCCGCGCCAGATTGACCTTGAGAATGTGGCTAAATTAAAGCATTTTGCTGACACCACGGTGGTCGAAGACATGGCTGCCTTGCAACATGTCATCATGCAGCGGCTTGCGGCATGCCATGATCTGCATTTGCACGATGGCGTACAGGTGCTAGACACACTCACAGAGTAAACCCATGACACGGCTGCTGTTCCTCACCGGAAAACTGGCAGAACACAGTCTGCACCAAATATTGCAGTCGATTCAGGCTGACAGTAAACAGTCTCCTTTTGAATATGAAGTCAAGCAAATTGGCGTCTCCGTGGCCGCCTTAATGACGCCGCCTTTAATTGCGCGGCGCCTGACAAAGGTTGAGAATATCGATAAGGTCATTTTGCCCGGCTTATGTCAGGGCGATCTGGCGCCGCTTGAGGCGCAGTGGGGCGTGCCAGTAGAACGGGGGCCAAAGGACTTGAAAGATTTGCCGCAATATTTTGGCCAGCAAGGTAAAGCGCCTGACCTGACGCAGCATAGCGTCACTATTTTTGCTGAAATTGTCGATGCACCTGATCTTACGATCACACAAATTGTAGCCAAGGCTAGCCATTTTCGGCAGCAGGGTGCCGATGTGATTGACCTGGGGTGCCTACCAGGGAAAGCCTTTGCGCACATGACAGACACGGTGCGCGCGCTCAAAGCAGAAGGCTTCCAGGTCAGCGTTGATTCCATGCGTGATGAAGACTTGCTTGCTGCGGGCAAAGCAGGCGCTGATTACCTGCTCAGTCTGCACGAAAACAGTCTGTGGATCGCTGATGAAGTGGCATCTACGCCTATTTTAATTCCTGCAAAACCGGGCAGTTTTGCCAGCTTGCAGCGAGCGATTGAGCATTGTTTGCAACGAGGCAGACGCTTTATCGCTGACCCGATTCTCGATCCTATTCATTTCGGTTTGACGGAATCGATTGTGCGCTATCACAAGTTACGTAAAAAGTATCCTGAGATTGCCATCATGATGGGGGTAGGTAACCTCACCGAGCTGACCGATGCAGATACGACGGGCGTGAATGCCATGTTGTTTGGCATGATCAGTGAGTTGAATATTAATGCAGTGCTGGCCACCTCGGTCAGTCCGCATGCGAGTGAAGCCGTGGCTGAAGCAGATGTCGCGCGCCGGATTATGTATCGCGCACGCCAGGATAAACGTTTGCCGCGCGGCTATTCTAATGGCTTGCTGGGTTTGCATGACCGCAAGCCGTTTCCCTATAGCGCTGAAGAAATCACGAGTATGGCTAGCCAGATTAAAGACCCTAGCTTTCGCATCATGGTCAGTGAGCAGGGGGTGCATGTCTATAATCGGGATGGTATCCAGCATGACACCGACCCTTACCAGTTTTATCCTGCACTGAACGTGCAAGATGATGCTTCGCATGCGTTTTACCTCGGGGTTGAACTGGCGCGTGCGCAAATCGCATGGCAATTAAAAAAGCGCTACGTACAAGACGAGCTGCTGGAGTGGGGGGTGGCTTCGTTGCAGCAAAATAAAAAAGCCAAAGTGGCACACCGCGAAGCCTCTATTCAGGAACGTTTGGAAAACGCGCACAGCCAATCGAATGACAACACAACGCCCGATAACACCGCATCGGGTACGGAATAATCTGCATGATTTATGAAACGATAGTGACTACCTGTGGGGCGGATGGCGATGTGCATGTCGCGCCATTCGGCATTCAATGGCATGAAGGCGGAGTGCTGATCATGCCGTTTAAGCCCTCTACCACCTTGCACAATATCTTGCAGACTGGCTTTGCCGTATTAAACCTGACCGACGACGTGCGTGTGTTCGCGGCTGCGATTGCCCGGAAGGCAGCCTTTGCAACCGAGCCTATCGCTAGCGGGCAAGGCGTCAGACTCAAGGACTGCCTGGCACATCATGTATTAAGTTTGCAGCAGATTGAAGAAGACGAGGTGCGCCCTAAGTTGTGGATGCAAGTGGTTGAAAGTGCCTCGCACGCCCCGTTTATGGGATTTAACCGTGCGCAAGCCGCCGTGATTGAGCTGGCGGTGCTGGTAAGCCGATTGCATATGTTGCCTGCTGAGAAAATCACCCAGGAGATGCAGTACCTGCAAATCGCCATTGATAAAACCGCTGGGCCACGGGAGCAAGAGGCCTGGCAGTGGTTGGTGGATTGTGTGAATAATCATCTGGCACAACAAAGTGGCCTGCAGCAGGCGTGAGTAATGCGATGCAAGTATTAGTCAGTGTGAATTCTGTGGCAGAAGCGCAACTCGTATTATCTGCCGGTGTGCCCTTGATTGACCTCAAAGACACCAGTCACGGCGCGCTGGCAGCCTTGACGCTGGATCTTTCAACGGCGATTGTTGACACAGTTCATCAGTATAGGCAGCAAAGTGCTGCTACAGGCATTGTGATCAGTGCCACGGTGGGCGACCACTGTGAGGCTGTTGACGAGCTCATGCACATGATAACCAGTCGCCTGCAGATTGGAGTAGAGGTGATTAAATTGCCTGAAACCATCTGGGCTGACCCTGGTTATCAGCCTCTGATTGCGACTTTGCTTGGGCAAGGCCTCAAGTTGATTGCCGTTTTAAATCCCGCCAGCCTGCTAGCCGATGAGCTGCCAGCGCGGGTACAGTGGCTGGCGCAACAGCATTATTGGGGTGTTATGGTAGATACCACCCAAAAAGCTAAGGCACTCGTAGACATCGTGCCTTTTGCTGCACTGGCTGATTTTGTGCAAGCGGCAAAATCGGTGCAGTTGTTCGTCGGTCTCGCAGGTGGCCTGTCGTTGGCGCACATTGAGCTGCTGGCTGGTTTGCAGCCTGATTATCTCGGATTTCGCAGTGGTTTGTGCGAAGGTGAGCAGAGGGCACAAGCCTTGTTGCCAGAGCGCGTGCGCGAACTGATTTCAAGAGTGTCAGAAATTTGTTGAATAATTGGTCTCAACCCTAACAAATACGCCTACGAAGTGGGGTTTAGGGTTGCGTCTGTAGCGACGTTTGCGTATAGTTCAACTTGTAAGTTTTTTCAAAGATGTGGCGAAAAAGCCCAATAACGAAGGAGTCAATGAATGAAAAAAAGTTTTTTAGGCTTGGCAATTGCTTCTGCATTTGTATTTGCATCGCAAGTTGCGCAAGCTGAAGACATGTACCGTGGCGCTTGGTATGTTGTTCCAGGTGCAACTTACATGAATACAGACAATGATCTCGAAGCTGACAATGGCCGTGGCGGTTTTCTGTCTATCGGTAAAGAGCTGAGCGAGCACTGGGACATTCAAGGCCGTTTGGGTTACAACCGTGCTGACGAAGACACTGGCATTGCTGGCGCAAGTGGCAAATACAAGCAAACAGCTTTAGGTTTGGATGCATTGTATATGTTCAGCCGCGAAAAATTCCGTCCATTCCTGCTGGCAGGTATTGGCGCAGCGCGTAACAACGTTGACTACAGCAACGTTGGTCTGTCAGACAAATCAAATACATCCTGGATGGCTAACGTAGGTCTGGGTGCACAATACTTGTTTAACGACAAGTTTGGTGTTCAGGCTGATCTGCGTCACCAATGGAGCCGTGCTGATGCACGTAATGCAGCACGTACAGTGGATGCTGATGAAACAATCGGCAACACACTGTTCAACATCGGCGGTATCTTCCGCTTTGGCGCACCAGCACCAGTGGTTGAAGAGCCAACACCTGAGCCAACACCAGCACCAATGGCTGCTGTTGAGCCAGCACCGGCACCAGCTCCTGCTCCAGTAGCACCAGCACCAGTGTGTAAGCCACAAAACGAAACAGTCACAGTAAGTGCTGAAAAACTGTTTGGTTTCGACAAGGCTAACCTGCGTGAAGAAGGCCGTAAAGTGTTGGAAGAAACAGCTGCCAAGATCAAAGCTAACCCAGAAATTACTGCTGTGATCGTAACAGGCCACACAGACCGTATTGGTTCTGATGCTTACAACCAGAAGTTGTCTGAGCGTCGCGCTAAAATGGTTGCTGACTACCTGATCGCTCAAGGTGTTGATAGCAATATCATCACTTCTGAAGGTAAAGGTAAATCTGAGCCAGTGGTTCAGTGCGATGGCAAAAAAGTAAGCAAAAAATTGATTTCTTGCTTGCAACCTAACCGCCGCGTTGATATCCGCGCTGAAGGCACTAAACAAGTTGGTTGCCAATAATCAGAGTGACATCTGAATAAAAAAGCCACGCGTCAGCGTGGCTTTTTTTATGCCTGTCGTTTTGAGCAGGTATTTTGCATCGCTGGCTCAGTTATAATCGCGCTATGGTTGATACACAATTCATTATTAAGGCGCGCTGGGTAATTCCTGTAGACGCGAACCATACGATTCTAGAGCAGCATGCGGTGCTGATCGATGCCGGTCAAATCAAAGCGATTGTGCCTAAAGCTGAGATTCCTGCATGGGCGGCAGATTGGCCGGTGGTGGATTGTGCCCAGCATGCCTTGATCCCAGGGTTGATTAATCTGCATGCACATAGCAGCATGAACTTGCTTAAAGGCTATGCTGATGATTATGCCTTGATGCCCTGGCTCAATCAGCACATCTGGCCGGCTGAAAAGCGCTGGGTGTCCAAAGGGTTTGTGCATGATGGCAGCTTGCTGGCGTGTGCAGAAATGTTGAGCGGTGGCGTGACTACCTTCAATGATATGTATTTCTTCCCGCAAGCCACCATAGAAGCGGTCAAGCGCGCAGGGATGCGTGCCCATATTGGCTTGACGGTGATGGAGTTTCCAACCAATTACGCCGCCAGCGCTAATGAGTACATCAGGTTGGGCACAGAGGTTCGTGACCAGTATAAATCTGATCCGCATATCAGTTTTTCGTTTGCACCACATGCACCGTATACCGTGAGTGACCCGACGTTTGAGCAGATTGCTACATTATCTGAGCAGTTAAACCTGGGCATCCATACCCATTTGCATGAAACGCAGGCGGAGATACAGCAAAGTCTGGAGCAATTCAGCGTTCGTCCACTACAGCGTCTGCTGGCACTGGGTGTGATTGGCCCCAGCACGATTTTAGCGCATGGTGTGCACCTGGAAACCAACGAGCTTGAAACGTTGTCAATGCAGGGCGCGCATCTCGCCCATTGTCCTTCATCAAATTTAAAACTGGCGAGTGGTATCGCGCCTGTCGCCGCGGCACTAAGAGCAGGCATCAATGTCGGCCTGGGCACGGATGGTGCGGCCAGTAACAACCGCATTGATATGTGGCAAGAGATGCGTACGGCGGCGTTATTGGCTAAAGTGGCCGATCAGAATGCCGAGGCGGTGCCTGCATACCAGGCGTTGGCGATGGCAACCTTGCATGGTGCGCGGGCTATGGGTTTGCAGGATAAGCTTGGCAGTATTGAAGCAGGTAAACAGGCAGATCTGGTGGCGGTTAAACTGGATGATTTAAACAGCTTGCCTTGTTTTGACCCGGTCTCGCATTTGGTCTACGTTGCTGGGCGCGAGCAGGTGACTCATACCTGGGTAGATGGCCAGCTACGTTACCAGCGGACGGAGGACCATCAAAGCTGGTTTGCTGGCATGGCAACAGAAGAATTACGGTCTATTGCATTGCAGTGGCAACTCAAATTGCAAGAGTCTATCGTGAAAGCATATTAAAGGAACAAGCATGGCGAATGTCGAAGTGGCTGAGGTGAATAAATTTGCCGAGTTGGCGCATCAATGGTGGGATCTGCAAGGTGTCTTTAAACCCTTGCATCAGTTGAACCCCTTGCGCCTGAATTATATCGATAGTCGCGCATCGCTGGCAGGTAAGCAGGTGCTGGATGTCGGCTGCGGTGGTGGCATTTTAAGTGAGTCTATGGCGCAGCGCGGGGCGCAGGTGTTGGGCATAGACCTGGCCGAAAAGTCTTTGCAAGTTGCACAATTGCACGCGCTGGAAACCAACGTGCAGCTAGAGTACCGCTGTGTGGCAGTCGAGGCATTGGCGCAGGAGAAACCGCAAGCCTTCGATGTGGTGACCTGTATGGAAATGCTGGAGCATGTGCCTGACCCGGCCAGTGTGGTGCGCGCCTGTGCCGCCCTGGTGAAACCGGGTGGTCACGTGTTTTTCTCCACCTTGAATCGTAATGCCAAAGCCTATTTGATGGCTGTGGTGGGCGCCGAGTATGTGCTTAATCTATTGCCTAAAGGCACGCATGATTACAGCAAATTTATCAAGCCGTCTGAGCTGGCAGCGTGGATGCGCCAATCAGCGTTAGAGTTACAACATCAAACTGGTGTGACTTACCATCCTTTAAGCAAGCAATATGCGCTGACAGTTGATAGCAGTGTCAATTACATGTTGCATGCGATTAAAGACGTCTGACAGGAAGCTACATGCAAGCTGTGTTGTTTGATTTTGACGGGACGCTGGTCGATACCGCGCCTGATTTGGGGTATGCCCTGAATTTGCAACGTGCGCGTCACGGCCTTGAATTTTTACCTGATGCGGCTATCCGCCCGTATGCCTCGCATGGTTCACGCGGCTTGCTGGAAATAGGCTTTGGTTTACTGCCCACAGATGCCAGTTTTGAAGCCATGCGTAG
The DNA here is from genome assembly GCF_008015755.1 of Methylophilus sp. Taxonomy (GTDB): domain Bacteria; phylum Pseudomonadota; class Gammaproteobacteria; order Burkholderiales; family Methylophilaceae; genus Methylophilus. The sequence goes on along the minus strand of NZ_SSGF01000002.1, from coordinate 66,497 downwards.
CGAATACCTCGACTTGTATACGCAAGTCATGACGCGTCAGCCAGTGTTGTTTGATGGCATGGCCGATGCCTTAGAGGGCATTGAGCAGCGCGGCTTGCGTTGGGGCATCGTGACCAATAAACCGCGCCGGTTTACCATGCCGATGGTGGAGCATATGGGGCTGGATGTCCGTGCCGGTGCCGTGATCAGCGGTGATGACGCGCCACAGCCAAAACCATCGCCGCAAACCTTGCTGCTCGCGTGTGAGCGCATGCAGATCGATCCGCAAACGGTACTTTATATTGGCGATGCAGAGCGTGATATACAAGCCGGTAAAGCCGCTGGTATGAAAACGCTGGTGGCTTTGTTTGGTTATTTAGCTGCGACTGATAACCCGCAGGCATGGGGTGCTGATGGCTGCATTCAGCAGCCTCAGGAGTTGCTTGCATATTTATAAGACTGATCAGCGCATTACTTACGCGCGCTACTAAGTACGGCCATGGCTGCAATGTTAATATCTGCGACCAGAATACTTTCCAGATGCCCTTGTTGGTTGAGAATCGGTAATGAGACCGTGAGGCAGAAATCCTCAGTCGCCGTAGACAGGTAAATGGTAGAAATATAAGGGGCGTGCGATTCTGCCACCCGTTGGTAATAGGCTTGCTGGCTACGATCGATGCCAGCACCACCTGCCTTGATTTTTCCGTACATGTTTGGATTGATCCAGTTGGCATAACGCTGCACACCATTCGGCTCAAGCTCGAAGATAACTTCAAAATAAGGGAATTCTGCAAAGCAGCTATCTAGATCATGCGATCCCGTTGAGCGCTGGATTTTCAATAGCGATTGCAGGGCAGAGAGTGCGCGGTCTTGCCAGTCAGAGTAGAACTCTTTTTTTGGTAAAATGGTTTGTGGTGGGGTATCTTCTACCACCACGATACTGCCGATATTGGCTTTGCCAATTTTTTTAAGCACCGCTGCGCGTTCCGCAGCCATGACACTATTCTCCAGCACACCTTGTTTGCCATTCACCACCGCGATAGACACGCTGGCCACAGGATGGTCTTTACCATCTTCAGTCGTGAAGAACCCGCGCTCAAGATCAGTTGCGTCATACAAGTGAACAGCTAGCGCCTGAAACTGGCTAATAATGTGTAAGAGGATATCAGTGAGCGTCGGGGCATTGTGATCGTAAATCAGCACGAAATCATCGCCGCCAATATGGCCGACCATCACGCCGGTTTTGTCCTGAAACTCCTGACGAATGATTTCAGACAATAATCTGATCATGGCATCGCCACGGATAAAGCCGTAGCGGTCGTTGTACGCTTTAAAGTGGTCGAGGTCGATATACACCAATTGCGTATTCGGGTTGTTACGCAAACTGTTGTCCAACGTCTGCTTTAAGGTCGGCCCGGTGGTGAGGTGACTCAGCGGGTGTAAGTTGCCGGTGGACGCTTTACGGCTAATCAACTGTGCCATGATTTCCATCGGTTGCAGAATGCCTACATAGGCGCCTTCTTCATTAACGGTAATCCAGATATCGGTATTCGCCCGGTCCAGGTAAAACAGTCTTGCCAGGACAGAGGAGGGGATGAGATGATTGATCACCTTAGGCAGCGGGTCGCAACATGCACCAAGGCCAGACACTTTTTTGGAAAACACCTTACCACGTCGCAATACGCCAAGTGGTGTTTTGCCATCAAGCACGACAGCGATGGCAACATCAATGTGGATATTAAATAAACTCCTGGCTTCAGCGATTGAGCTGCTGACATCAATGGTCAGGCCGTGGCTGATGAACTCGCCAATATGAAAGTCATCCGGCACGTGTGAGCGATGAGATTCATCGCGTGCAGGCAATGCCGCTACCTGGTCGCTAGGTGTGCTTTGCGGATGGGCAAAATAGTGCCCTTGTGCGTAATGCAGCCCTAAGTCCTGGCAATAAGTAATATCTTCTACACGCTCTAGGCCTTCGGCAATAATGGTGCAGCCCAAACGTTGCGCCATGGAAATAATCGCTTCCAGCAGCACGGTTCTCACGCGGCTACCTTGTGCTTCGTGCACAATGGCCCGGTCAATTTTAATAAAATCTGCGCGCACCTCCGCCAGAATACGCAGCCCGTTAAAGCCAGACCCCATGTCATCGAGCGCAATGCGCAGGCCATGCATGCGGATTTCGTCGCAGTAGCGCGCCAGCACTTCTGGATTGGTTTTTTCACTTTCGACAATCTCTATGACGACATCGCGTTTATCAATGTTGTGCTGTGCCATGATGTGCAGGGTAAAGTCTAGCCAGCCCGGGCTCATGATGGTTTGCGGCAAGACATTAATAAAAATAGGTGTATCCGCAGCGATGGCTTGTGATTTACCAATCAAGGCCAGATGTTGGCAGGCCAGATCGAGCTCATGAGTACGTTTCACCTCGGCAGCCAGCGCAAATGCTTCCATGCCGTTGAGCCATTTGCCTTCTGGCGTTTTGAGGCGACACAAGGCTTCAAAGCCAAATACCTTGCCACCTTGACCAAAGTCGACAATCGGCTGGTAATGCATTTGCACATGCGGCTCAAGCGCAGACAGTAGCCAGGGGTATTTGTGGCGCGCATAAAAAGTATTAAATGGCATGGTCGCCTGTAATGCTGCCATCGGGCCGATGGGCTGGGTATCCTGCGACACCAGTACCCAGGTGTCTTTTAGCGTATGCGCCGATTCTTTGGCAATCATCTGGTCTAGTATCTGTAAGAGTTCAGCCTCGGTTTGATAACTCAATGACGTTTGATTGGTGCCTGAAAAGCGTGGGCTTTCCATGTTGGCATGACTGTTGGCATCAAAAATATGCAGAAATAGTTCCATGAGAAATCACTTTGCTGGTGTGAGGTTGAGTGCAGGCTGGCTTGTGGCTTGGCCTTCATTAGAACCAGGCAACTATTGCGCCGGTTCTGCGGCAGATCGCATGATTACTATAACGACGAGGTAGGGTGTTTATTTGCCAGAAGAGCGGGCATAAAAGCCGCGAAACAATCTAATTGTCTGCCTCAATTTGGTGCGGCAGCCATGGCATTGATTAGCCAGCGTGCAGGTGCGACGCTGGCTTAGGGGATATAAAACACTCGTTAAGTGACGGCTTTGCGTTCCAGCAGTGCCGTTGAAAGGGTGCCACTATCGACATATTCGATTTCGCCACCCATCGGCAAGCCACGGGCAATGCGGCTCACGCGAATGCCGCGCGACTTGAGCATCTGGCCGATATAGTGTGCGGTAGCTTCACCTTCGGAGGTGAAGTTGGTGGCGACAATCACTTCGTGAATAGCGCTGTCTTGCGCGCGTTTGAGCAAGGTGTCCAGATGGATATCTTTGGGACCGATGCCATCCATGGGCGACAATTTACCCATCAGCACGAAGTACTGGCCCTGATAACTACGGGTGTTTTCCAGCATCATCAGGTCGGTCGGCATTTCTACCACGCACAAAATGGATTTGTCGCGGCTGGCGTCTTGGCACAGGCTGCACACGCGATGCTCGCTAAAATTGTTGCAGTAATCACAATGCGCCAGTTTATCCAGCGCTTGCTGCAAGCTGGCGGCTAATTTTTGCGCCCCTTCACGATCGCGTTGCAGCAAGTGATACGCCATACGCGTAGACGATTTGGGGCCGACGCCAGGCAAGCAGCGTAGCGCGCTAATCAGTTGTTCGAGGACGGCGGGATTGCTCAAGCGGTTGCCTGCAGTTAAAACGGCAGTTTAAAGCCAGCAGGCATCACATTGCCCATTTTAGCGGCGCTGGTTGCCTCAACTTTGGTTCTGGCATCTTTCAATGCGATTAAAAGCAGGTCTTCCAGTGTTTCTTTGTCGTCCATGGCGGCATCATCAATCTGCACGCGTTTAACATCGTTATTACAGGTCATGGTGATTTTGACCATGCCGTTGCTGGCCACGCCTTCAACTTCCGTATTGGCGAGTTCGGCTTGCGCTTTCTGCATATTGGCCTGCATCATCTGGGCCTGTTTCATCATGTTGCCCATGCCACCTTTCATCATTGTCTGCTCCTAAAATTATCGTGGTTAATGTAAGGGTTTAATCGAGTTGGGGACGATAGACGCGCCCATTTCCTGCATCAGGCCTTGCACAAAACGGTCAGCCATAATGGCTTCTGTGGCTTGGTCCTGTAATTCGGCACGCTCAACCGCGAGTTGTCTGGCTGGCGTGTTGGCCTCTTGGCCGGTGATGATATTCAGTTTGAGGCGGCGGCCAAAATGGCTGCTTAAGGCACTGTTGAGTTTTTCCAGGTAGTTGGCGCTGGCCAGATGCTTATGTGCTTCGCCAATGCGCAAAGTCATGGTGTCTGCCTCAACACTGACTAGCTCGCAGTTTTGCGCCAGTGCCCGCACCAACCCTAGCTTGCTCAAGTGGTTTTCAACCAGCGCACGCCAGTTACCATCCCATGTGAGCGGGGTTGAATCACTCTGCGCGACGACCGGCTGTGAAAAGGCTTGTTGCGGAATCTGTTTGATATCAGGCATCGCTTGCGCAGCCATCTCTGCGGCATGCGTCGTCATCGGTTCTGCTTCTGCTTGCAACGCTGGTATGGTTAAGTTCGGTGTAGCAGGCGTGGCTGCGGCTGTCGCTGTCGCGGTTACACGAGCAGGCTCGCTGCTCGCGCTCATCTGACGGCTCTGCGCCAGGGCGGCGCGGGCACCGCCGCTGGCATTACCACGTGGTGTGCCCTCAGTCGGCGCGCTACCACCCGTCGCCGGTGCGGCGGCAGAGGGGGTCATGGCGTCGGCTTTAAATGCCAGCAGGCGTAACAAGGTCATGGTGAACCCGGCATACGCGTCTGGTGCCAGGCCGATATCACGGTGGCCAAGAATACAAATCTGGTAATACAGTTGCAGCATTTCTGCGCTGAGTTGCGCCGCTAGGTCTAGCAGCGTATGCCTTTCCGGGTGGTCATCGGCAATCGCTTGCGGGCTGTATTGCGCTACCGCCAATAAGTGCAGCAAGGCCGCCAGATCATTCAAGGCGCTCTCAAAGCCAATGCTGCGAGACTCCATTTGCTGCGCAATATTGAGCAGGCTGGCCGCATCATTAGCAATCAGCGCACGCAATAACTCATACAAATAGCTCTGGTCTATGGCGCCCAGCATGCTGCGCACATCGCTTTCGCGCACTGACTGGTTGCCGTAAGCGATGGCCTGGTCGGTCAATGACAGCGCATCACGCATACTGCCGCTGGCCGCACGGGCAATCAGTTGCAGTGCAGGCGTTTCAAACGGTAATTGTTCCTGGCATAAAATATCCTGCAAATGAGCAGTGATAGTACTGCTGGCCATTTGTCGCAGGTTAAACTGTAAGCAGCGCGAGAGGATGGTGACCGGGACTTTTTGCGGGTCTGTGGTCGCCAGGATAAATTTGACGTGGGCTGGCGGCTCTTCCAGCGTTTTTAGCATGGCATTAAACGCTTCTTTCGTCAGCATGTGCACTTCATCGATCATATAGACCTTGAAGCGGCCGGAGGAGGGCGCATAAATGGCCTGTTCCAGCAGACTCACCATATCGGCAATGCCGCGGTTAGAGGCGGCATCCATCTCCACGTAGTCCACATAGCGGCCAATATCAATGGCGCGGCAGGCTTCGCACTCACCACAAGGCGTGGCAGTAATGCCGGTGGCACAGTTGAGCGATTTAGCCAGAATGCGTGACAGCGTGGTTTTACCAACACCGCGGGTGCCGGTAAATAAATAGGCATGGTGCAGACGTTGCTGGCTCAGGGCATTGGTCAAGGCCTGAACCACATGGTCTTGTCCGACCAGACTGCTAAAGGATTTTGGGCGCCATTTACGCGCCAATACTTGGTAAGACATCGCGCACTCTACTGATTAAATGCTATTAGGCAAACCTGTACTTTAGCTTAAATTGCCTGCTCATGCTTGCTCAATGCCAACTAAATTGATGCGGGTGTGGGCAGGTCGTCAAGTCTAGAGGTCAAGATGGAAAGGGGCGAGCCCAACCCCCGGCACTTGCTCGATAGTTGTGGCTGCTTGCTTCCGCACCTGACCAGATTGGCTACCTTACAATGCGGGGAGGCCCGCGGCTGCTATTGTAACGCAAAAAACGATTTTGCATGCCCTTCTTTTTTAATCGGCCTTTGCCATCGCGTTGTTTTCAAGCAGTGGAAATGACCAATAATCTACCGTCTTATAGTGGCATAACGGCCCTATTTTTCACTGCATAATGGGCTATATTTTTCATTTATTCATGATGTGCTTTAAGGATGTTACTGACGACTATGGCCGCTAACGGATCCTCCATGACAGCTTCGGAAATTGCTCGCGAAACCATTAAACAAATGGCAGTCCGTCGCGTAGAGCCGACGCCGGAGAATTACACTCAGATTTATTTTGAGGTGGCCGGTAAGCCGGTGAAAGAAGATGCCGTCGGTGCGTTGCGCAAAGCGCTGAAGCAATTGCCACACGACTCACTGGAGCAAACCAACTGGATCAACCGGTGGGAGAAGTTGCTCAAACAGGACAACTGGCAAGGGCTAGGCGAGTTACTGACCGAATCTATGCAACAGCAGTTAAGTCACTCCACCAAGTGGCCGAAAGCAATCCGCACCTTGTTGCAGGCGTGGGATGACAAACGTAGTGGCGTTGATGTCGCCAGAAAGCGTGAAACCTTAGAGCGTGTGTTAATCAACTTTGGTAATGATGCATCCTTGGCTGATAAATTGATTGGAATGGCGAGCCATTGGTTGCCGTCCGATGCGGGTGGCGACAGTATGGCTTTGACGGATGATCATTCAGAAGTGCCTGCAACGGCCGCTGTGGTGGTTGACTCAGCAGCCACAGAGGCTTTACCGAGTGAAGTGCAACAGTTTCATGGTGCTTTTACCATTTTGCAAACCTTGCTCAAGCAAACTTTGCAATTGGGATTGATTCCGCGCCTGGAAGGCTATCCTGACTTGCAAACAGAAGCCGTGGCGTTGCAAGAGAGCACTGAGCGCGCCAAAAAAGTGAAAGAGTGGGAAGCCCTGGCCAAGTCACTCAAAGCCTTGTTAATGCGCGTGGAAGTCATCGGCGCCAAAGAGGATGATGTACGCGGTGACATTATTGATTTGCTACATTTGCTGCTATCAAATATTGGCGAACTGGTGGCCGAGGATAGCTGGCTGACTGGCCAGGTGTACGCAGTGCAGTCGATTATCAGCGGCCCGCTGGACCGTGCCAAGCTTAAGCAGGCCGAAAAAAGCCTGAAAGAAGTGGTTTATAAGCAGGGCTTAGTCAAGCATAGCCTGGTTGAGGCTAGAAACTCTTTTAAAACCCTGATTAGCACCTTTATTGACAAACTGAAGTACATGGGCGAAGCAAGTGAGCTTTATAGCGGTAAAATTGAAAGTTATGCTCAGGAGCTGTCGCAGACCGATGATCTGATTAAAATCAATGAGTTGGTGAATCATCTGATGCGTGACACCTCAGTCATGCAAACCGATATCATGCGTTCGCGCGATGATTTGCTGAGTCAGCAACGGGTGGCGACCGATACCCAGCAACGCATGGAAAAACTGCAGGAAGAGTTGCAACAGCTGAGTGAAGTCGTGCGCATAGACCAGTTGACCGGCGTACTTAACCGCCGCGGGATGGACGAAGCCTTTAGCACGGAAATTGCGCGTTATCGCCGCAGTGGCGAGTTGCTGAGCATTGCTTTGCTGGATATTGATAACTTTAAAATGCTTAATGACCAGCATGGGCATGCGGCGGGTGATTCTGCACTCAAACATCTGGCAGGCGTGATCAAACGTGCCGTGCGGCCGACCGACATCGTGACTAGGATGGGCGGGGAAGAGTTTGTGGTGATATTGCCAAATACCAACCTCGATGAGGCGGTGGTAACCATGAGCCGTTTGCAACGCGCGCTGACGAAAGAATATTTTTTAGGCAATAACCAGAAATTACTGATTACGTTTAGTGCAGGTGTGGCCTTGTTTAAAACCGAAGACGACGTTAATTCTATTTTGGCGCGGGCCGACCAAGCCATGTATCTTGCCAAAAAGACTGGCAAAAACCGCGTCATGACCGAAATAGACCTGCAAGCAAACGCTTAACCAACAATAAGACACACCGCATCCGCATACCAGGCATACCCAGCCTGGCGTGGGCGTGCTATGCTAATCGGCATCTATAGCGAGGTGCCAAGTGTCCACTCCTGCCATCCATTCTGCGGCCAGTCTTACTGGCGCCAATTCTCCTGCTGATAGTGTTAAAGATGCCTTGCATGAGAGCGAGCGCAGATTCTCGGCGATTGTGTCCAGCATTCCGGGTCTGGTGTTTCAAATGCATATGACGGCCGATGCGCAAGTCGTGTTTACTTACCTGAGTGAGGGCTGTGAGGCTTTGCTGGGTATTCCGGCCGCTGCGTTGCTGAAAGATGCTCAAACGCTGTTTAAGGCGATGGAAGAGCACTCTGCCAGCCAGTTTAAGCATAATCTGCAAAAGTCTGCCCGCCAGCATAAACGGCTGGATTGGGAGGGCAAGATATGGATTGCTGACTGGCAGGATATGAAATGGGTCAATATCCGCGCCACTGTGCAGGATTTAGGTCAGGGCGCGGTACAGTGGGATGGCATCATGCTCAATATCAGCCAGAGTAAACAGGAAAAGCAGGAGATTGAGCAGGCTAGGCGAGACTTGCAGGCGCTCACCGCCCATTTGAATCAGGTCAAGGAGCAAGAGCGTGTCAGTATCGCGCGTGAAATTCATGATGACTTGGGCGGCAACCTGACGGCGATGAAATTGGGCTTGTCGACCATTATTCAGCAAATTGAGGGCGGCTTGCCGGTCAACCTGGAACAGGCGACGTTGCTGCAGGGCATTATCAACCAAACCTTTGATGCCGTGCATCGTATCTCGGGCAATCTGCGTCCGAATATTCTGGATCTGGGCTTGGTCGATGCGCTGGAATGGCAAGTGAGCCAGTTTAAAAAACAATTAGGCGTCACCGCCAAGTTTGTGACTAATTGCCATGACCTGGAGTGTGATGCAGATCAGTCTATGGCCTTATTCCGCATCTGCCAGGAGGCGCTCTCCAATATTGCCAAATACGCGCAGGCAGACCAAGTCGCGGTGGAGTTGTCCCTGTTTGATCATGCTTTGTTGATGCGTATTTCGGATAATGGCATCGGCATTGCGCCTGCGGATAAAATCAAGCCCAACTCGTTTGGCCTGCGCGGCATGCAGGAGCGTGCGGCTGCGTTGGGAGGGGAATGCCATATTGAAGCCGCGATTAACGGCTCGGGCACCTGCATACAGGTGCGTACGCCGCTGATCGCGGCCTCGTGACAGAAAGACGTATCCGATTTACAATCAATCAGACCATGCATGACATGGCGAGTGTCGCACGCGCGAATTAGAGGGATCAGGGTGGATATACAAAAAATTAAAGTCATTATTGTGGATGACCATGCAATTTTACGGTCTGGTATCAGACAAATATTGATTGCCAGCGGCGATATTGAAGTGGTTGCCGAAGCGGAGAATGTGGCGCAGGCGATTAAATGTGTCCGCGAGTATGCGGCTGATGTGATGTTGCTGGATATTTCTTTGCCTGACAAAACCGGCATCGAGGCGCTTAAGCTGATTAAACGTGAAAATGCCGCGCTGAATATCCTGATGTTGTCGATGTATATGGAAGAGCAGTATGCGGTGCGCTCAATACGCTCAGGTGCATCCGGCTATTTGTGCAAGCATACCGCTTCTGAAGAATTACTCACTGCGATACATACACTGGCCAAAGGCAAAAAATACATTACGCCTAACGTGGCAGAAATCCTGGCCGAGCAGGTGGGGAACGATCATACCGTGGCGCCACATGAGGCCTTGTCTGACCGCGAGTTTCAAGTCATGCGGCTGATTGCTTCTGGCAACTCTGTGAGCGAGATTGCCGATCAACTTGCTTTGTCGGTAAAAACGGTGAGCATGTATCGTGCACGCTTGCTGGAGAAAATGCATCTCAAACATAATGCAGATATCACGCATTATGCGATTAAAAACCAACTGGTTTAATCTCAATTTTGGTTTAAACCAGCTTGTCATTGTTCTGGTTTGTGCTTGTCCCGGGTTCGTATTGGTACCATAAAAAAAGACCTCTTTAAGAGGTCTTTTTTATTTATTAATCAATTTATTAAGAGATTTTTTTCGCGTAATTGATTAAGCCGTTGGTTGAGCTATCAAAGCTGCTGACGGCATCGGGTGTGGTCAGCTGCGGCAGAATCTGGCTGGCAATTTGTTTGCCATACTCCACGCCCCACTGGTCGTAGCTGTTGATATCCCAAATGATGCCTTGCACGAAGATTTTGTGTTCATACAGCGCGATGAGTTTACCCAAGGTGTAAGGTGTGAGTTGCTTGAACACGATAGACGTGGTCGGGCGATTACCTTCAAACACTTTGTGTGGCAGTAGATTTTCCAGCGCTTCACCGCTCATGCCTTGTTTTTCTAACTCAGCACGGGCTTCTTCGCGGGTTTTACCCAGCATCAATGCCTGCGTTTGCGCCAAAAAGTTGGCCAGCAAAATCTTGTGATGCTGGTCATTCGGGCTGCCAATTTTGTAGTGGCTGTTGGCTGGCATCAGGAAGTCAGCTGGCACCATTTGCGTGCCCTGGTGAATCAATTGGTAAAACGCATGTTGACCATTGGTACCTGCTTCGCCCCAAATGACTGGGCCAGTTTTGTAGCTGACACGGCTACCATCGCGGCAAATGAATTTGCCGTTACTTTCCATGTCTGCCTGTTGCAGGTAAGCTGCAAAGCGTGACATGCCTTGATCGTAAGGCAGAATGGCATGGGTATCGACATGAAAAAAGTTGTTATACCAGACACCAAGCAAGGCCATGATGACCGGCATGTTTTGCTCCAGAGGGGCGGTCTGGAAGTGCTGGTCCATGGCGTGACCGCCGGCCAGTAACTGCTCGAAGTTGTCCATGCCGACATACAGTGCAATCGACAAACCAATCGCAGACCACAAGGAGTAGCGGCCGCCTACCCAGTCCCAGAAAGCGAACATATTGTTGGTATCAATCCCAAACGCTTGCACGGCGCTGGCATTGGTAGACAGGGCGACAAAGTGCTTGGCAACGTGTTGTTCTTGTTTGGCCGCATCCAGGAACCAGCGACGCGCAGAGTGCGCATTGGTCATGGTTTCCTGAGTAGTGAACGTTTTAGAGGCAACGATAAACAGTGTTGTTTCTGGGTTGCAGTTTTCCAGCACGCGCATCAGGTGTGCGCCATCAATGTTGGAGACGAAATGGGCTTTCAAGTCCGGGCTGGCGTAAGGTTTTAAAGCATCACAAGCCATCACCGGGCCTAAGTCAGAGCCGCCAATACCGATATTCACGATGTCGGTAATACGTTTGCCGGTAAAGCCTGTCCATTGGCCGTTACGCACTTGCTCGGTAAAGCGGCGCATTTGCTCCAGCACGGCATTTACTTCTGGCATCACATCTTTGCCATCCACCAGCACTGGTGTATTGCTGCGGTTGCGCAGGGCGGTGTGCAAGACGGCACGGTTTTCGGTGATGTTGATTTTTTCGCCACTGAACATGCGGCTGCGCCATTGTTCGATATTGGAATCTCGTGCCAACTGGAACAACTGCGCCAGGGTTTCTTTGGTAACGCGGTGCTTGGAGTAGTCGAGCAACATGTCTTCGACGGTTAAGCTGAATTCTTCAAAGCGTTTGGGGTTTTGTTTGAACAGATCGCGCATTTGAACATCGCGCATTTCAATTTGATGCTGGTTCAGCGCGTGCCAGCTCGGGTGTGTGGTTAGTTTTGCCATGTTATGTTGTTGCTATCGTTTTCAAGTCAATTAATTTTATAGGGCCACAAGCACACATTTGATGTGTTTTGCGCGGCCAAAATCTTTACTGCAAGTCTGCATTTTCAACCAGTTTAACCAGCTATTGTAACTGAAGTATGACACCAGCCAGCGGCGGCAAGTTAAGGCTGATAGAGGCTGGATGTTCCATCCATGGGATGGGATCACTTTGACAGCCATGACCATTACCGACGTTGCTGCCACCATAACAGGCGGCGTCACTGTTCAACACTTCCTGATAGTAACCGGATTGTGGGACACCCAAACGATATTGATGGCGCGGCACTGGTGTGAAATTTAACACTATTATAACAAAACTATGGTCATTGCCGCGTCTGATGTAGCTCAATATTGACTGGGCTGCATCCTCGCAATCGATCCATTGAAAGCCTTGCGGATCAAAATCATGTCCGTGTAGCGCCGGATGCTGGCGATACAGCGTGTTCAGGTCTCGATTCAGCGCCTGTATGCCTCTGTGCAGAGCATGATCGGGTGTCAGCGCTTCCAGTAAATGCCAGTCCAGGCTCTGGTTGACACTCCACTCGCGTTTTTGGCCGAACTCGTTACCCATAAAGTTAAGTTTTTTACCTGGCATCGATATGTGCATGGTTTGTAACAGACGCAAGTTGGAAAATTTTTGCCAGGTATCGCCAGGCATTTTTTCTAACAGTGATTTTTTGCCATGCACAACTTCATCATGTGAGAACGGCAGCACAAAGTTTTCAGAATAAGCATACATCTGACCAAATGTCAGGCGGTTGTGATGATATTGGCGATAGACCGGATCCAGCTGCATGTAGGTCAAGACATCATTCATCCAGCCCATGTTCCATTTCATGTTAAATCCCAGGCCGCCAGCATAGACCGGGCGTGAAACCGCTGGCCAGGCAGTGGACTCTTCGGCAATGGTGAGTACACCCGGAAAACGTTCACCAACCATGACATTGAGTTGTTTTAAAAATTCAATCACATCCAGATTTTCGCGTCCGCCATAAGCATTTGGCAGCCATTCGCCATCTTTACGCGAATAGTCTAGGTAGAGCATAGAAGCCACGGCATCTACACGCAGGCCGTCAATGTGAAACTCTTGCAGCCAGTAGTAGGCGTTGCTTAGTAAAAAACTACGTACTTCATTGCGGCCATAATTAAAAATATAGGTGCCCCAGTCCATATGTTCGCCCAGCCTGGGGTCTGCATGCTCGTAGAGTGCAGTGCCGTCAAAGCGCGCCAGCGCCCAGTCATCCTTGGGGAAATGTCCAGGCACCCAATCGAGAATCACGCCAATATTGGCCGCATGGCAACGGTCAATAAAATACTTTAAATCATCTGGGCTGCCATAGCGTAAGGTCGGTGCAAAGTAACCTGTGACCTGATAACCCCAGGATTCATTGAGTGGATGTTCGGCAATCGGCAACAGTTCTATGTGGGTGTAGCCCATATCGACTACGTGCGGAATCAGCGTCTCTGCCAGCGCGCGGTAGTTCAAAAAGTGACCATGATGGTCGCGTTGCCAGCTACCAAGGTGTACTTCGTAGCAGTTAAACGGCGCATGTAGCCAGTCATACTCACGGCGATGTTGCTGCCAGGCGTCATCTTGCCAAGTGTACTTGCTTTGACAGATGCGGTTAGCTGTTCCCGGCCTTGCTTCAAAGGCTTTACCATAAGGATCGGCTTTGACCATCACGTGGCCGTGTTCGCGATTGCGGATTTCAAACTTGTATAAATCATGCTCGGTGAGGTGCGGAATGAAGAGTGACCACACCCCGCTGCTGCCCATCACTCGCATCGTATGTACGCGACCATCCCATTGGTTAAAGCTGCCGACCACGCTGACGCGCTCGGCATTGGGCGCCCACACTGCAAACCGCACGCCCGGCACGCCATCAACCGTCATGGGGATGGCGCCCAGTGTATTGTAGGCTTCAAATAACCGGCCTTCAGCAAACAAATGCAGGTCTTCAGCTGACAGGGTGCTGTCCAGGCTATACGTGTCTATTGTTTCGTAGCTGCTCGTCTGACCTTGTAATTGAATTTGCAGTGCGAGCGGTGTGTTGACAGTTGTGGTGGATATGTAAAGAAAAAGGCCTTGCTGATGACTGCGTGCCATCGCTTGCCACGAGCCATTCACCTTGACTGATACCTTGTCGGCATTGGGCAAAAAAACACGCACATGCCATGGCCCTTGCGCACCCTCTGCGTGCACACCCAAGTATTCAAAGGGGTTGTGATGTGTTGCGTTTAAAATACGTTGCAGATGCAAGGTGTCGGGATGGTGTGATGCTGAAGGTTTGGTTGTCATGCTGGCAATGTCCGTTTGACTAACCTCAATCCTATCAAAAAAAGTTAAGATTTACGTCATTTATCGCTGAAAATATCGTTGTCTTTACCCGAATTATCATGCAGACTGTGGGTGTCGGACCTGCGGTTACCATGCCTTGTTTCGTGTCTCCCTGAACGTACATCGCTGCGCATGACTTCGGGCTGATTTTCAGGATCAGAAAACAGGAACAGCATCATGTCTCAAGCAGCAGAGTTTATCGAACGTCGTAAAAGCAACCGGCGGCAAGAACGTCCTTCTGACCGCTTTATTAGCAATCTGACCAAAAATACCGTCGCGATTATCCTGGCCGGTGGTCGTGGTAGTCGGTTGAAAAACCTGACTGACTGGCGAGCGAAGCCTGCCGTACAGTTTGGCGGCAAGTTCCGAATTATTGATTTCCCGCTTTCTAATTGCATCAATTCCGGCATCCGTCGCATCAATGTCGCTACACAATACAAGGCGCAGAGCCTGATTCAGCATGTGCAACGTGGCTGGGGCTTTTTGCGTGGCGAATTTAACGAGTATGTGAATATCATCCCGGCGCAACAACGGTTAGGCGAGGAGTGGTACAAGGGTACGGCAGATGCCGTATACCAAAACATCGACTTGTTGCGCGAAAATGGCGGTGAGTATATTTTAGTGCTGGCTGGTGACCATATTTATAAAATGGACTACGGCAAAATGCTCGCAACCCACGCCCGTAGTAACGCAGACATGACCATCGCCTGCATTAATGTGCCACTGGAGGACGCTAAAGGATTTGGCGTGCTGGCGGTAGATAGCACCGACCGTGTGGTGGCGTTTGACGAGAAGCCTGCGCATCCGAAGCCGACGCCGAATGACCCTGAGGTGGCATTCGCCAGCATGGGTATTTACGTATTTAACGCTAAATTTTTATATGAGCAGTTGATTCGGGATGCTTATGACCGAAAATCAAACCATGACTTCGGTCAGGACATTATCCCTTACATCATCAAAAAATATAAAGTACAAGCACATCGATTTGTCGATAGTTGCGTCGGGGCACAAAGCGATAATTATTACTGGCGTGACGTCGGTACGATCGATGCTTACTGGGAAGCCAATATGGAGCTGACCAAGGTTATCCCGGAATTGAATCTTTATGACAGCGACTGGCCAATCTGGACTTATCAGGAGCAGTTGCCACCTGCCAAATTTGTGTTTAAAGACGATGGTCGTACCGGCAAGGCAACAGATTCACTAGTCTCAGGGGGCTGCCTGATTAGCGGCTCCTCGGTGTCTAACTCAGTTTTATTTTCTGGCGTGCATGTCGCTGATTATTCAGATCTGGATGGCGCGGTGGTATTGCCTAAAGTCAAAATCAACGAAGGTGTAGTGATGCGTAATGCCGTGATTGACCGTGGTTGCGAGATTCCGGCCGGTATGCAAATCGGGGTAGACCTTGAACGCGACCGAAAGCGTTTTTACGTGTCTGAAAAAGGCATTGTACTGGTCACCCCGGATATGCTGGGGCAGGATCTATACCGTGTGAAGTAGTAATCACATCTAGTGAGGTAACGATGGAAAAGAGAGTGCAGGATGTCCGATAAAAAATTGTTGTTGAATCTGTATTGGCACATGCATCAACCAGACTATCGTGATCTGGTCACTGGTGAGTATGTGTTGCCATGGACTTATCTGCATGCGCTCAAAGACTACAGCGATATGGCATATCACCTGGAGCAGAACAAAGTGGCCAGGGTGAGCTTCAATTTTGTGCCGATTCTGGTTGAGCAATTACAGGATTATGCCGAGCAGTCAAAGACTGGCAAGTGGCGCGATCCTTTGTTGCGCTTGTTGGCCAACTCGGATTTAGACAATATCACTGATGCTGAATGCCAACTGATTGTGGATAGCTGCTTTAAGGCGCACCACGAGAAGATGCTCAGCCCGTTTCCGCATTATCAACGCCTGCTGAAGCTGTATGAAGAGGTCGCACCTATCATGCAAAGTGGGCAGTTTCATTATCTCTCAGCACAATATAAAGCCGATTTGCTGGTCTGGTATCACTTGGCCTGGACCGGTGAAGGCTTGCGGCGCAAGAATAAAACGGTACAGGCGCTCATGCAAAAAGGCCTGCTGTTTACGCTTAAAGATCGTCAGGCACTGTTGGCCGTGATCAGCGAAACCTTGCAGGGCATTTTGCCGCGCTACCAGGCATTGCTGGCCAGAGGCCAGATTGAGATGTCTACCACGCCTTATTATCATCCGATTTTGCCGTTGCTGATTGACCTGAAAAGCACGCGTGATGCCATGCCGGAGGCACCGTTGCCGCATTCGGCGAATTATCCGGATGGCTATACACGTGCCATTGCGCATGTAGAGGCCGCGCAGCACTATCATGAAAAAATATTTGGCAAGAAAGCCACTGGCATGTGGCCAGCCGAGGGGGCCGTCTCGCATGCGGCACTCTCGCTGCTGGCCGAGCAAGGGGTGGCTTGGGCCGCGACCGGGCAGGGCGTACTCGCTAATAGTTTGCGCAAACTGGGACTGGCACATGAACAAGCGCAAGACTATCTTTATCAGCCTTATAAAATCACTAACGGCCAGCAAGACATCGTGTGCTTTTTCCGCGATGATCACCTGTCTGACAAAATCGGTTTTGAGTACTCCAAGCAATACGCCAGTGAAGCGGTGCATGATTTTGTGCAGTCACTAGAGCATATTCTTGCCAGCAGCGAGGATCAAACGCCAGTGGTCAGCGTGATTCTGGATGGTGAAAATGCCTGGGAATATTATCCCTATAATGGCTTTTATTTTTTGCAAGAGCTTTATCAGGCGCTGGCGAGCCATGCCGATATCCAAATGACCACTTTCAGCGATATTCTGGCCATGCAGCAGACAAAGCAGCTGCCTGAGCCCAAACTACTTAATGATGTTTGTGCTGGCAGCTGGGTATATGGCACCTTTAGTACCTGGATAGGCGAGCCAGCGAAAAACCGTGCCTGGGATCTGCTATGCGAAGCCAAACGTCAATATGACCAGCACGTACATGAGCTCTCGGCGACTGCCAAAGAAAAATGCCAGCAGCAATTGGCGCTGTGCGAAGGCTCTGACTGGTTTTGGTGGTTTGGTGACTATAACAACGCGCAGAGTGTGCAAAGCTTTGACCAGCTATACCGCCGCAACTTGAGTAATCTCTATCAGTTGCTGGGCCTGACGCCGCCAGCGCATTTATCGCAACCCATCAGCCTGGGTGGTGGTGATGCCGAAAATGCAGGCACCATGCGTCGCGGGCAATCCTGACCCATTTTATTTTTCTGAATGCCAATCTCATGACACAAGCTAGACAAGCCGGTGTGCTGCTGCATATCACCTCGTTACCTGAGGGCAATCTTGGCCCGGATGCTTACCGTTTTGTCGATAAACTGGTGGAAATGGGCGTAGCTATCTGGCAAACCCTGCCAGTCAATCAGCCACATGGCGACCAATCGCCTTACCAAAGCGTATCGGCACATGCCGGGCATACCGGTATGATCAGCGCCAGACAGTTGCTGCAAGAAGGCTGGTGCCTGCCTGAAGAGGTTGCGCTACCTTTACCTGCCTTAATGGCTAAAATCATGTCGCGTGTGCAATCTGGCAGCGCGCCGACTAAAGCAGATGGCCGTGGCTTTACCTGGCCTGGCTTTGCCCGTTTTTGTCAGACGCAACATTACTGGCTGGAAGACTTTGCCTTGTTTTTAAGTTTGCGCGAACAGCATGCGCAGCAAAGCTGGCAGCAATGGCCAGAGGCGTATCGTTTGCATGATGTGCTGGCCTTGCAGGCATTTGCAGATGCGCACGAAGCGCAACTGACATTGATTAAATTCACCCAATATGTATTTTTTCAGCAATGGGCGCAGCTTAAAACCTATGCGAATCAGCGTGGCATCAAGCTGTTTGGCGATATTCCGATTTTTGTCGCCTACGATAGTGTCGATGTCTGGGCGCACCCCGAGTGGTTCAAGCTGGATGCCGCGCTTAATATGACTGTCGTGGCCGGCGTGCCGCCTGATTACTTCTCAGAAACCGGCCAGCGCTGGGGCAACCCGCACTATGACTGGCAGGTGATGCAAGCCGATGGCTTTGCCTGGTGGCTGGGCCGCATTGATACCCAGGCGCAATTGTTTGATGTTCTGCGTATCGACCATTTTCGTGGGTTGCAAGCAGCGTGGGAGATTCCGGTACTCGAGCCCACGGCTATCAACGGCAACTGGCAGGAAGCACCAGGCCATGCCCTATTGCGAGCCATTACCGAGACTTTTCCGCAACTGAGCCTGGTGGCCGAAGATTTGGGCATCATCACAGATGAAGTGGATGCCTTGCGTCATGCGTTTGACTTGCCGGGTATGAAAATCCTGCAATTCGCGTTTGGTGGCGGTGAAGATAATCCTTATTTGCCAGACAATATCGAAGAAAACAGCGTCGCTTACACCGGTACTCACGATAACGATACGACGCTAGGTTGGTATCAATCCGCGCCAGAGCACGTGCGCAACCACGTTCAACACTATTTAACCCAGCATGGCATTCAAGCATCGCATGAGATGCCAATAGCGCTGATGCAACTCACTTTTAATAGCGTCGCGAGCCTGGCGATTGTCCCTATGCAAGACATTTTGGCATTAGATAGCCAAGCGCGCATGAACACCCCGGGCACCATAGAAGGCAATTGGTCTTGGCGGATGGCTTGGGACCAATTAAGCGATGATAAACTGCAACGATTCAGACAATTAGTAGAAGAAAGTGATCGTGTGCATGCCTGAAGCAAATGCGGTATATCGATTGGGCTTGGATGTTGGCGGGACGAATTTGCGCCTGGGCGTGTTTTCTGATCTGGTGCTGGTTGAAGAAACCCGCTTTCAGGCCAATTACTCAGCCATTTGCAAGCAATATCCGCCAGCCCAAGCCTGGCAAACCATTTTGCAAGTGACGGCAGATGCGATTCGGCCGTTACTGCACAAATATCCAGCCATTCATTCCTTAGGCATCGGTTTTCCAGGGTTTATTGATCCCAATACAGGCGTGCTAGCGCAATCGCCTAATTTGCCTGGGCTCAAAGAGGTGAATCTTGGCCACGATCTTTCTAGCTTGCTGGGCGTGAACGTCCGGGTTGAAAACGACGCTAACGCCGCCGCTTATGGTGAGTATTGTCAACTAGACCGGCCAGCTGGTGGTTTGCTCTATGTCGGCCTAGGCACTGGCGTGGGCGCTGGGCTAGTGGTCAATGGCCAAGTGTGGGTAGGGCATCATGGTTATGCATTAGAGGCAGGGCATATTATTGTCGTGCCCGAAGGGCGTTTGTGCGGTTGCGGCAATCAGGGTTGCGTCGAGCAATATGCCTCTGCCACAGGCATCAGCCAGGCTTACGCAGACCTCACCGGCCAAACGCTGACTGCCCAGGCGATTGCCGAGGTCGCGCAACAAGGCGATAATCATGCACAGGCCGTGTATGCCGATGCTGGCAGCAAGCTGGCGCAAATGCTGGCCAGCGTGCTCAAAGTGGTGGATGTCGAAAATGTACTGATCGGCGGTGGTGTGGTGGCGGCCTGGCCGTTGATGTCAGCGGCATTTGAGCAGAGGTTTGATCATGATTTGATCCCAGTCTTGCGCGGTAAAGTGACTGTGCAGATTACCTGTTCTGGGGATATCGCTGGCATGCTGGGGGCTGCGTTGTTGGCGGCTTAAACGCGCTGGTGCTGATGCTGTCCCAGCGCCCAGGCGACATGCTCGCGCACCAATGCGTTTTCATCCTGTTGCCTGGAAGTTAACGCATGAATCACTGCTGGCGAGGTCGGGGCGTTACCCAGCCCAACCGCTACATTGCGTAGCCACTGTATGTATCCTATGCGGTAAATCGCACTTCCGGCCATGCGTGCCGCAAACTCAGATTCTGTCCAGGCAAAACAATCCACCAAGTCATTGCTATCCAGCCCATTGCGCACGGCAAAGTCGGCCTCTTGCGTGTGCACTGCAAACTTGTTCCACGGGCAGATGAGCTGGCAATCGTCACAGCCATACACGCGGTTGCCGATCAGTGGCCGTAACTCAAGTGGGATGCTGCCTTTGTGTTCAATGGTCAGGTAAGAAATACAGCGCCTGGCATCCAACTCGTAAGGCGCGACAATAGCGCGGGTAGGGCAGATGTCGATGCAGGCTGAGCAACTGCCACAATGTGCGGTGGTCGGCGGGTCTATGGGTAACGGCAGGTTGGTATAAATTTCGCCCAGAAAAAACCATGAGCCCTGCTGACGGTTGAGCAATAACGTATGTTTGCCACGCCAGCCCACGCCTGCTTTGGTTGCCAAAGCGACTTCCAGCACGGGTGCGCTGTCGGCAAAAACGCGATATTCAAAACTGCCATAAGTGTCGCTGATACGCGTGCATAGTTGTTGCAACTTGTTTCGCATCACCTTATGGTAATCACGGCCCATGGCATAGCGGGCCACATAAGCCTTATTCGGGCTTTCCAGTACTTGCCAGCCATCAGCCGCGTTTTCTGGCAGATAATTCAGGTTAACCGAGATCACACGCAACGTGCCGGGCACCAATTCTGCCGGGCGGCTTCGCTTGGTGCCATGTTTTGCCATATAATCCATGTCGCCGTGGTATTGTTTGTCTAGCCAGTTTAAAAGATCAGGCTCGGCGGCAGACAAATCAGTATCGGTAATGCCTATGCTGCCAAACCCAAGTTCTCGCGCCCAGGTCTTGATGGTTGCTGCCATTTCTGCAGCAGCCTCCTGATCAGGTAGTAACGGTGTTGGGCTTGGATGTGATTGATGTGACATGACAGAAACGTATTCTACACAGATTTTAAAAGACGAAGCAGCGACCGTACAGGCGGCAGCCGTGTTGGCAACGCAGTTGAGGCCTGGGCAGGTGATTTACCTGCATGGCGATCTTGGTGCGGGCAAAACCACGCTGGTGCGCGGCATTCTGCACGCGCTGGGCCATGTCGGCAAGGTCAAAAGTCCGACATACACCATTGTTGAGCCATACAATCTAGCCCTCGCTTCATGTTACCATTTTGACCTGTATCGCTTTCAAGACCCCGAAGAGTGGGAAGCGGCCGGGTTTAGAGATTACTTCAATACCAGCAGCATTTGCCTGGTCGAATGGCCAGAACGTGCCGATCAGGTGTTGCCCCCCGCTGATATAGAAATACACTTTGATATTTTGCCGCACGGCCGTGTGCTGCATATCACCAGTCAGCACGTGCTGGCGTTGGAAGGACTATGCCAGTAATCCGCAAGACTTTAACCTTATGGCTGCTCACAGCCGTATTCTCAGTCGTGAGCAGTATGGTGCAAGCCGCCGAAGTGATTCTGGCTAACCTGCAACAACATGGCAGCCAGGTGCAGGTGGAGTTACTGCTAGACCAGCAAGTCAAATACCGCGTATTCACGCTGGATAACCCGTTCCGTGTGGTGATCGATATGGATGCGGTGGCGATTAGCCCGACCCTCAAAGCCTTGCCATTTCAGCTCGATGCGCAACATTCTTACCTGTCCAAGATTCGCATCGCCCCGTTTACCGAACATACCACGCGCTTGGTGTTTGATATTAAGTCCGACATCAAACCACTGGTCACCGATATGAATGCAGGCAGCTCGCAACAACGGTTGGCGATCAGCATTGCGCCTGCCACGGGCAGTGCAGAGCCTGCTGCCGTCACGCCAGTGCTGACACCTTCCAAGCAGTTGCAGGAAGTACCGCCAGCCAATAGTGAAGACAAATCGGCCGAACCGGCAACCCCGCCAGCGACCACCAAAGAACCTGCCAGCGAGGCGCCAGCCGTTACCGCAACGACGGAAAAACCAGTCGACAAGCCAGTGGTTGCCGATAAACCAAAACAAGCCAAGCCTGGCCAAAAGCTGATCACGATTGCTGTCGATGCCGGTCACGGCGGTGAAGACCCGGGTGCCAGGGGGGCCAACGGCAGCCATGAGAAAAATATTACGTTGGCGATTGCGCGTAAGCTCAAGCAGCAGATCGATGCTGAAGATAATATGCAAGCCATCCTGATTCGTGATGGAGACTATTTCGTACCACTGGGCGATCGTGTGAAAAAAGCGCGTGCCGCCAAGGCTGACCTGTTTATTTCTATTCACGCCGATTCGTTTGTGAATAGCACCGCCAAAGGCTCATCGGTGTTTGCGCTTTCAGAACGCGGCGCCACCAGTGCCGGGGCGCGCTACCTGGCGAAAAAGGAAAACGCGGTGGACTTGATTGGTGGTGTATCGCTGGATACGCGCGATATGGATTTGGCGCGCACGCTGCTCGATTTATCGCAAACCGCAACCATTCATGACAGTATTCGTATGGGTAAAGCTGTGCTAGGGCGTATTGCCAAAATCAATACCCTGCATTCCAAATACGTGGAACAGGCGGCGTTTGCGGTGCTCAAATCACCGGATATTCCATCGATTTTGGTGGAGACTGCGTTTATCAGTAATCCGGATGAAGAGGCCAGATTAAATGATGACGGCTATCAGGATAAGTTGGTGAATGCGATTTTGACTGGCGTGAAGTCGTACGTGGCGACGAATCCTTCGTTTGCTAAAAAGTAACTCTGAGATTGATTGATGCTTTTTCGCCTCTCAGCGAGTCACTTTCTGGTGCTTGCCCCTCAGAAAGTAACCAAAGAAGAGGGCACCCAGCCATCACGGCCTGCGGCTCCCTTGCGTTGTTGGCTACGGCCGCTACGCTTAATATCGCTGCGCGAGTTAGCCTACGCCGTAACAGACTGCTGCGCAGTCTTAGTTATCAACAAAATAAGCCGGTCACGAAACTCGCCCTGACAAGCCACACACTTCGTGGCTTGTTGCGGAGCTCAGACAGTCGCTCCCTCTATTCTTATTTTATTTCCGCTACTCAGCGTGATGGAATGGGATTCATCTCGCTAAACTCACATTGACGAGATTTGGACGCTTTAAAAATCAGATTCTTTTTCTTCAATCCGCTTCCGATGGCAGTCGCATGGTGTTCGGGGGCCCCATCTGCCGCGCCGAGCAACGCAGGATTGGCGGGGGCCTTCGGTCATCGGCTATCCGAATCCCGCAGCAGCTCACGCTTTGTGTGAGCTGCAAGGTTGAGTTTCGATGGCCGCCCACTTTGGCGAGCAACGGAGGGAACAAGCGGAAGCTGGGGTGTCTTGTTCTTTGTCTTCTTTCTTATGGACAAGCATAAGAAAGAAGGGTCGCCGAAAAGGCGAAATGGATCACTCATAAAACCACTTTAGCGATACTGAGCCAATTCCGCTTCTCTCTGCGTCTTCCCATACCCCGCCTGCACCCTCAACGCCCGGCTAATATAAGCATTGAGCTTGCTTCTCGCATCATCAATCAATGCGCTATCCAAGAAAATCTGCGGATACTGATACGACAACCAGCTATATAAACTCAAATGCTGGCAAATTAATTCAGCTTGCTCCAGATATTGTGCCTGCTGCCCATTAAGCCAGTCCGGCATATTTGGTAATGCCCGTGGTTGTTGGGTAGCGACAGCTTCTACACATTGCAAAAAATAATCCCGTGCAATCGGCACCTGTATCGCCAGTGGCGCGCACATCAGGCGGTATTTGTCGCGCATGCTGAGTTTGGGCGCGACGTCGTCTATGAGTAAAGCTTGCTGGTGTTGCAGGGGCGTGACTTGCCATTGTAGGCTGGTTGCGTCATGTTGCCGCTGATATTGCGTTTGTAAATACGCCATACACTCCGCCAGCCGCCAGGTGGGGATTTTTTGACTCAAGGCTTCAATGTCGCCACTACCAACCGCCATCGGTAGTGCAAATAGCGGTGCGGTATCGTCTACTTGCAACATGGCTTGCAGATGCCATTGCTCGTCCTCCTCCAGCACGGTCACGTAGCCCGTGTCATAGAGGCCGTGGCGACCAGCGCGGCCTGCAATCTGGCGCATTTCGGTGGCATTGAGCGGGCGCGGGGCGATGCCGTCAAACTTGTGGATATTGGCAAAAATAACGCGGCGGATAGGCAGGTTGAGGCCCATGCCAATCGCATCGGTCGCCACCAGTATTTGTGCTTCTCCATTAGCAAAACGGGCGGATTCACCACGCCGGACTTCTGGTGACAGCGCACCATAAATAGTGGCAACACTTAATCCCCATTGGCGAATACGTGCTGCCAAGGTGAGTACATCTTTGCGGCTAAAGGCGATAATGGCATCGCCGGGCTGCAAGGCCTTGTGTAGCTTGGCCGCATGGTAGCGGGTGCCGCAAATGCTATGGTCTTCAATCAGCAGCGGCGTCATGCGTTGCAAGTGGGTGAGGGTATAAGGCTCGCCCAGCGCATCCAGCACGCGGGTGCAACTGGCGGTTACGCTGTTGGCACCGCAGATAAATACCTGTTTGGCGGGGACGCCAAGCAAGGCAGCCGTCCAGGCGCTGCCACGGTCTGGGTCCATCAGCATCTGGATTTCATCAATCACAGCGACGTCTACCGCCATGTCTGGCCGCAGCATTTCAATGGTAGACGCGGTATGTTTGGCGCCCGGCACCATCACACGCTCTTCGCCGGTGACCAAGTTGCAAGGCACGCCTGCTTGCATTAATCGGTCACGCACTTCCATTGCCAGTAAGCGTAATGGTGCCAGGTAAACGCCAGACGAGGCCTGGCGCAAAGTTTCGAGCGCCTGATAAGTTTTACCGGAGTTGGTGGGGCCGACATAAAAATGGTGTTGGCGTTGCATCTGGCGCGCAAGGCGAAAGCGCGACAAATAATCCTGGTATACGGCGAGAGACATAGCAGCCATTCTAGCAAAACAGGTAAAATGGCGTGATGAAAATCCACCTATTACCCGACCAACTGATTTCACAAATTGCTGCTGGAGAGGTGGTCGAGCGCCCGGCCTCTGCGCTTAAAGAGTTACTAGAAAACAGTGTGGATGCAGGCAGTACGCAGATTCAAGTGGCGCTGCAGCAAGGTGGCATCAAGTTGCTTAAAGTCAGTGATGATGGGCATGGCATTGCCAAAGATGACCTGGCGCTGGCGCTGACTCGCCATGCCACCAGCAAGATTCAAAGTCTGGAAGACCTGGAGCAAGTTGGTAGTTTGGGCTTCAGGGGCGAGGCGCTGGCCAGTATTGCCTCTATTTCGCGCACGGTGCTCACTAGTCGCCAACAAGCGGCCAGCCATGCCTGGCAAATTGCTGCCGAGGGCACACACGGCCAAGCAATCAGTCCGGCTGCGCTAGATGCGGGCACCATTGTTGAAGTGCATGATTTGTACTTTAACACCCCGGCGCGGCGCAAGTTTCTTAAAACTGAAAACACCGAGTTTGGTCATTGCGAAGATGCGTTTACGCGTGTGGCTTTGTCACGCCCGAACGTCGGCTTTTTATTGCAGCATAACGGCAAGGCTATCTCGCGTTTGGCGGCCAATACACCACAACAACGCATCACCGATGTACTCGGTAGCGAGTTTGCGGCGCAAAGTGTTTGGCTAGAGGAAGAGAGCGGTGGTTTGCGCCTGTGGGGTATGACCGCGTCACCGACGTATCAACGCCATAGCCGCGATAGCCAGTATGTATTTGTGAATGGCCGTTTTGTGCGCGACAAGTTGATTGCTCACGCGATTAAACAAGCCTATCAAGATGTGTTGCACGGCGACAAACATCCGGCTTTTGTGCTGTTTTTAGAGCTTGATCCATCCTTAGTCGATGTCAACGTACACCCAGCCAAAACTGAGGTGCGTTTTCGTGAGTCGCAAGCGGTGCATCGCTTTATTTTCCATAGCTTGCACAAAGCATTAGGCAAAACCTCGGCTGAGATTCAAGCCAGTCAGCCTGTGCAAGCACCGTTCAACCCGTTTCGGCCAACGAATATGCCCGCTTTTAATATGCCGCGTGAACAGGTTGAAATGCCCCTGCAAAGCCGCTCCGTCTTTAGCGGCGACTATCAACCGAGTGTTAGCAATGGCGCAGCGCTGGCGCAGCAATTTTACGGCCAGCTCTATGGTGATTTAAACCCTGCGGTGACGGCTGGGAGTATGGAAGAAAGTCATTCTGCAGCAAGCATGCTGGCAGTCACGCCTGTGATGGCAAGCGCTACCGCAGCAGAAGCACCGCAGCAATATCCCCTAGGTTTCGCGCTTGGTCAATTGCATGGTATTTATATCCTGGCCCAAAACACGCAAGGCATGGTGGTGGTGGATATGCACGCCGCGCATGAGCGCATTATGTATGAGCGCCTGAAAAATGCCCTGAGCGAGCAAGCCATCGCCACGCAGCCATTATTGATACCGATCAGCTTCTACGCCGAAAAGGTCGAAGTCGCTACCTTGCAAAGCCTGCAAGGTAGTGACACCTTACAACAGCTGGGGTTTGATCTGGCGACTTTGTCACCCACCACTATTGCCATCCGCGCCGTGCCAACCATGCTGCAAGACGCCGATGCCGTAGCTTTGGCGCGCGCGGTGTTGCGCGATTTGCATGAGTATGGCGCGAGCCGCGTATTGCTAGAACGCCAAAACGAAGTATTAGGTACCATGGCCTGCCATGCCGCTGTGAGAGCCAACCGGCAGCTTACCGTCACCGAAATGAACGCCTTGCTGAGAGACATGGAAGCCACCGAGCGCAGCGGCCAGTGTAACCACGGCAGACCGACCTGGTTTCAGGTCAGTTTGAATGAATTGGATAAGATGTTTATGCGCGGGCAATAACTTTAATGAATAAGTTGTTATTGGGTATATTTTTTACGTTCGTTTCATTTGCTTCTCATGCTTCTGAATCTGCGACTTGCGGAGAGGCTAATGGGGCTGCCTCAATCAAGGATAGATTAGAGTACCCTCTGGAGTCCCGAAGATTAAGGGAGGAGGGGAAAACGATTTTGAAGGTGTTTGTGGATAAAACGGGCCATCTCGTTGAGGTCAAATTACATGAATATAGTGGATTTAGTCGATTAGACGAAGCGGCGATAGCGTCAGTCAAATCTTTTGTTTTATTTCTGCAAAAAAAGCAGGAGAGCCTTTTAGTGCCTGGTTTCTTGTGCCGATTACCTTTAAATTAAACGAGTAAAAATTTAAATTATTCATGGTAAAAAAGCCTCGATGTTTCGAGGCTTTTTCGCATTTAAACCACGGTCACTTTAATAGCCGCAACTCTATAGCATTAACTCATTGCAAATATTGTTAATATAAGTTAATAATAATGAACTTTATTGTTAATTTTGGAGAGTGAAGATGAAATTGTTTAAACATTCATACAAGCAAGGCATGGCTGCATTATTGGGTTTAGCCATGTTGAGCGGTGTTGCGACCAGTGCACAGGCGGCGACTGTTTCAGAAGGCGTTGCGACTATCCCAGGCACTTTTTTATTCGATTTTGATGCTGGCTCATTGGCTGGTGCGGGTCCAGATGTTTGGTGGGAGCAAATGACGACGACTAGCCGTGCGTTGATGCCTTACTCAACAGCGCAACTCGCTTATGTTGGCCAAGTAGGGGTTGGCGGTTTAAGTTTTAATGCGTTGACCGTGAGCGACCTCGAGGCATTA
Organism: Methylophilus sp.; assembly: GCF_008015755.1. Taxonomy (GTDB): domain Bacteria; phylum Pseudomonadota; class Gammaproteobacteria; order Burkholderiales; family Methylophilaceae; genus Methylophilus. The sequence continues at coordinate 38,823 of NZ_SSGF01000002.1, read as the reverse complement.
ACTTATTCTTCTACAGGCATTAGTGGTGGCGATGTAGGCAGTTTGTTGACGGCTAACTCAGTATTTGCCGTGAAAACGGATGCGGGTAACTATGGCAAGGTGTTGGTGACTTTCCCGTTCTTCCAAGCCTATCAAAACAATGGTTTGGGTGTTTACTGGGTCACGATGACACCGACAACGCCGGTGCCTGAGGCAGATACCTACAGTATGTTGCTGGCTGGGTTTGCTTTGATGGCAGCGGTTGTTCGCCGCCGTACCGCCTAATAGCTGATTGCTTGTTGTGGGAAGCCCCGCCTAGTGCGGGGCTTTTTTGTGCTTGTTATGCGAGTAGCAAAAACACGGTCGGTTTTTTGTGTACATCGGGTAACGCTGCTTTTTTCCACTCGGCGATGGTTTTAGTCACAATCATTTCATCGGGTGCCGTGATGTTGCAGGCTACGCATAGGCGTGTTTGCGCTTGTAAGTGATCAATCAGGTCTTCCAGCACATGCTGGTTGCGGTAGGGCGTTTCAATAAACAGTTGGGTGGCTTGCTGTTTTCTTGAGTCAAATTCAATGCCTTTGATGGTTTTGATGCGTTCAGCTTTTTCACTGGGCAAGTAGCCTAAAAAGGTAAAGCGTTGGCCATTGAGGCCGCTGGCCATCAAGCCCAGTAACAAGCTGCTAGGGCCGACTAATGGCGCCACGCGTATGCCTTTATGGTGTGCAACAGCTGCCAGTGCGGCGCCGGGATCAGCGATACCAGGGCAGCCTGCTTCACTCATCAAGCCGACATCCAAGCCTTGTTGTAAGGGTTGTAATAGTTTTGCCAGCTCTTTGTTGGGCGTATCTTTGGTCAGCACTGTGAGGCTTAACTCGCGCATAGACACCGGATGTCCGCTGGCGGCGATAATCTGGCGTGCGGTTTTTTCGTTTTCGACGATGAAATGGTGCAAGCTGTGTATGCGTTGAACGACCTCTGCCGGGAGCACTTGTTGTGGCGTGGTGCCTTCAGCGAGTGGGGCAGGGATAAAGAATAAGGTACCAGTGGCCATAGTATTCGGTTTATTGTAAAAACTGGATTATCCCACGCTGGCGCATAAAAAAAGCATTCTTTTGCAAGAATGCTTTTTTGTCGTGCGATGGGTGCTGCGGGCTTAATACTTCACTTGCACACGGTATTTGAGTGTCACATCACTTTCAGCAGGCACATTGACTTGCCAGGTGGCTTGGTGTGCACTGGTTTTTTTGTGTGGCTGAGATTCATTAAGTATTTTCCAGTCGCCATTGAGCGGCTCTTGCAACGTGACCGTTACGGCTTCTTTTTTGCCGTTATGCAAGGTAATGGCATAAGCGCTTTCATACAACGGCGCCTGACTGGGTTTGCCCAGGTTTTTAAAGTCGGTTTGTACGCGGTCTGCGGTTACATCAAACGCGTTGCCGAGTTTGAGGCGTACGCTATCGTTTTTAGGCGTGTGGTCAATCTGGTCTTCACCGACAAATTGCGCCGTACCATCGTTGTCTTTTTTATACACACGCATGGTGCCTTTTGGCAGCGGGATACCTAACTTGCTGCTTTCTTTGTTTTCAAACTCTACAAATACCTGCACTTTTTGCTTTTTCTCAATATCACGATAAGCGCCTTGGTAATAATAGTCTGCACCACTGAGCACCAGCTCTTTACGCGCCGGGATATGCTGTGCGGAGAGCAGTGCCACTTGTTTGGTTTGGTTTTCGGCAATGGTGGTGGTGCGTGGCAGTGTATATAAGTGGTACTCGAGCAAGCCTTGCTCGCTAGGCATCGCCACATCGGCCACCATGGCTTCACTGCGCATCATCATGGTTTTGGGGTGAATCACTTCACGCACGCGGTTGACGTCGCCTGCCACCAGTTGCACTTTGGCGTTAGGATAGGCGCTACCGCTGGTGTTGGTGAGTGTGACCCAGCCTGAGAGGTCAATGGCGTCTTCTTTACTGCTGAGTTCGGCCACGTAGTCGGCTTTCCATTGCAGGCCGCCGGTGAGGTAGCTGAGCTCCAAGTTGCTTTGTTCAGCACCCTTGTATTGCACTTGCGTGGTCAAGGTGGGGCGGTCTTTGAGCTGGCCGGGCACGTTAGGGTAAGCGATGCGGCCTGGAATACCTGTTTCAATGCGGTTGCCGATTTTGAGCACCACGCCATCTTGTGCAGACAGCACGGTGGCGGTTTCTTCTGTCTCAGCGCCTGTGCTGGGGTTGGTGCGGATAATCGTCACTTGCTGGCCTACGTTTTTCTCCAGCAGTTTTTGCGGGGTGAGCAGGTCAAAGTCGAAGTTTTGCTCCAGCACCTGCAAGTTGCTATTGGGCAGCAGGCTGCGCAGCAAGGCGGTTTCTGACTTGATCTGAGCGCTGACATCACGGAATGACAGGGCAGACAAGCCCGGATTCAAGTGGAGTTTACGGCTGTCTTTCACCAATGCCAGATCTTCGTTATAAATGGTCACGGCCATACTGGTTTGGTCAGATTGCGGGCTAACCGTGGCAGATTCTGCTTGTGCGATGGACGGACTGCACAGTGAAACACTACCTAAAGAAAAAAACAGCAGGGAGCTGAGTCGCATGGGTGATCCTCTCGTTGTTATTAAGTGCTTGCACTTGAGACCCACATAACGCAACAGCCGTTCAAAAGTTAACGTGTCTGTGAGTCTGCGTTAGGTTGGTGAGTGTGATAATACATCGATGCCCGCTTGTTGCAGCATATTGACCAGTGCAATCAATGGTAAGCCTATCAATGCGTTAGGGTCGTCTCCGCGCATATAGTCGAGCAGGGCAATGCCCATGCCCTCAGATTTGGCGCTGCCCGCGCAGTCGTAGGGCTGTTCCAGCCGCAGATAGCTATCAATCTGGGCTAGGCTCAGTGTCTTAAATTTTACAAAATAAGGCACGATGGTCGATTGCATGTGCTGATGACGGCTATCGTACAAACACAGCGCGCTATGAAAAATCACTTCTTTGCCGCTGAGCGTGGTCAATTGCTTGACCGCATTTTCGTGATTGCCAGGTTTGCCGATCTGCAAGCCATCGACCGTAGCCACCTGATCGCAACCGATAATCAGCGCATGCGCTTGGCTCTCTGCCACTTTGCGTGCTTTGGCTTCGGCTAGCCTTAACGAGGTTTGCGCAGGGTTTTCATCTGGCAACGGTGTTTCGTCAATGTCAGGTGAAATGCATTCAAACGGCAAATGTAGCTTTTGCAGCACTTCGCGGCGATAACGTGAAGATGAGGCGAGGATGAGGGGGGTTGTCATGGGTAAAAGCAAAAATCCCTGAATTGCTTCAGGGATTTTTGTCTATCTGCATTATTCCGGTTGAATTTCAATCAGTGATTCGTCTGGAGTGACATTATCACCTTTGGCAACATGGATAGCCACTACGGTGCCTGATTTACTGGCCTGGATTTCGTTTTCCATTTTCATGGCTTCAATGACCAGCACACCATCGCCTGCATTCACTTTGTCACCGACATTGACTTTGACGGTCACGATAGTGCCTGGCATGGCCGTGGTCACACAACCTGGGTGGCTAGGGCGCGGGCGACCACTGGCGGCAACAGCCGCTTTTTTCTTGCCACCACTTGCGCCATTATTACCGCCGCCGCTGACTTCCATCTCGTTGAGTGTTTCTACAAACACTTCTTCTGAGATGCCATCCACTTTGACGTAATATGGCTTGCGCTCTTCACCGGCATGGCCGCTACCAGTCAGTTTGATATGATAGGTTTCACCGTGCAGTGTGATATTGAACTCATTAGGCGCGTAGCGGGCCGCAGCCGTTTGTTGCGTGACTGCATCTTTGCTCAACAAAGGCTCTGGTTTCAACGAGCCCGCATTGCGCTCCTGCAAGAAGGTTTGGCCAATATCCGGGAACATAGCGTATGTGAGTACGTCTTGTTCGTTGTTGGCAAAACGCTCGGCCTCAGACTGCAATCTGACCATTTCTGGTTGCAACAAATCAGCCGGGCGGCAGGTAATCACTTCAGCATCGCCAACCGCCTGCTTACGTACGTCTGCATTCACCGCCGCTGGCGCTTTACCATATTGACCCAACAGGTAGTTTTTCACTTCGTTGGTGATGGACTTGTAACGGCCACCGGTCAACACGTTTAACACCGCCTGGGTGCCGACGATTTGTGAGGTTGGTGTCACCAACGGAGGATAGCCCAAGTCCTGGCGTACGCGAGGAATTTCGGCCAGCACTTCATCCATACGGTTGAGCGCGCCTTGTTCTTTTAACTGGTTAGACAGATTGGAAATCATGCCACCCGGAACCTGGTTAACCAGCACGCGCGTATCCACACCGGTGAACTCGCTCTCAAACTGCCAGTATTTTTTGCGTACTTCTTTAAAGTAGGCAGTGATTTCCTGCAGTTTGCCTAAGTCGAGGCCGGTGTCGTACTCAGTGCCTTTTAAAGCGGCAACCAGGCTCTCGGTGGTTGGATGGCTCGCGCCTTCAGAGAATGAGGAGTTACAGGTGTCGATAATATCAACACCGTTTTCCACGCTTTTGAGCATGACCATGCTGGCCAAGCCTGAAGTGGCGTGGCTATGCATGTGGATAGGCAAGCTCACCGCGGCTTTTAATGCTTTAACCAGTTCACCCGCCATGGTCGGCGTCAGCAAACCAGCCATGTCTTTCACGCCGATGCTGTCGCAGCCCAGCGCTTCGAGCTCTTTCGCCATATTGACGAAGTAAGCCACGTTATGCACAGGACTGGTAGTGAAAGATAAGGTGCCGATGGCGTGTTTTTTCACTGATTTAACGGCTTCAATCGCTGTTTTCAGGTTGCGGATGTCGTTCATCGCATCAAAAATGCGGAAGACATCGACGCCTGTGTCTGCGGCTTGTTTCACAAACGCATGCACCACATCGTCTGAATAATGACGGTAGCCTAGCAAGTTCTGGCCGCGCAACAGCATATTGATCGGCGTATTAGGCAAAGCCTTACGCAGGCTGCGCAGGCGCTCCCAAGGGTCTTCTTTCAAAAAGCGCACGCAGGCGTCAAAGGTGGCACCGCCCCAGGCTTCCAGTGACCAGAAACCAATTTCATCCAGTTTGCTGGCAATCGGCAGCATATCTTCGGTACGCATGCGCGTCGCGATCAGGGATTGATGGCCATCTCTTAAAACGAGTTCGGTGACATGTATTTTGCTCATAATCTTATCGATCTAATTAATATCTGCAATACGGTTAATCAAATGCCTTCGTGGGCTGCAATCGCGGCAGCGATCGCTGCGGCCATCAGTTCTTTTGGGAGTCCGACGTCATACTCGGTCAGCTCCGGGTGTTGCTCTACAAAGCTGGTGTTGAAGTCAGCCGCCCTAAAGTCAGGGTGTAACATGATCTGCTGGTAGTAAGGAATCGTTGTTTTGACGCCATAAACTACCATGTCATTCAGCGCACGGCGACCGCGCTCAATCACACCCTCCCAGTCCAATGCCCAAACAGTGAGCTTGGCACACATGGAGTCGTAGTAAGGTGGAATCACATAGCCGCTGTAAATGGCCGCGTCCATACGAACGCCAGGGCCACCCGGCGCGTAGTAGCGTGTAATCTTACCAAAGCTGGGCAAAAAGTCTTTTTGCGGATCTTCAGCATTGATACGGTATTCCATCGCAAAGCCACGGAAGGCGATTTCGCTTTGCTTGTATTGCAATGGCAGGCCAGCCGCGACGCGAATCTGCTGCTGGACGATATCAACGCCAGTAATGGTTTCAGTCACGGTATGTTCCACCTGCAAGCGGGTGTTCATTTCCATGAAGTAAAAATTGTTGTCGGAGTCGAGTAAAAATTCGACTGTGCCCGCATTTTCATAGCCAACCGCTTTAGCTGCCTTGACACCCAGGCCACCAATATAGTCACGCTGTGCTTGGGAAAGTTGTGGTGAAGGAGCGATTTCAATCAGCTTCTGGTTGCGGCGCTGGATAGAACAATCGCGCTCAAACAGATGGATCACGTTGCCATGTGCATCGGCCAGAATCTGCACTTCGATATGGCGCGGATGGACCACGCATTTTTCGAGGAAGACTTCTGGTTTACCAAAGGCTTTGCTGGCTTCAGAAATGACACGGTCATAGTTGCTTAACAACTCTTTTTCGCTATCGCAACGGCGAATACCGCGACCACCACCACCGTTAGTGGCTTTCAGCATCACCGGATAGCCAATTTTATTGGCCAATACCACGGCGGCTTCTAGGGACTCTAGGTTGCCATCACTGCCTGGCACACAAGGGATACCGGCATTGATCATGGCGTTACGCGCCTGAATCTTGTCACCCATCTGGCGAATGACGTCGGCTTCAGGGCCGATGAACTTGATGCCGCGACGGGAACAAACTTCGGCCAACTCTGGATTTTCAGACAAAAAGCCATAGCCAGGGTGCAAGGCATCACAGCCGGCAGCCACCGCGATATTCACTATATTGTGTGCGTTCAGGTAGCCTGCGACTGGGTCAGAACCAATGTTGTAAGCTTCGTCAGCCTTTTTAACATGTAAGGCATGACGGTCAGCATCCGCGTAAATGGCCACAGATTTGATACCCATTTCCGAGCAGGCGCGCACAATGCGTACCGCAATTTCACCGCGATTCGCGACTAAAATTTTCTTAAACACACATTACCCTTAAAGCAAGAAAAAAGGACAGAGTCTTTTAGTAACTCAACCGTTTATTTAATTAGCAACTACTTGTATTTAAAACGCTTTGAGTTGATTTGGTTGTGGTTTTGCAGCAATAAGGCCGTCTGAACGGATGGCCGATTATGCAAACCGGCACCATGAGCGCGCTCATGAAAAGAGCGCCGCGTGATGCGACATCATTATAACAACAAACCGTGGTCTTAAAAAGTAGGGCGTCATTTTTGGCTGTGGCTGGCATGCCGCAGGTCGTCAAGAGAGGCTGAGTTTGTTATAGTGTGAAGATTGTTTATTAAGAGTTTTGGTTGCTTATGACGCGATTTGAGGAGCTGGCCCGGCAGCAGAAAGACACAGAAGGTGAGTTAACGCTTTCATCCTTGCCGCGCTTGCGTGAGGCATTGCTGGCCCTGGGCGTATCCGATGCCGCTGCTTTGTCTGCATTGCGCGTGCATTATCAGTTACAGGGGTTGCCGTCTCGTTTTTTTAGTGAGACTGCTTTGCCGATGTTGTCATTGGATGTGCAGTCTGACTTGCCGTTGGTGTGTCAGCGCTGTTTTGCGCCACTGCCGCAGACGCTGGATTTGCAATTTGAATTTGCACTGTGCGATGAACCGCCAGAAGCGTTGCTTGAAGATGAGCAGGTTGATTGGCTGGAAGAAGATGGAGAAACCACCATAGAGTCACTGGTTGAGGATGAGTTGCTGATGGCCTTGCCGATTGCGGTCATGCATGAGGACGCGTGTGTCAGTTTGCAGCAATCTGCCGGTGAAAAGCCTAATCCTTTTGCGGCGCTCAAGCAGTTAAAGCTGGATAAGTAGGACTTGTTTGCAAACATGCACATGCAAAAAACCAAATTAAAAGCGATATTTGCAGGATTTATTTGCAGTTGTCTCTGGAATATTTTATAATTGCGGATTAGGTAGCATTCTAAGTTTATTTACAACTGCCCTTTAACTTCATTCTCTGAGGTGCGGCGGTTTGATTTTGGAGTATTTAAATGGCAGTTCAGCAAAACAAAAAGACACCGTCCAAGCGTGGTATGCACCGCTCCCACGACTTTTTGACTAACCCACCTTTGGCAATTGAGCCAACGACTGGTGAAGTACATTTGCGTCATCACGTGAGCCCAAACGGTTTTTACCGTGGCCGTAAAGTGATGCCAGCAAAAGGCGAATAATCGCTGCATTAAAGCGTCAAGCTTTAAAACACGCCGCGCAGTAAAATGCGCGGCGTTTGTGTATCTGGCGTAAGCCTCTACTTTTCTAATGCAAGCTGCTGAGGTTCGATAGCAAAGCAGTTTCAGAAAGGTAAATTTGGGAAATAACATGACAACTGGTCAACACGCGCATTCACAAGAAGTAGTGATTGCCATTGATGCCATGGGGGGAGATCACGGTCCACATGTGACGGTGCCTGCGGCAGTGCGTATTTTGAACGAAAATCCTAATCTCAATATTATTCTAGTGGGCTTGCAAGACGCGGTTGAAGCGGAATTGAAAGCTTTACACGTCCAACCCGGTCCGCGTTTGCGTGTGCATCACGCCAGTGAAGTGGTGCTGATGGATGAATCGCCACAAAGCGCAATGAAGAATAAAAAAGATTCTTCTATGCGCGTGGCGATTAATATGGTCAAAACTGGTGAGGCGCAAGCCTGTGTGAGCGCCGGTAATACCGGCGCCTTAATGGCGACCGCGCGCTTTGTGCTGAAAACCTTGCCTGGGATCGACCGTCCGGCGATTGCCTCGACCTTGCCTTCTGAAAATGGCAGCACATTTATGCTCGACTTGGGCGCTAACGCTGACTGTACGCCGGAACACCTCTATCAGTTTGCCATTATGGGTGCGATGGTGGTGAGTTGTATCAGCAATAAACCTAACCCTACGGTTGGCCTGCTCAATATTGGCTCTGAAGATATCAAAGGCAATGAAGTGGCCAAGCAGGCAGCTGAATTGCTGCGTGGCAGCCATTTGAATTTTTACGGCAATGTTGAAGGCGATGATATTTTCAAGGGCACGACCGATGTGGTGGTGTGTGATGGCTTTGTTGGTAATGTGGCGCTCAAAACCACTGAGGGTTTGGCGCATATGATGGGCAAGTTCTTGACCCAGGAATTCAAGCGCAACTGGTTGACTAAGCTCATGGCGCTGGGCGCTTTTCCGGTATTAAAAGCTTTTAAAAAGCGTCTGGATCCGCGTCGTTATAATGGCGCCAGTTTTCTGGGCTTGCGTGGCATTGTCGTGAAGAGCCATGGTGGGGCGGATAGCGTCGGTTTTTATCATGCCATTCATGTGGCGATGGAAGAGGCGCAGAGCGGCGTGTTAAAGCGTATTCAGGCACAGCTTGAGATCGAGCACCTGACCACATCCGAGCCTTCCTGAGCCCCATTCAGTTAGCTAATTTGACCCAATTAAGGCATAATCGTACGAATGATTAACGCACGAATCGCAGGCACTGGCAGTTATCTGCCGCCCACTATTTTAACCAACGCCGAACTGGAAAAGATGGTTGATACCACGGATGAGTGGATCTTTGCCAGAACCGGTATTAAGCAGCGACATCGTGTCACGGATGAACGCACCAGTGATCTGGCTACCGAGGCCGCACGTCATGCCATCGAAGCCGCTGGCATTCAGGCGCAGGATATCGACCTCATTATTGTGGCAACGACCACACCGGACAAGATTTTTCCGAGTGTAGCGACTATGGTGCAACGCAAATTAGGCATTAGCGGTTGCCCGGCGTTTGACATACAAGCGGTTTGTAGCGGCTTTGTGTATGCGTTGACCACTGCCCATCAATTTATCAAGTCTGGTCAATATCGCAATGTGCTTGTGATTGGTGCCGATACCTTTACCCGTATCACCGACTACAGCGACCGCAGCAATTGCATTTTGTGGGGCGATGGCGCAGGGGCCGTGATCTTACAAGCCAGCGAAGAACCTGGCGTGCTCTCTACTCATATCCATGCCGATGGCAATTATGAAACCTATCTGCATGTGCCGCGCAAAGAGGATGGCCCGGACACCGTGGTGATGGAAGGCAATGCTGTGTTTAAAATGGCGGTCAATACGCTGGACCAGATTGTGGATGAAACCTTGGCTGCGAACCAGATGCAAAAGTCTGACATCGACTGGCTGGTGCCGCATCAGGCCAATATCCGCATTTTGCAAGCCACCGCCAAAAAGTTGGATATGCCGATGGAGAAGGTGGTGGTCACCGTGGACCAGCATGGCAATACTTCTGCGGCTTCTATTCCGTTGGCGCTAGACACCGCGGTGCGTGATGGCCGTATTCAGCGCGGGCATCTGTTGCTGATGGAGGCGTTTGGTGGCGGCTTTACCTGGGGTTCTGCATTGGTGAAGTATTAAGTCGTTACTTGATACCCGGCCGTGAAGTTTTTTGTGTGCAGGCGTCATATAAATGATGGCCTGCATATTGTTTTAGTCAATACGTGATCAAAAATTATGTCTACATTTGCTTTTTTCTTTCCAGGCCAGGGCTCACAGTCCGTGGGTATGATGCAGGGGCTTGAGGCCCACGCCATTATTAAACAAACCTTTGATGAAGCCTCAGCGGTGTTGGGTGTCGATTTCTGGAAAATGGCGACAGAGGCCAACGATGAAATTAACCTGACCGAAAACACACAGCCTATCATGCTCACTGCAGGGGTTGCTACCTGGCGTGTTTACCAGGCGCTGGGCGGCCAGTTGCCAACGGCGATGGCGGGTCACAGTCTGGGTGAATATACCGCACTGGTAGCGGCCAATGCGATTTCATTTGCAGATGCGTTACCACTGGTCAAGTTCCGTGCCCAGGTCATGCAGCAAGCGGTGCCTGAAGGTCAGGGCGCCATGGCTGCGATTTTAGGGCTGGATGACGAGACTGTTCGTGCCGTGTGCGCCGAAGCCGCGCAGGGCCAGGTGGTGCAGGCGGTGAACTTTAACTCACCAGGTCAAGTGGTCATCGCAGGTGACAAGGCGGCTGTTGAGCGGGGCATGGAGTTAGCTAAAGCCAAAGGCGCTAAACGTGCCTTGCCGTTGCCTGTGAGCGTGCCGTCACACTGTGACTTGATGAAGCCTGCTGCCGAAAAGTTGCGCGAATACCTGCAGAACGTGGACGTGCAAGCGCCTGTGGTGCCAGTGTTACACAATGCCGATGTGGCTGCGTATAGCGATGCGGCGCAAATTAAAGACGCTTTGGTGCGTCAATTGCACAACCCGGTACGCTGGGTAGAGACGGTGCAGCAGTTAGCCGCACAAGACGTGTTAGCTGCGGCAGAGTGTGGTCCAGGCAAGGTGCTGGCTGGTTTAGCCAAGCGCATCGTGGCCGACATGACCTGTGTCGCACTGGTGAATGATGAATCTGTGCAAGCATTTGTTGCACAACAAGGGGAATAATGATGTCGAATCAGCAAGTAGCATTGGTGACTGGCGCAAGCCGCGGGATTGGAGCTGCCATTGCGCAAGCCTTGGGTAAACAAGGTGCTTTTGTCGTGGGGACGGCCACTTCCGCCAGTGGCGCAGAGGCGATTACTGCGCATTTGAAAGCCGCTGGTGTGAACGGCGTGGGTCTAGCGCTGGATGTGACGCAGCCAGAGCAAATCGAAGCGGTTTTAAAGCAGATTGCTGAACAGTATGGTGAAGTCTCCATCCTAGTCAACAATGCAGGCATTACTAAAGATACCTTGTTGATGCGCATGAAAGATGAAGATTGGGATGCGGTATTAAATACTAATCTCAAGTCGGTTTTCCGCATGAGCCAGGCAGTATTGCGTCCGATGATGAAAGCGCGCCAAGGTCGCATCATTAATATTTCTAGCGTGGTCGGCCATATGGGCAATGCTGGGCAAGTTAACTATGCGGCGGCCAAGGCTGGTATGACGGGTTTTACCAAATCGATGGCGCAAGAGGTGGGTAGCCGTGGCATCACGGTGAACTGTGTGGCGCCAGGCTTTATTGAAACCGATATGACTGCCGAGCTGCCAGAAGAGATCAAAGCCAAAATGCTGGAACGCATTGCGGTAGGCCGTTTAGGCCAGGTGGATGAAATTGCGGCCACGGTTGCTTTCCTGGCGTCGTCTGCCGCAGCCTACATTACAGGTGAAACCATCCACGTTAATGGCGGCATGTATTGCGCTTAATACAGAGTTTCTTTGGTATTCTGGGCAAGTTTTGCTAGAATATCGGTTTACTGAACATGACACTTATCAACAAAGGGGTATTTTAGATGTCCGACATCGAACAACGCGTAAAGAAAATCGTTTGTGAACAATTAGGTGCAAACGAAGCTGACGTTAAAAACACATCATCTTTCGTGGATGATCTGGGTGCAGATTCTCTGGACACCGTAGAATTGGTGATGGCTTTGGAAGAAGAATTCGATTGCGAAATTCCTGACGACGAAGCAGAAAAAATCACAACCGTGCAGCAAGCGATTGATTACGTCAACGCAAACCTCAAGTAATTCATTGACTTCATTCTTCAATCAGCCCTCGCAAGAGGGCTGATTTCTATATTATGACGAAACGCAGAGTAGTAGTAACTGGCTTGGGCGTGGTGTCTCCAGTAGGGATTGGTACCCAAACCGCTTGGGACAATCTGGTTGCTGGTCAATCAGGCATTACCCGCATCACCAAATTTGACCCCACACCATTCGCTTCGCAAATTGCAGGCGAAGTGAAAGGCTTTAACGCGGAAGACTTTATTCCAGCCAAAGATGCCCGTCGTATGGATACGTTTATCCAGTATGGCTTGGCCGCTGGGTTGGAAGCCTTCCGCGACTCCGGCCTGGAGGTGACTGACGCCAATGCAGAGCGCATCGGCGTCACCATCGGCTCCGGCATTGGTGGTTTAGGCCTGATCGAGTCCACAAACGACAGTTATGATGAAGGTGGCCCTCGCAAGATTTCGCCATTCTTTATCCCTGGCACCATTATCAATATGATTTCAGGCAACCTGTCGATCATGCTGGGCTTAAAAGGCCCGAATATCGCCGTGGTCACGGCCTGTACCACAGGCACACATAGCATTGGTGAAGCTGCGCGTATGATTGAATACGGTGATGCTGACGTGATGGTGGCTGGTGGCGCTGAAGCCGCGATCACCGAACTGAGCGTGGGTGGCTTTGCCTCTGCGAGAGCCTTGTCTAATCGCAATGATGATCCGGCAACCGCCAGTCGTCCCTGGGATAAAGACCGTGATGGCTTTGTCATTGGTGAAGGTGCTGGCGTGATGGTGCTTGAAGAATATGAGCATGCCAAAGCCCGTGGTGCCAGAATTTACGCTGAAGTGGCTGGTTACGGTTTAAGTGCCGATGCCTATCACATGACCGCGCCAAATATGGATGGTCCACGCCGGTCCATGGTAAACGCTCTGAAAAATGCAGGCGTTAATCCTGACCAGGTGCAGTTTATGAATGCGCATGGCACGTCGACACCGTTGGGTGACACCAATGAAACCAACGCGATTAAAGCCACGTTTGGAGATCACGCTTATAAACTGGTAGTGAACTCTACCAAGTCTATGACGGGGCACTTATTGGGTGGTGCGGGTGGTTTGGAGTCTGTCTTTACGGTGTTGTCTATTTATAACCAGATTTCACCACCGACGATCAACTTGTTTAATCAGGACCCAGAATGCGATCTGGATTACTGTGCGAATACCGCACGTGATTTACAGATTGAATATGCCCTGAAAAATAACTTTGGTTTCGGCGGCACGAATGGCAGCCTGTTGTTCAAGCGCGTTTAACTCACATTTTGTGCTAAATAAAAAAGCCAGCATTTGCTGGCTTTTTTATTGCTTACTAATTGCTTATTTCAATACCGCCAATGCAGCCGCGTAGTTAGGCTCATCAGCAATCTCGCCTACCAGTTCGCTATGCAACACTTTATTGTTTTCATCCAGCACAACCACTGCACGTGCTGTTAAGCCCGCCAGGCTGCTGTCAGTGATGAGTACACCGTAGTCGGTGGCAAATTTTGCCGTATCACGGAAAGTAGACAGGGTGACGACGTTTTCCAGGCCTTCTGCGCCGCAGAAACGGCTTTGTGCAAATGGCAAGTCAGCAGACACACACAGTACAACAGTGTTGTTCACGCTGCTGGCCTCTTTGTTAAAGGTGCGCACTGAAGTCGCGCAGGTTGGTGTATCAATACTAGGGAAAATGTTGAGGACTTTACGCTTGCCAGCATAAGCATCCAAGCCAACCAAGTTGCGTTTGGCATCTGCCAGTTGAAAAGCTGGGGCAGCATCACCTGCTGCCAAGAATTTACCGCCAACGGCGACCGGGTTACCTTTAAGCGTTACGCTTGCCATAATCTTCTCCAAAAACGTGATTGATGAGTATTAAACGAACACTTTAACGTGTCAGGCAATGTCAATCAACCACATAAAAAGTAAGGGAATCACTTTTGCAGTGCCGCCAGGGCGGCGGCATAGTCTGGTTCGCTGGTTAATTCTTTGACCAGTTCGACATGCAATACGCGATCATTTTCGTCGGCCACCATCAGCACGCGTGCAGGCAACCCCGCCAGTTTGCTGGTCATCATCAACACACCATAGTTTTTAAGCATGTCGCGGCCACGCATAGTTGAGAGATGAATACCAGTAGACAGGTTTTCTGCCGCGTAGAAACGCGTCATGGTGAAGGGCAGGTCTGGCGAAATATGCAGCATGACCGTGTTGGGTAAGTTTGCTGTCAGGCTGTCCAGCGTGCGGACGCTGTTGGCGCTGGTGGCAGTGTCTATGCCAGGGAAAAAATGCAAGATTTTGCGCTGGCCGCGAAACGCTTCCAATGACACGTCTTCCAGGTCGTGGTTGACCAGTTGAAAGAAGGGTAAGGTTTGCCCCAGGCCCGGCAAATCGTCTTCAACCAGTATCGGGTCGTCCAGTAAAGCAGTGGCATTCGGCATATCGATGATCTATTCACAAAAACGTCTGACATCATAGAGCATAACGACTGCAGGTTAAGTTTTTTATCACATGTTAACCAGTATGGCTGGCGTGGATGAATCTGGGTTTTTAACGCTGTCAATCAGATTATTTGCACCCGTCATGGGTACAAAAAACCGCGTTGGCGGTTAAAATAAGGCCATGGAAGCGCCTGAAATACCCACCATTCAACCTGCATTTATTCATCTGCGCTGTCACAGTGAGTATTCCATTGTGGACGGCACAGTGCGCATTGACGACTATGTCAAAGCCGCCAAAAACGATGCCATGCCAGCCATTGCGCTGACGGATCTCTCCAACCTGTTCGGCGCAGTCAAGTTCTATAAGGCCGCGCGTGGCAAAGGCTTGAAGCCGATACTGGGTTGCGATGTCTGGATTGAAAATAGCGTACAGCGCGATCAGCCACAACGTTTGCTGTTGCTGGTGCAAAACCCGCAAGGTTACCGCCATTTGTGCGAATTACTCTCTAGGGCTTATCTCGAAAACCAGTACCGTGAACGTGCAGAGATCAAAGCAGCCTGGTTGCTAGAAAAAAATGCCGGTTTGCTGGTGCTCTCAGGGTTCGCGGCAGGTGATGTTGGCCAGGCCTTGCAGGCGGGCAATCAGGCTATGGCCGTGCAATATGCGCAGCAATGGGCACAGGTATTTGCCGGCCGTTATTATCTTGAGGTGCAGCGCGTACACGCGGCGGGCAGTCCAGAGGCCTATGCCCAGGAGCAATTAATCCAGCAGACCGTGCTGCTTGCACAGCAGCTCGATCTACCGGTAGTAGCGACGCATCCGGTGCAATTTCAAACCGCAGATGACTACATGGCGCATGAAGCGCGCACCTGCATTGCCGAGGGCTATGTGTTGGCAGATAAACGCCGTCCACGCAAGTTTGTGGCCACACAGTATGTGAAAAGCCAGGCCGAGATGCAGGCCTTGTTTGCTGATATGCCGCTGGCATTACAAAACTCAGTAGAGATCGCCAAACGCTGCAACTTGATGCTCACACTCGGCAAAAACTATTTGCCGGATTTTCCGACGCCGAACGGCGAAAGCCTGGATGTGTACCTGGTAGAACAGTCAAAACTGGGCCTGGAGCACCGCCTGGCCTATTTATATCCGGATGAGCAACAGCGAGAAGCCAAGCGTCAGGAATATGAAGAGCGCTTGCAATTCGAGTGCGGCATTATTGTGCAGATGGGGTTCCCGGGCTACTTTCTGATCGTGGCGGATTTTATTAACTGGGCCAAAAATAACGGTGTGCCGGTGGGGCCGGGGCGGGGGTCTGGTGCGGGCTCGCTGGTGGCGTACAGCCTGGGCATTACTGACCTGGATCCGCTTAAATACAACCTGCTGTTTGAGCGGTTCTTAAACCCTGAGCGGGTCTCCATGCCCGACTTTGATATTGACTTCTGTATGGAAGGACGAGATCGCGTCATCGATTACGTCAAGCATAAATATGGCTTGGCATCGGTGTCACAGATCGCCACCTTCGGTACCATGGCCGCGAAGGCGGTGATTCGTGACGTGGGCCGCGTGCTGGATTTACCGTTTAACTTCGTGGATGGCATTGCCAAGCTGATTCCGATGGAATTGGGCATCACCTTGGAAGGCGCGCTGGAAAAGGAGCCGCAACTCCAAGAGCGACGCGAAAAAGAGGAAGAGGTCGCAGAATTACTTTCTTTAGCGCTGCGCCTGGAAGGCCTGGTGCGTAACATCGGCATGCACGCTGGCGGCGTGTTGATTGCACCTGGTAAGATTTCTGATTTTTCGCCGGTCTATTGCCAGCCCAATGGTGACAGCCTGGTTAGCCAGTACGACAAAGATGACGTGGAAGCCGTCGGCCTGGTCAAGTTCGACTTTTTGGGCTTGCGAACGCTGACTATCCTCAATATGGCGCTGGAAAACGCCAATGCCCAGCGCGCGCAGGAAGAATTGCCGCCGCTGAGTTTTGAAACCATTCCGCTGGATGATAAACGCAGTTACCACCTACTGAAAACCGCCAATACCACAGCGGTGTTCCAGCTAGAATCGCGTGGCATGAAGGACATGCTCAAACAGGCCAAGCCAGACTTGTTTGAAGATATTATTGCGCTGGTTGCTTTGTATCGCCCGGGCCCGATGGACCTGATTCCTGACTTCTGTCGCCGTAAACACGGGACGCAGCGGGTGGAATATCCGCACGCCTCCACTGAGTCTATCCTGAAAGAAACCTACGGTATCGCCGTGTATCAGGAGCAGGTGATGCAGATCGCGCAGGTGGTGGCGGGCTATAGTCTTGGTGGCGCTGACTTGCTGCGGCGCGCCATGGGTAAGAAAAAGCCCGAAGAAATGGTGCAGCAGCGCGAAATTTTTAACGAAGGCGCACAAAAAAATGGCCTAACGTTGCAGCAGTCTAACGACTTGTTTGACTTGCTGGAAAAATTTGCTGGTTATGGTTTTAACAAGTCGCACGCCGCTGCTTATGCCTTGGTTGCCTATCACACCGCGTATCTCAAGGCCCATTATCCGGCCGCATTTTTGGCCGCCACCATGTCGGCCGACATGAACAACACCGACAACGTGCATACGTTTTTTGATGATTGCGGCGCGAATCAGGTTGAAGTGTTGCCACCGGATGTCAACGCCAGTGTGTACCAGTTTAAGCCGCTGAGCGCGCAGCAAGTGTTATATGGGCTGGGCGCAATTAAAGGTACAGGCTTGGCCGCGATTGAGTTGATCATGGCTTCACGTCAGGCACAAGGACCGTTCAAGGATCTGTTTGATTTTTGTCAGCGTCTGGATTTGCGTAAAGTGAACCGGCGTGTGATCGAGTCGCTGATTCGTGCCGGCGCTTTTGATAAGTTGGAGGCAAACCGTGCCGCCTTGCTGGCCGGGTTGGATACGGCAATTAGTGTGGCTGAGCAAAGTGCTGCACACGCTGGGCAGGACTGCCTGTTTGGCGGTGTGGTTGAAACCCGTCACGCACTGCCCGGTATCCCGCCATGGAGTCCCGAGCAGGCCTTGGTGGAAGAGAAAGTAGCGCTGGGTTTTTACCTCAGCGGTCACCCTTACTTGAGCTACAAATCGCAATTGGGGCCATTTATTAAAGGCAATCTCAGCGATCTCGCGCCGCAAGACCAGCCCAAGCTGCTGGCGGGCGTGGTGATGGGCGTGCGCGTGCGGATGACACAACGGGGCAAGATGGCGATTGTGACGCTTGACGATGCCGTGGGCCGCGTCGATGTGGTCGTTGGCTCAGAATTGCTGATGCAGCATGCGCCGTGGATTAAAGAAGATCAATTGCTGGTGGTCGAAGGCCGTATCAGCAATGACGAGTTCTCAGGGGGCATTCGTGTCAGCGCCAGAAAGCTCTATGACTTAGCGGCAGTCCGTAACCGTTTTGCGCAAATGCTAACGCTGAGCTGCAATGGCAGCTCTGATGTGCAACGCCTGATGAATGTGCTGACACCATATCGCTACGCAGGCGAAGAGCAGAAGCGCTGCCCGATTAAAGTCGACTACCATAACCAGTCGGCGCAAGTGAGCTTGATGTTGGGCGATGACTGGCAAGTCGTCCTCCATGACGACCTGTTGCAGAATTTGCAGGGCTGGTTGTCAAAAGAAAACGTCAAAATCCTTTATAATGCCTAAACTTTTTTTCTAAGAATTCACACTGGAATTCATTATGAGTGCAAAACGTCTCACGCCTAGTAAACTGACTTATCTCGATTTTGAGCAGCCAATTGCGGCTCTCGAAAAGCGTATTGAAGCTTTGCAAGTTTCACACGATGAACATGACTCGCTGGATATTTCCAAAGAGTTGGACTTGCTGCAAAAGAAAAACACCAAGTTACTGCAAGATACTTATCAAAATCTCAGCGCCTGGCAAATTTCGCAGGTAGCCCGCCACCCGCAACGCCCTTACACTATTGACTACATCAGCGCCTTGTTCACTGATTTTCAAGAGTTGCACGGCGACCGTGCGTTTGCGGATGACCCGGCGATTGTCGGCGGCATTGCCCGTTTTAAAGGTATCCCGGTGATGGTCATGGGCCATCAAAAAGGCCGTGATATCAAAGAGCGCCAATACCGTAATTTTGGCATGCCGCGTCCGGAGGGCTACCGCAAAGCTTTGCGCTTATTCCGCCTGGCAGAAAAATTTCACCTGCCGATTATTACCTTTATTGATACGCCTGGCGCTTATCCTGGTATCGGCGCCGAAGAGCGTGGTCAATCCGAAGCGATTGCGCGTAACTTGTATGTGATGGCCGAGTTGAAAACACCGATTATCGGTGTGGTGATTGGTGAAGGTGGTTCGGGCGGCGCACTGGCCTTAGGCGTGGTGGATCACTTAAACATGCTGCAATACTCAACTTATTCCGTGATCTCGCCTGAAGGCTGCGCCTCTATTTTGTGGAAGAGTGCCAGCAGGGCGCCTGACGCTGCAGAAACCCTGGGCATTACTGCAGACCGCCTGAAGTCTTTAGGCCTGGTGGATAACATTATTAGCGAGCCATTGGGTGGCGCACATCGTCACTATGAAGAAGTCATGGAGCGCGTCGGCCAGGCGATTGGCCAGCAGCTCAAAACCTTGCAGGCGAAAAAAGTGCCGCAACTGCTTGAGTCGCGTTACCAGCGTCTGATGAGTTACGGTAAATTTAAATCCAGCAGTGAAAAATAGCATGTCTTTTTTATCCCAGTTAGAAAATGTCATTGAGACCTTTCTGGCTGGGGGCGACACGCCTCGTACGACACCGCCACATTTGCTGCTGGCACTTAGTGGCGGTGTTGATTCCATCGTGCTGTTGCATACCTTGTCGCAGCTCAGTCAATCACGGCCGTTTACCTTATCAGCAATGCATGTGCACCACGGCTTGAGCCCGCATGCAGACACCTGGTTGCAACAATGCGCGCAGGCTTGTCTTAATAAACAGATTCCCTTTTATAGCCAAAAAGTGCAGGTGGATTTGCAAAGCGGCTTGGGCGTTGAAGCCGCCGCACGCGATGCGCGTTACACGGCGTTAGAGCAGGTGCGCCAGCAAGTGGGCGCAGATGCGATTGTCACGGCGCATCATATGCAAGATCAGGCAGAAACCCTGTTGTTACAACTGGTGCGCGGTGCCGGTGTGAAAGGCTTGAGTGCCATGGGGCATTGGGATGCTGAGCGCTTATTGCTCAGGCCGTTGCTCGGTGTAGCTAAAGCTGAGCTGTTGCAATATGCCGCAGCGCAGCAGTTAACGTGGGTAGAGGACGAAAGTAACGCCGACATTCGCTATGACCGCAATTTTATGCGGCAGCGCGCCATGCCTGTGTTGCGTGAGCGTTATCCACAACTCGATCAGGCCTTGCTGCGGAGTGCCAGCCATCTGGCAGACGCGCAGATGTTGCTGGATACCCTGGCACAGCAAGACTTATTGCAATGCGACGTGCGGGAAGAGTGGTTGGGGCAGTCGATAGACATTTCTCACCTGCACACGCTGGGCGATGTACGCGCAAAAAACCTGTTACGCTTCTGGTTTCAGCAGCGTCAATGTCGCATGCCAAATACCGAGCAACTGCAGGATTACTGGAAACAGCTATCCTCGGTCAAGCCGCATCGTTATTTGCATCTGCCTTTACAAGGCCAGGCAGCCAACCACAAGGCTTATTTGCATCATTATCAGGGCCGCCTGTATTGCGTTGCCAAGCCCGCGGCACTGCCAAACACGCCACTCATCTGGCAAGGTCAGCAAACGCAAATCTGGGGCGACTGGCAAGTGCAGTTCAAAGTCAGCAAAGGCCGTGGCATCGCTCTTGCCAGGTTAGGCATATCCCCGGCGGCTATTACCCTTAACAAGCGCTACGGACAGCCGATTCCATTGGCTGACGGTATTCAGCTATTAGTTACGCCACGCACTGGTGGCGAAGTCTTGCAGCCTGATGCCAAACGCCCAAGACGTGAGTTAAAAGTCATTTTTCAAATGCTGGCCGTGCCTCCGTGGCAACGTGCTTTTTACCCTGTGGTGCAAGTCACAACCACACAACCCACTGCCTCACAAACACTGGTGGCTTTGGCTGCGCTCGCAGTCGATGAAGCCTGGCGTCCCGGCCGTAACGCTTACGGCCTCGAAATTTTCCTGCATCCTCTCTGATTCAAATGTGGTTGTAATAAACCAATATAAACCATAAAATTGGTTGTATTAAGCCAATTTTATGGTTTATATCCACCATAAAAATATTAGTTGATTGATTTCAATGATCTTTTTTTGCACGGCATAAGCGGAACGTTTTTTGCTGCTAAGAAGTACTTTTAAATCACTACAGATATTCAATAAAAGTATTCTCGGGAAAAAGGATCACACGATATGAATAAAAATACTATCAAGCCATTGCTGCTGGCGATTGTGTCTGCGTATGCGGCGCAAGCGATGACGGTTCAAGCAGAAGAGGTGAAATTGCAAAAGGTTGAGGTCGTAGGCACTACGCCACTGCCTGGCGTGGGGTTGCCATTAGAAAAAGTGCCTGCCAACGTACAGTCGGCTAAGGGTAAAGAGATCGTGAATCAACATAGCAATACGATTGCTGATTTTATGAATAACAATATGGTGGGGGTCAGTGTCAATGAGTCACAGAATAACCCGTTTCAACCTGATGTGTTGTTCCGTGGCTTTACTGCGTCGCCATTGCTAGGCACACCACAAGGCTTGTCTGTGTTTGTAGATGGCGTCCGCGTGAATGAACCGTTTGGTGATGTGGTTAACTGGGATCTGATTCCGGTGAATGCGATTGCAAACATGAACTTGATTCCTGGCTCTAACCCGGTTTTTGGCTTGAACACACTGGGGGGCGCTTTGTCTGTCACGACAAAAAATGGCCGTACCCACAAAGGTGGCGCGATTGAAACGAGCTTTGGTTCATGGGGCCGCAAAAACACTTCTGCGGAGTTTGGTGGGGTGTCAGAAGATAACTCAGTCGATTACTTTATTTCTGGCAACTATTTTGACGAAGATGGCTGGCGTGATTACTCACCAAGCACGGTCAAACAATTGTTTGGCAAAGTGGGCTGGCAAAATGAGACCACACGCCTGGAGTTAAGCTATACCGGCGCCGATAACAATATGATTGGTAACGGTCTGGTTCAAAAAGAACTGATTCAGGATTTTGGCCGCAGTAGTATCAATACGCGTCCGGACCAAACCAAAAACAGCATGAATTTCTTGAATTTGAACGGCAGCCACTGGTTTAACGACGACGTGCAGTTAACCGGTAATGTGTATTTCCGCCAATCTAACCGCAAAACCTTGAACGGTGATGTGAATGATGATTTCAACGGCTCGGGTGCATTAGACCTGAACGCTGATGGTGAAGTCGACAGTGCAGAATTGGCGACAGCGCTCGCAGATTGTCAGGCAGGCAATAACTCCGAGGAAAACTGTTCTGGTGCTTTGAACCGCAGTAATACTCGCCAGAGAGGGCATGGCTTTAATACCCAGTTGACTTTTAACCAGCCTTTGTTTGAAAAGAAAAACCAGTTAATTGTGGGCGGTGGCTATGATTTTTCAAAAATCAAATTCTCACAGTCTACCGAATATGGCTTGATTAACGCTTCACGTGGTGTAGATGCGTTGGGTGAGTTGAGCGATGAAGCCGCAGTGAAACTCAATGGCAGAACCACCAGTTGGGGTGCATTTGTGACCGATACCTTGTCTTTGACTGATCAATGGCACTTAACCATGTCTGGCCGCTACAACCATATCAAGGTTGAAAACCGTGACCGCCTGATTCCGGATGTGACCAACCCGGAGACACTGTCTGGCGATCATAGTTTTAACCGTCTTAACCCTGCGGTTGGCTTGAACTTTACGCCAACTCAGGCGCTGACCATGTACGGTAGCTATAACGAGGGCATGCGTGCACCGACGTCTATGGAGTTGGGCTGTGCAAACCCGGCAGTACCGTGCAAGTTACCGAATGCGATGGCAGGAGATCCTCCATTGAAAAAAGTGGTAGCCAAAACCTTTGAAGTGGGTGCGCGTGGCCAGTTAACTGACAATATCCGCTGGTCTACGGCGGTATATCGTACTGAAAACCATGACGATATTCAGTTTATTGCGACGAATGCGACTAATGGCATGGGCTATTTTGATAACGTGGGTAAAACCCGTCGTGTGGGCCTGGATGCTGGTTTGAACGGCGTAACAGGTGATTTGTCATGGAACGTGGGCTATAGCTTTGTGCGCGCGACTTACCAAACACCTTTTGAAATTACCAATGAGGTGAATTCGTCTTCTGATGGCACGGCGATTCAGGTCAGCAAAGGCGATCGTCTGCCTAACTTGCCTGAGCATGCCTTGAAATTGCGCTTGCAATACCAGGTGACCTCGCAATGGACTGTCGGCAGTAACATCAATACTTATTCAGACGTGTATGTGCGCGGTAACGAGAACAACAAGCATCGCGCCAATGATGGCGATGACGAGCATGTACAGGACTCTGGCAAAGTCGGTGGCTTCACCATCGTTAACATCGATACCCGTTACCGTTTTGGCAACAGTGGTTGGCAGTTTTTTGCTAAAGCCATCAATATTTTCGATAAAGAATATGCGACTGGTGGTTTGCTAGGTGAAAACTGGATTGAGGGGGGTCAGTTCTCAGGCAATGAGGAGCCTTCCAAATTGCTGATGATAGGCGCGCCTCGTGCGGGCTGGTTGGGCTTCCGTTACGAGTTCGGTGCTAAACCATCTTTAGCCAGTTACGACCGTGACTAAATAATAATCATTAAGGACGACGCGTGCTTTCACAACTTTCATCATCCACGGATAAATCGGTTTTTTTACCCTTCAAGAAAAAAATCTTGTTGGTAGAAGACGAGGTGCTGTTTGCCAAGGCGGTGGTTAAGCGCCTGCAAAAGGCCGGGTTTGAGTGTGAGCACGCAGAGTCTTTGCATGATGCCAGGTTGCTGGTCAAACAATTTGAACCGGATATGGCGCTGCTGGATATGCGCCTGCCCGATGGTAATGGCCTGGATTTATTGGCAGACTTTGTTGCCAAGAACATCAATACCATCGTCATGACCGCTTTTGGCGATGTGACCGATGCGGTCAATGCGATCAAGATGGGGGCGATTGACTATTTAAAAAAACCCATTGATCTTGAAGAATTACTGCTCATTATTCAAAAAAATGAGAAAACCACCGATCTGCAAACCAGCCTCGACTACTCCAGGCAACGCGATACTATCGTGAATGAGTCTGTGCAGTTGATTGGTGAGAGTGCCGCCATGCAAAGCGTGCGGCAGCAAATTACCCGTATTGCACAACTGAGCGCACTCAGTGACGCGGTACAACCAACGGTTTTAATCACCGGCGAAACCGGCACCGGTAAAGATGTGGTGGCGCGCTATTTGCACGCCAGTTGCGCCAATCATGACAAGCCGTTTGTGCATGTCGATTGTGCCTCGTTGCCGGCAGAGCTCATTGAAAGTGAGTTGTTTGGCCATGAGAAGGGCGCGTTCACCAATGCTGTGGCTTCCCGTCCGGGGTTGATTGAGTCTGCTGAAGATGGCACCTTATTTTTAGATGAAATCGGCGAATTGCCGTTAGGCTTGCAAGCGAAGTTGCTGAATGTGCTGGAGCGCAGAATGGTGCGCCGTCTGGGCTCCACCAAAGAACGCCCAGTGCAGGCGCGAATTATTGCAGCGACTAACCGTGATTTGTACCAGATGTCGAGTGAAGGACGTTTTCGCTCAGATCTGTATTACCGTTTAAATGTCATCACCATGCAGATGCCACCATTGCGTGACCGTGGCCAGGACGTACTGCTGCTGGCCAACTACTTCAGGCAAATGACAGAAAAGCGTTATGCCTTGCCACACCATGAGTTTAGTGCGATGGCGCTGATGGCGATACAAAGTTATCACTGGCCTGGCAATGTGCGTGAAATGCGCCATCAAATCAGTCGCGCTGTTTTAATGTGCACGCAGGCGATGATTTCCGAGCATGATTTGGGGTTGCCGCAGATCGCCGTGGTGAATCCTAGCGCGTCCATGCAGGGCGAGGCACAAGTGACGCTGGATGATGCCGAAAAAGCCATGTTGCTCAATGCACTCGAGCAATCACGCCATAATGTCTCTAAAGCCGCCAGGCTGTTGGGGATTACCAGAATGACCATGCGTTACCGTATGGATAAGCATGGCATTTCGGTATGAGTTTTATGATTTGAAGTCCCCTTAAGCCCTTCGGATTGTCGAGGGGTTTTTTGTTTTATATCAAGATGAATCCCGACATAAATCAACCGTGATCAGGCGCCAGCCAAATCGCGCATGGTATCATTGCGTTTTTACAGTGGAGCTAAAAATGATTGGTACCCCGTTGAGCGCAAATGCGACCAAAGTCATGTTGTTAGGCAGTGGTGAGCTTGGTAAAGAGGTGATTATTGCCTTGCAGCGTTTGGGGGTAGAAGTCATTGCCGTGGACCGCTATCAAGACGCACCTGGTCATCAGGTGGCGCATCATGCTTATGCGATTGATATGACCGATGCCACGGCGTTAAAAGCCTTGGTTGATCAGGTAAAGCCACATTATATCGTGCCGGAGATCGAGGCCTTGAATACTGAGGCGCTGGCTGAGATTGAAGCCACGGGCGTGACGGTCGTGCCTACTGTGCGCGCAGTGCAGCTGACCATGAATCGTGAAGGTATCCGTCGCTTGGCGGCTGAAGAATTAGGGTTGCCCACATCGCCTTATGCTTTCGCACGCTCCGAGGCTGAGTTGCAGGCGGCGATTGATGCTGGCATTGCTTATCCGTGTTTTATCAAACCGACCATGTCCTCATCTGGCAAGGGCCAATCGCGCATTACACAGGCTTCTGAAGTCAAAGCCGCCTGGGAATATGCGGCCAGTGGTGGCCGCGTGAATCAGGGCGTGGTGATTGTTGAAGGCCAGATTGATTTTGATTATGAAATTACCTTACTGACGGTGCGTGCCAAGAATGTCTCCGGCCAGATCGAAACACACTTTTGTGCGCCGATTGGCCATGTGCAAAAGCAGGGCGATTATGTCGAGAGCTGGCAACCACAGGCCATGCATCCACAAGCATTAAAAAATGCGCAAGATGTTGCCAAAAAGGTGACGGATGCACTTGGTGGCCAAGGCTTGTTTGGCGTAGAACTGTTTGTCAAAGGCGAGCAGGTCTGGTTTTCTGAGGTGAGCCCACGCCCTCATGATACTGGTATGGTGACCATGTGCACCCAGCGCCTGAATGAGTTTGAGTTGCACGCACGCGCCATTCTTGGCTTGCCAGTAGATGTGGCGCAACGTGAAGCGGGTGCCAGTGCTGTCATCTATGGCGGCGCAGATGCGCAAGCGCTCGAGTATCACGGTCTGGAGGCCGCGATGTCTGTGCCCAATAGCGAAGTCCGTCTGTTTGGCAAACCAGAGTCATTTGTGCGTCGCCGCATGGGTGTTGCTCTTGCGACGGCAGAGAGTACTGACGCTGCACGTGAATTGGCCAAGCAGGCTGCCGCTTTGGTGACGCCAAAGGTTTCAGGTTAACGCAAGATGGCAATAGAGATACAAGAGCCTAACGCGGCCAAGCAATCCTTATTTGACTGGCTGGGTGGGGCAGAAAAGGGTGCCGAGACCATCCGCAACTTGGTTGAGACGTTTTACGACACCATGGATACTGATCCTAAAGCCGCTGATTTACGCGCCATTCATCAGCCCGATTTAACCGAAGCGCGCGAAAAGCTGTTTATGTTTTTGATGGGCTGGACTGGCGGGCCGCAGTTATATATTGAGCGTTATGGGCATCCGCGTTTGCGCGCACGGCATATGCCATTTCCGATTGATGAATCCGCGCGTGACCAATGGATGTACTGCATGATTAAAGCCATGCATACCTTGCAGTTTGAAGAGTCGCTGATGAAGCATCTGGCCAATCAGCTGTATGGTGTGGCTGACTTTATGCGCAATCGCGAAGGCTAAGCCCGCTTAATTTCCCGCAACCATCACAGCAAAGAAAAAGCCCCGCGAACGGGGCTTTTTTACGCCTGAATACTGACGCTTTCTATGCTATCGGCTTCAGCAAGTGCATTGCCTTCAGCTGGCTGTCGCGGTTTAGCGGCGCCACGCTTGGCCTGGTGGCGTGCTTGTGGCGTGGCTTTAAAACCAAAGCCACCCAACAACGCGGCAACGACCTTGCGCTTGCTTGTCGATGACTTGGCAGGCACTTGTTTCGGTGCTGCGGCTGTCGTCGTTGGCTGATACGGTTGCTGGAACCAGCCATCATCCGCGCGCGCGGCTTTAGCGTTCGACGTGCGTGGACGACTAGTACTGGTGTTGATCGTGGCTTTTTCTTTTGGAATCTGCTTTTTGATCAACTTCTCAATCTCGTCGAAGTATTTGGTTTCATCTTCGTCAATCAGTGAGATGGCAATCCCTTTGGCACCTGCACGGCCTGTGCGGCCAATACGGTGCACATAGTCTTCCGGTGCCGTCGAAATTTCATAGTTAATCACCAATGGTAAGTCGGTGATATCCAGACCGCGTGCCGCAACATCGGTGGCGACAAGCGCGCTAATGGTGCCTGCCTTAAACGCATCCAGTGCTTCAATCCGTTCTTTTTGCGTTTTATCCCCATGAATGGCGCTACACGGAATCTGGTCACGTTCCAGCGCACGTGCCAGCTTGCTGGCGGAGAGCTTGGTTTTTGTGAATACAATCACTTGCTGGTTGGCATATTGTTTTAGCAACTGCACCAAAAAGCGCTGCTTCTGATCGCTATTCACCAGATAGGCTTTTTGCTCCACATTGTCATTGGTCGCGTTGCTGCGTGCGACTTCGATCAAGGTAGGATTATTTAAAAACGCATCGGCCAGTTTTTTGATTTCATCAGAAAACGTTGCTGAGAACATGAGGTTTTGGCGCTGCTTGGGTAATAGCGCCAAAATACGTTTTAAATCCGGCATAAAGCCCATGTCCAGCATGCGATCGGCTTCGTCCAGGACCAAAAACTGCACCTGACTTAACGACAACGTTTTTTGCTCAACATGGTCCAGTAGGCGACCTGGGGTAGCGACCAAAATTTCCACGCCGGTTTTCAGGATAGGCGTTTGGGTTTTGATGTCTACACCACCATACACCACCAAGCTACGCAATGGAGTGTGCTTGGCATAAGTTTTGATGTTGTCATATACCTGGATAGCCAGCTCACGCGTTGGCGCCAGCACTAACGCCCGGATGGGGTGCTTGGCTGGCGAGGTGCTCGTGCTGGCAAGTGGTAACAGGGTATGCAAAATAGGCAGCGAAAACGCTGCTGTTTTGCCGGTCCCGGTTTGTGCACCTGCCATCAAGTCCCTGCCTTGCAGGGCGAGTGGAATCGCCTGCGCCTGGATAGGCGTAGGCGTGGTGTAGCCAGAGTCATCAATCGCTTTTAACAGCGGCTCGGCTAAGCCGAGCGTTCGAAAATCTACTATGGTTTGCTCAGACATAGGCGCGTCTTAGGCAAATGAACGAGGACGCTTGGCACCACCATTGTCGCCAAATGACTTGCCTGCCGGACGTGGTTTGTTATTGCCACGGTTGGCGGTCGGATTGCCAAAACGCTCTTGGTTGCTGCCAGTTGGGCGTGGACGACGTTGACCAAATTCATCAGCCAATGCGCGTGCAAACTGAAAGTCGGTATCTTTGTTATAACTCTTGCTGTTACCGTTGACTTCTTTGTCTTGCTTTTGCTCCATGACGCGAGGCGCACGTGGCTTGTTCGCTTGTGCATCACGTTGGCCGTCACGATTACCTTCACGGGCAACGCGCTCACCAAATGACTTGTTCTGGGCTGGACGTTCATCACGACGGAAACCGCCTTTGCCTTGTGGTTTACCGTGGCTGCTGCGTTTGCCGCCACGTTTATCACCGCCATCATCCATGCGTGCTGCACGTTTTGGCTCGAAGCCTGCAATGACCTCAGCTTGCAGCTTATGGCCGGTATATTGCTCAATTTTGCGCAACAAGTGACGATCAGCGTTTGATGCAAACGAAATCGCAACCCCTGTATTGTTCGCACGGCCAGTACGACCAATACGGTGTACGTAGTCTTCTGCAAATTTTGGCAGGTCGTAATTAATCACATGTGAAATACCTTGCACATCGATACCGCGTGCGGCCACATCGGTCGCGACCAATACTTTAACATCGCCATGACGCAGCTTGGTCAAGGTGCGGTTACGTGCCCCTTGAGTCATGTCGCCATGCAGGGCTGCTGTACTATGACCAGCGGCATATAAGTCTTCAGCCAGCAAGTCAGCATGACGCTTCGTGCTGGTGAAAATAATGGTCTGGTTCACGTCTGGTGCAATCAGCAAATGCTCCAGCAGTTTGTTTTTGTGGTTCATGTCATCGACAAAGTGCAAACGCTGCTCAATATTGGCGTGTCTTTCTTTTTGGCCAGCCACTTGAATCGTCAGTGGGTTACGCAAGAAGCGTTTGCCGATATCCATAATGCCATCCAGCGTTGCTGAGAACAGCAAGGTCTGACGCTCGGCAGGCAGGGCTTCACAAATGCGCTCTACATCAGGCATAAAGCCCATGTCCAGCATACGATCAGCTTCGTCCAGTACCAGCATTTGCAAACGGCTCAAATCAATACGACCACGCTCAAGGTGATCAATAAAGCGGCCTGGGGTCGCTACCAGAATGTCCAGTGGCTGTGACAGCAATTTGTTTTGCAATGGATAAGGCATGCCACCGACGATACTAATGCAGCGTGCGCGCAAGAACTTGCCGTATTTACGTGCAGCATCGTTCACTTGGGCTGCCAGCTCGCGAGTTGGTGTCAGCACTAGGATACGTGGGCCACGGCTGCGAACCGGATGTTGTGTTGCCAGCAAGTTTAAGGCTGGCAGTGTAAAGGCCGCGGTTTTACCCGTGCCGGTTTGGGCAGAGGCCATGATGTCACGGCCTTGCAAAGCTTCAGGAATAGATTGCGCCTGAATGGGTGTTGGGTTTTCATAGCCTGCGTCGGTCAAAGCGCGCAAAATGGAGGGGTCGAGATTTAAATCTGCAAAAGACAAGGAATGTCCCTTTCATCAACAATTAAAAAGGGCGCTAGTAAAGCAATAAAGCAAAGCCAATTAAGCAACACAACACTTATAAAGGTGTGATGCAATATCAACTAAGCCAAAGCAACATTTTGGAATGGATGCTTTTACCGGCGCTTGGGCATGGCCACTAACCGATAAAAGAAGATGTGTCATTAAGACTGCATCTAAAGATGATAACCTCAAAATTTCGCGAGTTATCGACAGGTCAGGGCAATGAATTTAAAACAAGTGTGGCGGGTCTAGTACCAGCCGTGTTTTAAAGTTGCTCGCAGTATAGCTACTTTATTTTAAAAGTCAAATATTTAAGTTGATTTGTGATAAAATCGCGCCCTTTCCAAACAGATGGCAGTTCACATGGCACGCAACCTCAGAAATATCGCAATTATCGCGCACGTTGACCACGGTAAAACAACCATGGTCGATAAGCTACTTCAACAATCAGGTACCTTTGCCTCACATCAAGCGGTCACTGAGCGCGTGATGGATAGCAACGATCTGGAAAAAGAGCGTGGCATTACTATTCTGGCTAAAAATACCGCCTTAACCTATGAAGGCACACACATTAACATCGTCGACACACCGGGCCATGCGGACTTTGGTGGTGAGGTTGAACGCGTATTGGGCATGGTCGATGGCGTCTTACTATTGGTCGATGCCGTAGATGGCCCGATGCCGCAAACGCGCTTTGTGACCAAAAAAGCCTTGGCGCTGGGCTTGAAGCCTATTGTGGTAATCAACAAAGTAGACCGCCCAAGTGCGCGTCCTGACTGGGTGATTAATCATACGTTTGATCTGTTTGCCAACTTGGGCGCGACCGATGAGCAATTAGACTTTCCTGTGGTCTATGCTTCAGCGTTGAATGGGTTTGCAACCTTAGATATGAGCAAACCTTCAGACAATATGCGTGCCTTGTTTGACACGATTTTAAGTCATGTTGAGCCGCCTAAAGGTGACAGTGATGCGCCTTTGCAGTTACAAATTTCAGCGTTGGATTACTCAACCTACACTGGTCGTTTAGGCGTTGGTCGCGTGACCAATGGCCGTATCAAACCAGGCCAGGTCGTGGCTGTGATGCGTGAAGACGAGCAAGTCGCGCAAGGCCGTATTAATCAGGTGTTAGGTTTTAGAGGCCTGGAGCGCGTGCCGGTTGAAGAAGCAGAAGCCGGTGACATTGTCATTATTTCCGGGATTGAAGAAATCGGGATCGGCTTCACTATTTGTGATCGTGACAAGCCGATTGGTTTGCCGCATCTGGGTGTCGATGAACCAACCCTGACCATGGACTTTATGGTGAACACGTCACCATTGGCGGGCACTGAAGGTAAATTTATTACCTCACGTCAAATCCGTGACCGTTTAACCAAAGAGTTGCTGGTGAACGTGGCGTTGCGTGTTGAAGATACAGAAGATACCGATGTCTTCCGTGTCTCTGGTCGTGGTGAATTGCACTTGACCATCTTGCTGGAAAACATGCGCCGCGAAGGCTTTGAAATTGCTGTGGGTAAACCTAAAGTGGTGTTCAAAGAAATTAACGGCGAAAAATGTGAGCCTTACGAAATTCTGACCGTGGATCTGGAAGACGAACACCAAGGTGCCGTGATGGAAGAACTGGGCCGTCGCCGTGGCGAGATGAGCAATATGGAGTCTGATGGTAACGGTCGTACGCGTCTGGAATACCGTATCCCAGCACGTGGCCTGATTGGTTTCCAGGGTGAGTTTTTGACATTAACTCGTGGTACTGGCCTGATGGCACATATTTTTGATGAATATGCACCAGTGAAAGCCGATATGCCA
The DNA here is from genome assembly GCF_008015755.1 of Methylophilus sp. Classification (GTDB taxonomy): domain Bacteria; phylum Pseudomonadota; class Gammaproteobacteria; order Burkholderiales; family Methylophilaceae; genus Methylophilus. The sequence continues at coordinate 7,386 of NZ_SSGF01000002.1, read as the reverse complement.
GGCCGTCGTAATGGTGTATTGATCTCCGCTGAGCAGGGCGAAGCCGTGGCCTATGCTTTGTGGAAGCTGCAGGACCGTGGCAAGATGTTCTCCAGCCCAGGGGACAGATTGTACGAAGGCATGATTATTGGTATTCATAGCCGTGATAACGATCTGGTTGTGAACCCGATTAAAGGTAAGCAATTGACCAACGTGCGTGCTTCTGGCACCGATGAAGCGGTGCGTTTGGTTCCACCTATTTCTATCAGCCTGGAAAGTGCTGTCGAATTCATTGACGATGATGAGTTGGTTGAAATCACGCCTAAAACGATTCGCCTGCGTAAGCGCTTTTTGTTAGAGCACGAGCGTAAACGGGCCAGTAAGTAATTTTTAAGAGAAGTTTATAAAAAGCCGATGCATGCATCGGCTTTTTTATTTTGCTTTTTTGGTGGATTCTTTATGCTGACACGTTCTCACGCCTGTTAATTTTTGATATGATATTAACAAATGATTTTTAATAATAATTAAAGTTAATTTTATGCTGCTTGAATCATTTTTAAGATTGATTTTTGTGGTATGCGTTAACGCCGTGAAAAATTAAATTTTTATTGTTTATATCCAAGGAGTTTCAAGCTGTCTATGCAAGAATTAAATGCTGTAGAAGTTGAAGTAGTTGCAGGTGGTTTGGGTGCTGGTATTGGTTACTATGGCACACCAGAAGAAACTATCGCTGCTGGCAATGTGCTGATTGCTGCAGTAGGTGGCATTGTCGGGATTACGGCTGTATTGGGTTCAGTATTGAATGGCCCAAATGGCCCAGCCGTGGTGTCTGGGTTGTCAGGCGTGCTGTCTGGTGGTGTATTTGGCTTGTTGTTTGGCCGTAGCCAATAATTTAAACTAAGAATCTCCATTAATAACAGCCTCAACTGAGGCTGTTTTTTTATGTCTAAGTGCCATCCGCATTGGCTGTCTGTGATTTAAGCAAGTTGTTACCTTGATGTTTGCAAAATAACTACGATACACTTGGTGATCAAATCATCTGAAAGCCTGTAGATATGGAATTGCTGGAACAATATCGCGTTAACCCGAAAAAGTTTTTATTAAAGCAATTCAAGCCAGACGATCGCTCTGCCCGCACCGGCGACAAAGAAAGTGACGCCAGTTTATTAGCGGAGCTCACCCATCAAATCAATCTCAGGCAGGATATTTTGCATGCCGAGGGCAAGCATAAAGTCTTGCTGATTTTGCAGGGCATGGATACTAGCGGTAAAGACGGTACGGTCAAGCATGTGTTTAGTGCCTGTGATCCTCTAGGCATTCGCCTGGCCAGCTTTAAGGCGCCTAGTGCCGATGAGTTGGCGCATGATTATTTGTGGCGAGTGCATCATCAGGTGCCGACTAAGGGAGAGCTAACGATTTTTAATCGTAGCCATTATGAAGATGTATTGATCGTAAAAGTGCATGACTGGATAGATGACGCCGAGTGTCAGCGACGTTACCAGCAAATCAATGACTTTGAACGCACGCTCAGCGAAACCGGCACCACCATCATTAAATGTTTTTTGCATATCTCTAAAGATGAGCAAAAAGAACGCTTGCAAGAGCGCCTGGATGATCCGACCAAACATTGGAAATTTAATCCCAAGGACCTGGAAGAGCGCGCTTTGTGGGACCGTTATATGGAGGCGTATGAACTGGCGCTGAAAGAGACCTCGACCAAATATGCGCCTTGGTATGTGATCCCCGCTGACTCTAAAACCAATCGTAATTTGCTGGTTTCCCAGATTCTGCTGGAAGCCTTGAACCAGTTGCCACTGGCATATCCCGCCAAGCCCAAGGCATGGGATAAGCTCACGATTGAGTGATTAAACGCACAATTTAATGATTTTACGCTGTGTAAATGTGGTCGTTTACAGTTTAATAAGCCTGAATTTAATCGTGGTTAAAAAATGAGCTTACGTTTTCGACTCAACTTGTTAGTCACCATGCTGTCGCTGGCCTTTTTGGTGGCCGCTGCGGTGGTGTTGGTGCGCGATACCAAAGACAGCATCCGTGAGCGCGTAGAAGCCGCCACGCGTGTTACTGTGCAATTGCTGGATACGGTGATTGTCAGCTCGGCCATGAATCCTAGCTTGGGCCCAACCCATTATGTGCTGCAAGACTTTTTGCGCTCGCTTGGTTATGTACGTAGCAGCCGTATCGAGCTCTATGATTACGCTAATAACCCTTTATACATTTCGCCAACGTCGACCTTTAAATCCGAAATTAACCCGCCTGAATGGTTTACCAAACTGGTGGCCCCAAAGGTAGAAACCGTGACCCGGCGCGTACGCTATGGCGTGCTCACCATTAGTTCGAATGCCGAAGGCTCTATTCGCGAAGCTTGGTCAGGCTTTTTGCAATTGATGATGATGGGCGTTGGTTTTTTTGTATTGCTCAACCTGTTGGTGTATGGCTTGCTCAGCCATGCCTTGCGCCCGGTCAGGCATATCTTGCATGCGATTAACCGCATTGAGCAGGGCGACCTGACGACGCGGCTAGCGCGTTTTTCAGTGCCTGAGTTTGACAAGATCGGCTTGAGCTTAAACCAGATGGCGTTGTCACTGGATGCAGAGCGCCAGTTAGAGCAAAATCGCCAGCTGACGCAATTGATTCAGCAGCATATTGAGGACGAGCGGCGTAGCCTGGCACGCGAACTGCATGATGAGCTGGGGCAATACGTGACGGCGATCAAGACGTTTGCCGTGGCGATTGTGAATAAAACCAAAGCCAACACGCCGGATATCGCCGCCAACGCGCAAACCATTGTCGCTGCCGCCAACCATATTTACGACGGGATGCATAACATCATCCGCCAATTGCGCCCGGCGGCCATGGATAATATGGGGCTGGTGGAAACCTTGCGTGACATGGTCTCCGGCTATCAGGCGCAACACCCCGAGCTAAACATTCAATTGCATGCGGCTGGCGAGTTCACGCCCATGGGTGAAAACGTCAATATCAACATCTATCGCATGGTGCAAGAAGCGGTTAATAACGCCATCAAACATGCGCATGCACAATCTATCAACGTCCACCTGTTGACCGATACCGAAGGCTTGCGGCTAATGGTGTGTGACGACGGGGTGGGCATGCAACTCGACGTCGTTGACCAGACCCAGCACTTTGGTCTGCTCGGCATGCGTGAGCGTGTGCAGGCGCTACACGGACAATTTAAAGTGGTTTCGCAACCTGAGGCTGGGCGTGGAACCACTTTGGACATACGATTGCCTATACAATCAGCATAAACAAGGGAGAAATAAGTGTGATTAGTGTGATGCTGGTAGATGACCATGCGGTGGTCAGGATGGGCTTTAAAATGCTGCTCGAGTCAGACCAGGACATTAAAGTGATCGCCGAGGCTGAGAGCGGCGAAACCGCGATCAAGGCCTATGTCGAGCACCATCCGCAAGTGGTGGTCATGGATATCACCATGCCGGGTATTGGCGGCATGGAGGCCATTGAGCGGATTTTGGCCAAAGATAATCATGCGCGTATTCTGGTGCTGTCAGCGCATGAAGATTCCGTGCATCCCAAACGCGTGCTCAATGCAGGCGCCATGGGTTATGTCACTAAACGCAGCGCGGCTGAGGAGCTGATTAAAGCGATTCGTAGTGTGGCGCAGGGCAAAAAATACATCGAGGCCAGCGTGGCGCAACAAATGGCGATTCAGCAGCTGTCTGGCGAGCAAAACCCGGTGGATGTGCTCAGTGAGCGCGAGTTTGAGGTGTTTATGTCACTGGCCCGTGGCAAATCTACCAATGAAATTGCCGAGACCTTATTCCTGAGCCCGCGTACGGTAGGCACCCATTTGTATAACATCAAGCAAAAACTCAATGCGCAAAATTCGGCAGAGATTGCCCTGATTGCCATGCGCTGTGGTTTACTTGAGCCTTAAAGTACTTAGATAAAGTAAAAAAGCCATTCTGACAAAGAATGGCTTTTTTATTGTGATCACCCCATTATTTTGCACTACGTGTGCTTAATATGCCGAATGCCACAATTAGCAGCATGCCGGCAATTTCGTGTGCGCTGAGGGCTTCACCCCACACAATGACCCCTAGCAGGGTGGCAAATACGACGGTGCTATACGCCAGGCTGGCAACGGTTAAGGTGTTGCCGGTACGGTAGGCACGCGTCAGTGCCAGTTGGCTTAAGGTGGCTGATAATCCTAACCCGCAGAGCAGCGGTAAATCTTGCCAGCGCAACACTGTCATATGATCAATCAGCATCCAGCCACCACTGGCAATGGTGCATACCAGGGTAAAGTAAAACACGGTGCGCCAGTCAGGCTCGCCCTGCAGGCCTAATTGCTTGACGTGCACATAAGCGAAGGCTGCGCCTATGCCTGATAGCAGACCTATGCTGCCAGCCAGTAATTGATTGCTGTGGAATGCTGGCTGCAACAGCAGGCATACTCCGGCGAAGCCACCCATCACGCACAAGTTTAGCCGCCAACGTTGTTGACGACTGGGTGGTTGTTCTGCTTTGAGCAGCCACGGTGACAGCAGCGCTAAAAACATGGGCGAGGTGTAGTTGAGCGTAATGGCGGTGGCCAGCGGTAAATGCGCGATGGCGTAGAAAAACAGCAAGAGGGCGGTGAAACCCACTATGGCGCGTCGCATTTGCATGGCGAGCAGCGGTGTTTTTAATGGTTTGCCATGCCAGATGACAATGGCGGCAATCATGATAAAACCAAAGGCTGATCGATAGAATACCAGCTCGCTGGCGCTAAAGCGCGCTGCCCCGGCTTTGACGCATGCGCCCATCACGGCAAAGCCCAGGCCTGCCAGCAGCATCCAGTAGCTACCCAACTGCCAGTGTCTGGGATGCCGCAAGGCGGCGTGACGGTGTTTGAGCAACAGTAATTCGCCTAGCGCTGCAAATGCTCGGGCAGATGTGGCTCCATCTGCTTGCGATACCAGCGGTGAAAGTGCTCGAGGCCAGTTTCCATCGGGTGCTGGTAGGGGCCACGCTCATCTTTACCTAGCATAAACAAGCCTTTGCGGCCGTTGTGCATGCGCTGGCAAATTTCCTTATCTTCTACCGCGGTTTCAAAATAAGCGGCTTGTTGTGCTTTGATATATTCACGCTCAAACAAGGCAATGTCTTCCGGGTAGTAAAACTCAACCACATTCTGGCAAGTGTCTACCCCTGTTGGAATAATGTGTGAAACCACCAACACGTTGGGGTACCACTCAATCATGAGCAATGGGTAAAGCACAAACCAGATGGCGCCATACTTGGGCGCCGTGCCTTGCTGGTAATCGGTGACGGCCTGCTGCCATTGTTTGTACACTGGCGATAAACTGTAATCAGGTAGCGGTTTGTAGCCGACGGTTTGCACACTGTAATGCTCGCCAAACTCCCAATTTAATTCGCCGCAGTCGACAAACTGGTTGAGACCAGGGTGGAACGGGCCCACATGATAGTCTTCCAGATAGACTTCGATAAAGGTTTTCCAGTTGAAATCGTAATGATCCACAATCGCTGACTCAAAGTGGTAACCGGTAAAGTCGAAGTCCTGCTTGCAGCCCAGTTGTTTGAGCACCTGGGCGATCTCCAGGCCTTTTTGTTTGGCTGAACTGTCATTGGCTTTGAATAGCAAGCCTTGCCAGGTGTTTAAGGGTTGTTTTTCGAGATGCAGGCACGGGTTCTGTTCAAAATGTGGCGCGCCCAGCAGCTGGCCATTGAGGTCATAGGTCCAGCGGTGTAGCGGACAGACAATATGTTGCGTATTGCCTTGGCCATTGAGCATCACCGCTTGGCGATGACGGCAGATATTGCTGATCAGTTGCAGCTGGCCATGCTGGTTCACTAACGCTGTGGCATTGTGCATCCAGTCCAGGGCACGGTAATCGCCCGCATCGGGAATCATGCGTTCATGTCCCAAGTACTGGGGCAGCAGCGAGAACAAATGCGCCTGCTCAAGCGCATAAATGTCCGGATGCATATACCAGTCAACAGGGAGTTGTGCGAAGCGAGTCTGGTTTTGTTCTTTATTTAAAGCGGTGACAGAACCCATATGCCTAACTAATCAATCACTTGCAAAAAAGAAGAATTGTGCCCGAAAAGGGGGGGGTTGGAAAGCCAAAACAGGCAAAATTGCTTGGTTGAACGGCAGCAATTATTTGATTTTAATCAATAAAACCGCCTGCCCCCAAGCAGTACACACGCTGCAAAGTGCAAAGGACGCTTAACTAACTCGCGTAAATTCAGTTATAATGTTGGAGGTTTCTATGTATAACTATACGTAAACGATTATTGCAATTTATAGGAGCAATCGCATGGCAAATTTATTAGATCAGTTGAAAGCAATGACAACCATCGTGGCTGACACTGGTGACGTTGAAGCAATCAAAAGTGTTAAACCTGTGGATGCAACCACAAACCCGTCTCTGGTATTGAAGGCTAGCCAAATCCCAGAATACGCACCGTTGATTGAAACTGCCATTGCTTATGCAAAAGCACAAGGTGGTTCTAAAGAGCAACAAATTGAAAACGCAGCTGACAAGCTGGCTGTGTTGATTGGCGCTGAAATCACTAAAGTGGTCCCAGGCCGTATTTCTACAGAAGTAGATGCACGTTTGTCTTTCAACATCGACGCAATGGTGGCTAAAGGCCGTAAACTGATCGCCTTGTACCAAGAGTCTGGCATCAGCAAAGATCGCGTTCTGATCAAGCTGGCTTCTACCTGGGAAGGTATCAAGGCAGGCGAGATCTTGGAAAAAGAAGGCATCCAGTGTAACTTAACGCTTTTATTTGGTTTTGGCCAAGCCCGTGCTTGTGCTGAAGCTGGCGTGTTCCTGATTTCTCCATTCGTTGGCCGTATCCTTGACTGGTACAAAGCGAAAAACCCAGGTACTGAGTACACACAAGAAACAGACCCAGGTGTGGTTTCTGTACGCGCTATTTACCAATACTACAAAGAACACGGTTACAAAACGGTTGTGATGGGTGCTTCTTTCCGTAACACTGGCGAGCTGATTGCCCTGGCTGGTTGTGACCGTTTGACCGTTTCTCCAAACTTGCTGCAAGACCTGGCTGCCACAGAAGGCACCTTGGTTCAAGTGTTGAAAGATGGCGGCAAAACCAAAGAAGTACCCGCTAAATTGACAGAAGAGCAGTTCCGTTTTGAGCTGAACCAGGACCCAATGGCGACTGAGAAGTTGGCTGAAGGTATCCGTGGTTTCGTGGCTGACCAAAACAAGCTGGAAGCTGCCTTAGCCGCAAAACTGTAATATCTGTGTGAGATGATAGAAAGAACTGGCAGGACCTGCCAGTTCTTAGTTTTTAGTCAGGTAGAAATCAGCCTGCAACATTGACTTATTTTGGCTGCCAGCTTACTATGAGCGACCAGCTTGAATT
>NZ_SSGF01000029.1 GCF_008015755.1 Methylophilus sp. | reverse complement strand
GTCTTATATAAGTTATCTAACAAATCAGTTATAAAATCTGTATGTTTTGTAACAAATCTGGCAAAAAATGGACTGCAGGCTGCTGCATGAAGCAAATAGGCGGCTTCTGTAGACGCGACCTGCTTTTCTGTTAGAATTTGGGCAAGTTGTTGCATGAGTTTTTGCTCTTGTAATGAGTTGTGTGCTCGGAGAGTTTGTCAATCAGAACCAAAACAATAATACCTGAGGTTCGCTCACACTTTCATTTTTTGACATTGATTTTTGGGGGACGCTATGTCTATCGAATCTGTACTTCATGAACACCGCGTATTTGCGCCGGGCAAGGCTTTTTCCAGCCAGGCGGCCGTGGGCAGCATGGAGGAATACCAGCGTCTGCATGCAGAAGCATTGCAGGATTACGAAGGATTTTGGGCCAAACTGGCACGCGAGTTATTGATTTGGCACAAGCCATTCACAAAAACGCTCAATCAGGACAATGCGCCCTTCTATAAATGGTTTGAAGATGGCGAACTGAACGTCTCCGCCAATTGCTTGGACAAGCACCTGCAAACCATCCCGAATAAGACCGCCATTATTTTTGAAGCAGATAACGGCGATGTGAAAAATGTCACTTACAAAGCGCTGTATCACCAGGTGTGTCAGTTTGCCAATGGCTTGAAATCGCTTAACCTGGCCAAGGGTGACCGCGTCATTATTTACCTGCCGATGGGCATTGAAGCCATCGTTGCCATGCAAGCCTGTGCACGCTTGGGTATTATCCACTCCGTGGTATTTGGCGGCTTCTCAGCCAAAAGCCTGAATGAACGGATTATCGATGCAGGTGCGGTCGCTGTGATTACTTCTGACGGCCAATACCGTGGCGGCAAAACCCTGCCACTGAAACAAGCGGTCGACGAAGGTATTGCCATGGGCGGCTGTGACAGCATCCGTCATATGGTGGTGTTTAAAAAAACTGGCCAGGACGTGGCCTGGGATAGCAAATGTGTGTGGTGGCATGACCTGATTGCCGATCAAGCGGACACCTGTGAACCGGTGATGGTCGATGCTGAACACCCATTATTCTTACTCTACACCTCAGGCTCTACCGGCAAACCCAAGGGCGTGCAACATAGCTCAGCCGGTTACTTGCTGCATGCCATGAATACCATGCGCTGGACTTTTGACATCAAGCCAGAGGATATCTACTGGTGTACGGCCGATGTGGGCTGGATTACCGGCCACAGCTATGTGACCTACGGGCCACTCGCCATGGGCGCGACGCAAATCGTGTTTGAAGGCATTCCGACCTTCCCAAACGCAGGCCGCTTCTGGGAGATGATCCAGCGCCACAAAGTCAGCGTGTTTTACACCGCGCCGACAGCGATCCGCTCACTGATTAAAGCTGGTGAAACTGACTTCACTACCCATCCTAACCACTTTGATTTATCCAGCCTGCGTCTACTAGGCACCGTCGGTGAACCGATCAACCCGGAAGCCTGGATGTGGTACTACGAGCAAGTCGGCGGCAACCGCTGCCCGATTGTCGATACCTTCTGGCAAACCGAAACCGGTGGTCATGTCATCACCCCTTTACCAGGCGCGACGCCGCTGGTGCCAGGCTCCTGCACGCTGCCCTTCCCCGGCATTGATATCGACGTGGTCGATGAAACCGGTAAAGAGATTCCCTGGGGCAGCGGCGGCCTCTTGGTGATTAAAAAGCCATGGCCATCGATGATACGCACCATTTATAACGACCCTGAGCGTTATAAAACCAGCTATTTTCCAGCGGAATTGGGCGGCAATTTATACCTGGCTGGCGACGGCGCCGTGCGTGATGCCGACACAGGTAACTTCACCATTATGGGTCGTATCGACGACGTGTTGAACGTGTCTGGTCACCGCCTTGGCACCATGGAGATTGAGTCAGCATTGGTCGCTAACCATTTGGTGGCCGAATCTGCCGTCGTAGGCAAACCACACCCGATTAAAGGTGAGTCGGTCGTGGCTTATGTCGTACTCAAAGGCAAACGCCCAGAAGGCGAAGAAGCCAAGAAAATCGTCGCTGAGTTGCGCGAGTGGGTAGGCAAAGAAATCGGCCCAATTGCCAAACCTGACGAAATCCGTTTTGGCGACAACCTGCCAAAAACCCGCTCCGGCAAGATCATGCGCCGCTTGTTACGCAGCCTGGCCAAAGGCGAGGAAATCACGTCAGATATTTCGACGCTGGATAACCCCGCCATTCTCGAGCAATTAAAACAACCCGTTAATTAAGTCGAAAAATGCGGATAATCAAAGAAACCCTCTGCGTTTATCCGCGTCCGTCGGCAGTAAAAAATGTTTTTTAAAGACAGTCTATGGAAGGTTTAATTATTCTGATTGTTTTTGCCGCGATCGCTGTCTTTCTGATGCGAAAATAATCTGGGTTGGTCGGTCATGAGGTTCAATCTAAAATCTGAGTTAAAATAGCGCTTTTTCCCAAAGCGCTATTTTTTCATGTCCAGTTTGCAGCAAGAAGTCGAACGCCGCCGTACCTTTGCCATTATTTCGCACCCGGATGCGGGTAAAACCACACTCACAGAAAAACTATTGTGGTTTGGTGGCGCGATTCAGGTCGCCGGTGAAGTGCGTGGCCGTAAAGCCGCGCGCCATGCCACCTCGGACTGGATGGAGCTGGAAAAGCAACGCGGTATTTCAGTCACCTCCTCCGTCATGCAGTTTCCTTACCGCGAGCATATGGTCAACCTGCTAGACACACCGGGCCATGATGACTTCTCCGAAGATACCTATCGTACCTTAACAGCGGTGGACTCTGCCGTGATGGTGATTGACTCGGTAAATGGTGTAGAAGCGCAAACCATCAAGCTGCTGAATGTGTGCCGCATGCGTGACACACCGATTATCACCTTTATCAACAAGCTGGACCGCGAGAGCCGCGCACCGATTGAATTGCTGGATGAAATCGAAACCACCTTGGGCATGGAGTGTGCGCCCATGACCTGGCCAATCGGCATGGGTAAAACTTTCCGTGGCGTCTATAGCCTGATCAACGACTCCATCTTGTTTTTTGACCCGCGTGCTGAAAAAGGCACCTCAGAAACCATTCAAGGCCTAGATAATCCACGCCTGGATGAATTGATCGGCTATCAGGCGCAAGAGTTGCGCGTCGATATCGAACTGGTACGCGGCGCCTCCAACGAGTTCAACAAAGAGCGTTATTTAAGCGGCAAGCAAACGCCAGTGTTTTTTGGCTCAGCGGTCAATAACTTTGGTGTGCAGTCCCTGCTGGATGCGGTGGTCGATTTATCGCCACCGCCGCAAGCGCGCAACACCGCCACGCGCGCGGTCGCCGCGAACGAAGAGAAATTTGCGGGCTTTGTGTTTAAAATCCAGGCAAACATGGACCCCAAACATCGCGACCGTATTGCCTTTTTGCGCGTGTGCTCTGGCCGTTTTGAGCGTGGCATGAAAATCAAGCAAGTCGCTTCTGGCAAGATGCTCAACGTTAACAACGCTATCACCTTTATGGCGCAAGACCGTACCATCATGGACGAAGCTTACTCGGGTGACATTATCGGTATCCCTAACCACGGCACCATCAAGTTAGGCGACACGTTTACCGAGAACGAAGCGCTTAAATTCATTGGCATCCCGTCGTTTGCGCCAGAGTTTTTCCGTCGCGCACGCATTAAAAACCCAATGAAAATGAAGCAGTTACAAATCGGCCTCAAGCAGTTATCCGAAGAAGGCGCAGCACAGCTGTTCCGTCCGCTGTTATCCAACGACCTGATTCTGGGTGCTGTGGGTATGTTGCAGTTTGACGTGGTGGCACACCGCCTGGAGCATGAATACGGCGTCGATATGGTGTTTGAGCCCTACGACTGCTATACCGCGCGCTGGCTCAAGGGCAGTGACGCCGACCTGAAAGCAATTGCCGATAAATACGGCTTTAACGTTGGCCTCGATAGCGCAGATGATTACGTCTACCTGGCGCCTAACCGCGTGAACCTGCAAATGGCGCAAGAGCGTTATCCGGATATTGAGTTTAAAGAAACGCGGGAAATTGCCTAAGCTTAATTCGCGGTTAGACCATGTCAACGCCAGCGCAGCCTGATCGTCTGTCGGGTGCCATCAAGGCCTTATCATTCAAGCAACCGTTTGCCTGGCTGATCGCAAACGGCTACCTGCTGGTGGATGACCGCAGTTGGGGCACGCAATATCGCGGACCGGTGCTCATTCATGCCAGCAAAGGCCTGTATGAAGAGTATTACCAGTACATCAAACACCATACCGACATCCCTATCCCCGACAAAGACAAACTAGACTATGGCGGTGTGGTCGGGATTGCGAGGCTGGTGTTGTGCAGCAAGCCTGGCGAGTTGCCAGCAGGCATCAGCCGCGAACAACGCGCGCATTTTGGTGGCGTGCATCAAGAGTATTACGGCTTTTTATTTGCGCAAGCAACGCCATTACCCTTGATGCCTTGCGCTGGCAAGCTGGGGATTTTTGAGATTAATATCGACCAACTGCGGGCTGCGCCGCCAGCCGCACAAGCGGAACTGTTTTAAACCATGAAAAACGCCTGCCCCTGCTATAGCGGAAAACCCTATGGCGACTGCTGCCAGCCATTACATCACGGACTGGCCGCGCCCGATGCCGAACGCCTGATGCGCTCACGTTACAGCGCTTATGCACTGAAGTTGCCAGACTATATTTTGCAAACCTGGCAAGCTGATACGCGCCCCGCCACCCTGACGCAAGAGGACCTCAAGGGTATTAAATGGCTCAAGCTGCAAGTGCTGTCGCATACACAAGTCGATGCGGAGCACGCGTTAGTGAAATTTGTGGCGACTTTCCAGAGCGGCCAACAAAAGAAAGAGCAATTAACCGAGCACAGCCGCTTTAGCCGTGCAAGTGGGCAATGGCTGTATATCGACGGGCAGATTGACTAAATGGTCGGGCAATAAAAAAGGCAGCGAAATCGCTGCCTTTTTTATGAGTGCAAATTACATCCCCTGTTTCAGGCTTTCCATAATAAACGGATCCAAGTCGCCATCGAGCACGCCCTGCGTATTGCCGATCTCGACCCCCGTACGCAGGTCTTTGATACGGCCCTGGTCCAACACGTAACTACGGATCTGGTGACCCCAGCCAATATCGGTTTTGGCATCTTCCAGCGCCTGTTTTTCTTCGTTACGCTTACTCAGCTCGAGGTTATACAGCGCGCCTTTGAGCATATTCATCGCTTCTTCTTTGTTTCTATGCTGTGAGCGGTCGTTTTGGCATTGCACCACAACACCGGTCGGCAAGTGGGTAATCCGCACCGCAGAATCGGTCTTGTTAATATGCTGACCACCAGCGCCGCTGGCACGGTAGGTGTCAATACGCAAATCCGCCGGGTTGATTTCAATTTCAATCGAATCATCGACCTCGGGGAATATCTGCACGCTGGCGAAACTGGTGTGGCGTTTGGAGTTAGCATCAAACGGAGATTTACGTACCAAGCGATGCACGCCGCTCTCAGTACGCAAAGTACCAAACGCGTAATCACCACTCACCTTGAGTGACGCACCTTTAATACCGGCGATATCGCCCTCGGACTCTTCAAGCACTTCTACCGTAAAGCCTTTGCGCTCGACATAACGCAGATACATGCGCAGCAACATGCCTGCCCAGTCTTGTGCCTCGGTGCCACCACTGCCAGACTGAAACTCAATAAAGCAGTTGTTGGCGTCCATCGGCTGCGAAAACATGCGTTTAAATTCCATCTCGGCGATGATTTTTTCGACTTTTTGTACGTCATCACTGACGCTGAGCAGCGTATCGTCATCGCTTTCTTCGCGTGCCATGTCAAACAGCTCTTGGCTATCGGTCAGCGATTGCGCCACTGAGTCCAGGGTCATGACCACGGTTTCCAGCATGCGTTTTTCTTTGCCCAGCTTTTGCGCTTTTTCGGCGTCATCCCACACTTTGGGGTCTTCAAGCAGGCCGTTAACTTCGGCTAAACGTTGCTCTTTGTTTTCGTAGTCAAAGATACCCCCGAAGGGCAAGGTGACGCTGGGTTAAATCGCTCAAGGCATTGGCGATGGCATTTAGTTGTTCGGCTTCCATAGGATGGGTTTTAAATTGTGTAAAAAGCAGCATTATACCGCAGCTAAAACGGCGATTTTGCGCCATTAGCACGCTTGGCTTCGGTTTCAGATACAGATTTTTGTCACAAACACTGTCACAAAATAGTAAAATCCCTGTCACAAAACTTTGAAACCACTAGGGAGTACCCAATGGCGAATGCCACTTTTGGCCGCATCATGGCTGCAATCAGCCCCAGAAACGATAACTATTTTGTACTGTTTAACCGTTTGGCCGATTGTGCGGTGCGTGGTTCCAAAGTGTTAGCCTTGATGGCTGCAGAGGTTGACCAGGCCGGGTTCCAAAAACATTTTTCCGATATTCGCGACATTGAATCCGAGGCGGACGAGTACACCAAAGAAATCTTGCTGTCGCTACACAAAACCTTTATCACCCCGTTTGACCGCCGCGAAATCCGTGAACTGGCGATGGCGCTGGATGACATCATTGACTATATGGAAGCGATTCCGCAAAGCGTCGAGATTTACGGCAACAGCAAATTCACACCAGAAATGGTGGCGCTGGCACAAATCCTGTTGCGTGCAGCTGAAAAAGTGCAGGACGCAGTACACATGCTGTCTGACATGAAAAATGCCGAGCGTATTTTGCGCACCTGTGAAGAAATCAGCAAAATCGAAGGCGAAGCAGACCATATTATGCGCTCCGGCATGCACCGGCTATTTTCTGAAGACCACGATGCACGCACACTGATCCGCTCAAAACAATTGTATGACTTGTTTGAAGAAGCCGTCGACAGCTGTGAAGACGTGGCTGACGTCATCCATGGCGTTGTGCTTGAACGTATTTAAGACCGTTACCAGGAACTCAACATGGATCATGTGATTTTAGTCATGGCGGTGCTGGTCTTCGTCGCCCTGATCTTTGACTTTATGAACGGTTTTCACGATGCGGCCAACTCGATTGCGCTCATGGTGTCTACCCGTTTACTGACCCCGCAGGCCGCTGTGATCTGGGCGGCCTTTTTTAACTTTGTCGCATTTATGTTTTTTGGCCTGCACGTGGCTGATACGGTAGGCAAAGGCATTATTGACCCCAATATCGTCAATAACACGGTCATTTTTGGCGCGCTATTCGGCGCCATCGCCTGGAACGTCATCACCTGGTGGTTTGGTATCCCCTCCTCCTCCTCACACGCCTTGATCGGCGGTTTGATCGGTGCAGGCATGGCGCACTCAGGCACCAAAGGCGTGATTTTAGGCAGCAAGCTGATCAGCACTGGCATTGCGATTATCCTGTCGCCCCTGTTTGGCATGATACTGGCGCTGCTGCTGTCGATTGGCATTATGTGGGTGTTTCAAAAATCCTCGCCCTACAAAATAGAAAGCCGCTTTAACAAGCTGCAATTTATTTCATCCTCGCTGTTCAGCCTTGGCCACGGCGCCAACGATGCGCAAAAAACCATGGGCATCATCACGGTATTGCTATTTGCCAATGGTTATTTGCACGGTGACTTTCATGTACCGTTTTGGGTAGTGATCGCCTGCCAGCTAGCGATGGGCTTAGGCACACTGTTTGGCGGCTGGCGCATTGTGCGCACCATGGGCATGGGCATTACCAAAATTCGCCCAACGGGTGGCTTTGCGGCACAAACCTCGGGCTCGATTGCCTTATTTCTGGCGACCAGCCTGGGGATTCCGGTCTCGACCACGCACACTATTACCGGCGCGATTGTCGGTGTCGGCCTATCCCGTCGCATGACCGCCGTTCGCTGGGGCCTCGCCTCACGAATTGTGTGGGCTTGGGTGCTGACCATTCCCTGCGCCGCGATCATGGCGGCGATTGCTTACCATATTGGTGAAAGCTTGCTGTAAGCTAAAAAGGCAATAAAAAGGGCGCAGACTGCGCCTTTTTTATTTTTTGTCACATTTCTGTCATATAAAATTCTTATGATTTCGTGCATCACAACAGACAACACCAATCACAGGAGTGTATAGATGAAAACCCGTTTGTTCCGCAATACTTTAATGGCCGGTCTGATCGTTCAGGCATTTAGCTTCGCTCACTCAGCAGCGGCTGCGGACAAAATCATCAAGATTGATGGTTCTAGCACGGTTTACCCGATTACCGAGGCCGTGGCTGAAGAATTCCAACGCGCTAAAGGCGTGAAGGTCACTGTCGGCGAATCCGGCACTGGCGGCGGCTTCAAGAAATTCTGCCGTGGCGAAACCGATATTTCAGATGCTTCCCGCCCGATTTCACAAAAAGAAATCGATGCGTGTAAAGAAGGTGGCGTGCAGTTTATTGAACTGCCGATTGCTTACGATGCCTTGACGGTGGTCGTGAACGCTAAAAATGACTGGGTGAAACAAATCACCGTCGCTGAACTGAAAAAAATCTGGGAGCCAGGCTCTAAAGTGAAAAGCTGGAAAGAAGTCAACGCGACTTACCCAGATAAATCAATCAACCTGTATGGCCCTGGCACTGCTTCTGGTACCTTCGACTACTTCACTGAAGCTGTAAATGGCAAAGCCAAAGCCAGTCGTACTGACTACACCCCGTCTGAAGATGACAACGTGCTGGTGCAAGGCGTAGCCGGTAACAACGGCGGGATGGCTTACTTCGGCCTGGCTTACTACCTGGAAAACACCGACAAACTGAAAGCCGTACCAGTGGTGGCTAAAGAAGGCGGCAAACCAGTATTGCCCTCTGAAGCGACCGTGATGGATGGGACTTATCAGCCGCTGTCACGCCCATTGTTCATTTACGTAAACGCGACTTCAGCCGCGTTCAAGCCAGAGATTAAAGCGTTTGTGAATTACTACCTGGAAAACGCGCCAGACCTGGTCAAAGAAGTCAAATACGTGCCACTGCCTAAAGCAGATTACAGCGCCGTAAAAGAACACTTCAAGGCAATGAAACCAGGCACTGGCTTCAACGGCACCTCAGAAGTCGGCGTTAAGATTACTGACTTGTTATCCCGTATCAAGTAAATATAAAAAGGGGCTGCAACGCCCCTTTTTTCTTGATAACCCGGCCTGAACAGTGGTTTATCCGCTAAAATTCTCTCTTGGCAGATCAATACTCTTGATCATCACTCAAAGCTCAATACTATGGCGACTCAAGCAATGCAACTACCTGCACAACTGACCATCAGCCCCAGACTGGCGAAAAATATCCGCCGCAATGTCAAAGAACGGATTATTGAACTGATCCTCATGATGGCAGCCTTGGTTGCGGTCGCCACCACATTTGCCATTGTTGGTGTGTTGTTATACGAATCTCTCAGCTTTTTCAAAACGGTTTCTGTAATCGACTTTTTTACCGATACGCAATGGACCCCGTTATTCGAAGATGCGCATTACGGCATTATGCCGCTGGTTTCCGGCACCTTGACCACCTCAGCTATCGCACTGGCGGTTGCCGTGCCCATCGGCACTATTTCTGCCATTTTCCTGTCTGAATTTGCTTCACACAAAACGCGTGAAATCGTCAAACCTATCCTCGAACTGCTAGTCGGTGTGCCTACCGTTGTATTTGGCTACTTCGCGCTATTTTTTGTGACACCTTTACTGCAAAGTATTTACCCTTCGCTGCCAAGCTTCAATATGCTCGGTGCCGGGATTGTCATGGGCGTCATGATTATTCCGTATATTGCCTCCATGTCTGAGGATGCCATGCGCGCCGTGCCTATGAGCATGCGTGAAGGCTCTTATGCCATGGGCGCGACACGCTTCCAGACAGCGATTAAAGTGGTCACCCCGGCAGCGATTTCGGGCATTGTGGCTGCCTACATTCTGGCTGTCTCACGTGCAGTGGGCGAAACCATGGTGGTGGCGATTGCCGCGGGTCAGCAACCTAACCTGACCTTTAACCCACTGGATAGCGCAGCGACCATCACCGCTTACATCGTACAAGTAGCCATGGGTGACTTGCCACACGGCAGCATTGGTTACCAAAGTATTTTTGCCGCAGGCCTGGTATTGATGGCGATGACATTGTCATTCAATATTTTTGGTCACTGGGTACGCAAGAAATACCGCGAAAGCTACTAATAAATAGTCTTATTACTGACACATAATCACCATACACTGCCAGTAGCCAGACTACTGGCCAATGCGGAAACCACACACCATGGAACATAAAGCTTCTGTCCTCGAAAATCTGGCCGACGTACGCGCCATGATTAAACGCCACAAGCGTAATGATGCACTCTTTGCCACCCTGGGCCTGATTTGCCTGATGCTGGGTTTGATGACGCTGATGCTGTTGTTCTGGCAACTGATTGCCGATGGTCATCCTAAATTCAACCTGGATTTCCTGACGGAGTTTCCATCCCGCCGGGCGGGCCGTGCTGGCCTGTTGTCTGCGTGGGTGGGCTCATTATTGGTAATGTCGGTCACCTTTTTGACTGCCGTGCCAGTAGGTGTTGCCGCTGGGTTATACCTGGAAGAATATGCGCCAAAAAACTGGTTTACTGACCTGATTGAAATCAACGTGTCTAACCTGGCTGGCGTGCCTTCCATCATTTACGGTTTGCTGGCATTGGGCTTGTTTGTCTACATGCTGGACTTCGGCCAGAGCATCCTCACTGCGGGTTTAACCTTAGGCCTGCTGATTCTGCCGATTGTGATTGTCTCCACCCGTGAAGCCATTCGCGCCATCCCAGTCTCTATCCGCGAAGCCGCCTATGGCGTCGGTGCCACCAAATGGCAAGTCGTTTACGACCACGTATTCAAATACTCTTACGGCGGCATCCTCACCGGTATTATTATCGGCATGGCGCGCGCCTTGGGTGAAACTGCGCCGATTATTACGATTGGTGCGCTGACCTTTATCGCCTTCTTGCCACCAAGCCCGATCACCACCGAGCCACCCTTCCTTAACTTTGAATGGTTGTCTTCAGGCTTTACCGTGATGCCGATTCAAATGTTTAACTGGTTGTCGCGCCCTGACCATGCGTTTCACGTCAATGCGGCCGCCACTGGTGCACTGATTATCGTTGTCACACTGTTAATGAACGGTGCAGCCATCTGGTTGCGCTACAAAATCCGTAAAAATATTAAATGGTAATGCCACACAAGATTTAGGAAACTCCATGGCCACTGTCACTACTGCAATAAAAGCCGAAGCACGCGATTTAAACTTTTTTTATAGCAACGGCGCCCGCGCACTCAAAGGCATCTCCATGCCTTTGTATGAAAACAAAATCACGGCGCTGATTGGCCCTTCCGGTTGCGGAAAATCCACCTTCCTGCGCTGTTTTAACCGTATGCACGATTTGTATCCTGGCAATAAATATCAGGGCGAGATCGTCATGCACCCAGACAATACCAATGTGCTGGATAGCGGCGTAGACCCGATTGAAGTGCGTATGCGTATCAGCATGGTATTTCAGAAACCGAACCCGTTTCCAAAATCCATCTACGAAAACGTGGCCTATGGTCTGCGTGTGCGCGGCGAAAACAACAAACGCATCATGGATGACAAGGTAGAAGAAGCGCTTAAAGGCGCGGCCTTGTGGAACGAAGTGAAAGACCGTTTGCACGACCTGGCCTTTAACCTCTCTGGCGGCCAGCAACAACGTTTGTGTATCGCCCGTGCCTTGGCCACCGACCCGGAAATCATGCTGTTTGACGAGCCAACCTCTGCGCTAGACCCGATCGCCACCGCTAACATCGAAGAGCTGATGGTAGAACTGCGAAGCAAGCTGACGATCCTGGTGGTCACGCACAACATGCAACAGGCGGCACGTGTGTCTGACTACACCGCCTATATGTATCTTGGCGAGCTGATCGAGTACGATGATACAGACAAAATTTTCACCAACCCAGGCCGTAAAGAAACCGAAGACTACATTACCGGCAAGTTTGGTTAATGCCTGTCTGAATAAAAAAACGCCACATGATGTGGCGTTTTTTATGCGTCTTGTTACGGTTAATCCATCATACTCGGGCTCCAGAAAGCCTGATGAATATAGCTTGCAGCCAATAGCCGTTGCGTCACGGCATCCAGCTCATCACTATTAATGGCTGCGGCTAATAACTCCACCTCAATCTCTACGCAGTCATTGCCAAAGGCATGCATCTGTAAATGCTTGGTTGGGTATTGCGCATCCGCCAGCATGCTTTCCAGCAAGGCCAGCGCCTCTTTCTGATGCTGCCGTAACGCAATCACATAAATGGTGGTGGTCGACTCTACACGCAAAGTATCAATCGGCTTGCGGTTAATCTGATTCACCACGGGCCGTAACAGCGTATTGGTTGCCAACACAAACAAGGTGCCTAACACCGCCTCTAATAACAAATCCGCGCCCGCACACGCGCCCACTGCCGCCGAGCCCCACAACGTTGCCGCCGTGTTGAGCCCGCGCACATTACCTTCTTCACGCATAATGACACCAGCGCCTAAAAAACCAATGCCCGAGACCACGTAAGCCACCACGTGCACAGCCCCCTCATTGCCGGTCAGGCGATTGGCCATATCGACAAAAATAGCGGCGCCGACGGCGACCAACACATTGGTACGCAAGCCCGCCGTGCGCTGCCGATACTGGCGTTCAAACCCAATCACGGCACCGCAGACAAACGCCGTCGTCAGGCTGAGCAATGAATCGGCCAAAGAGATCAGGTTAATATTTTGAATGGCCTGCAATGTCATGACGATCCTTAAAAAGCGATTGTGTGTATTTGAGCTTTAAGCAACCAGGCAGCATTGTAAAGCAAGCCGTCTGACATGACACTGACACAGACGATCTCGGCAAACTTGTTAAAATGAAAGTTACCTAATCAATAAAAGCTTAGGTAGACTGCGCATTTACCAACCAACAATCAAGGAGAGAACAATGACGGCGTTTTTAATTGCAGATGTTTTAGTCAAAGATGATCAGTGGGTGCCTGAATATGCAAAGCATGTGCACCTGATCGCTGCAAAACATGGTGGCAAATATTTGAGCCGTAGTGGCAATATAGACGTGCTTGAGGGTAAACCACTAGAAAATACTTTGATTGCGTTGATTCAGTTTCCGAACAAAGAATCTGCATTGGCGTTTGCGAATGATCCTGAGTATGCACCCTATGCCAAAGCTAGACAGGATGGCACTGAAAGCCGTTTTCAGTTGATTGATGATACTGATGTTGCAGGAAGCATCCCTTACCTTCCCAAATAAAGGCTCAGGGACACCTGCGAGAGAATCCAGTGGTGCAATCGCTTAAATCATCGAGTGTATTGCACCAGCTTACATCGCATTAAAACAAAGGGCAGCATCCAAAAGCATTTCACTCAGCAGCGCATGGCCTCAAGCAACTGCAGAGGCCGCCATGGGCATATGCGCCAACATCAGGCGCTCATAGCACTCAAGCAACTTGTTTGCCTGCGCATCGCTAGACCACACCTGCTCGACATACCGTTTGCCTTGTTTACCGACACGCTCACGTAATTGATGGTCTATGAGCAAGGTTTGTACTTGCTCGGCAAAGTGCAATTCATCATCCTTGGCAATCAAGGCGCCCTGCTCCTGACGCAAGATAGAAGCAGTGCCCAACTCGGCAATCGCCACCACTGGCGTAGACTGTGCCATGGCTTCCAGCAATACCAGTCCCTGTGTTTCGCTCTTGGAGGCAAATACAAAAATGTCTGCCGACTGATAGGCGGCGTTCAAACCAATCACTCTATCAAGATAGCCCAAGAACATCACGTGTGACTGCAAGCCTTTATCACGCGCCATTTTTTTTAGCATGGCCTCGGCTGGGCCTTCACCTGTAATCACCAACAACACTTCTGGGTGGTCCTGAATCACCAGTGACAGCATTTCTAGCAAAAATTGTATATTTTTCTCATAGGCAACACGGCCCACAAACAGCAACAACGGGCGTTGTGCCGGAATGCCATATTTCTCTCTAAACGCGGCACCGTCGCCAGGCACAAAACGCGAAGCATCCAGCCCGGTCGGAATCACGCTGATTGGTGTCGTCACGCCATATTGCTGCAAGACCTCGCGCATCTGTGCCGAAGGCGAGACCACGGTATCGACCTGCTGACACTGCTTGCGCGACACGCTTTGTGCAATACGCACCGCCCATTTGCGTGGCACCCACGGCAAGTAGTGATGCATGTAATCCTCAAAAAAGGTGTGGTAGGTTTCGACCACGGGCACTTGCAGTTTTTTGGCAATTTTGAGCCCGGCATAGTGCGCAATAAAAGGCGTGTGGATATGCACCAGGTCATAATCCCCAGGATGCAGGGTGTTGGCATACGCCATCAAGGCCGACCATTTCATTAAATAGTCTTCTGGGTCAAACACGATTTTGCGTGCGTCTATGCGGGTAATCCAGCGCTCGTCTGCGGAGGCGGGCTGGCCTGGATACTGCGGTGCAATCAGATGGACGACATGGCCCTGCTCGCGCAAACTTTCAGCAAAGGTCCGTATGCTGGTAGATACG
This sequence comes from Methylophilus sp., assembly GCF_008015755.1. Classification (GTDB taxonomy): domain Bacteria; phylum Pseudomonadota; class Gammaproteobacteria; order Burkholderiales; family Methylophilaceae; genus Methylophilus. Next base: position 31,134 of record NZ_SSGF01000029.1, on the reverse strand, counting down.
CCATTCACGCGCGGGAAATACACATCTGAAATCATCAATATTTTCATGCAGGATTCCGAGTTAACAAATTTCACACAGCTTAACAAGCAATCGTGATGCTTTTATGACGAAAATCGCTTTCATATCAACGTCATACAGCATTCATCCAACTGTCATCTAGCAAGCGCAAAGTGCGCCCATGTTGATCCGCACCCTACTCATCAGTTTGTTACTGTTACTGGCGCTACCCAGTGAGGCACATGCCTGGGGCTTGTATTCGCACGTTGCTTATACCCACCAGTGGCTGCAAGCGTTGCCGTTGCTCCCACTGCCCTGGCTGGGCGTGATGCGGCGCTACCCAACGTTGGTGATGGCCGGTGCCTGCCTGCCAGACCTGGCCGTGGTATCGCGCACCTTTAACCATAGCCATGGTTGGGGCATGGGCCAGCAATTGCTGCATACCAAAAACGAACGGCAACTGGCGCTGGGCATCGGCTATAACGTCCACTTGCTGACGGATGTGGTCGCCCACCAGCACTTTGTGCCGACCTTTGAAGCCAAATGGCAGCACCACAGTGTGCTCACGCATGCCGCCGCCGAATGGGCGATGGATGCCTATCTGCATACGCCAGGCTTGCCCTCACCCGGCAAATTACTGCGCATACACCGCAAAACCATCGTCGACACACTGACACCCGCCTGGCAATGTGACGCTGACATCGTTAATAAAGCCGTGTCTCGCCTGGCCAGTGCCGACCAGGCCTTACGCCTGTCGCGTATCCCGCAATATCTGCTGCACCGCTACCGCAGGCTGGATAACGAGTTTGAACACAAACTGGGCTATTATCGCGGCCAAGTCAGCCTGGCCTTACACGATCTGCCGCAATTGCTTAACGGCACCTTCCCGTCGCTACACGCCGAGCATATCAACCTAGGCATGGAGCAACTCGATGACTGGCGCCAAAAGTGCTTGCAGGATGCGCGCTTGCGACCCACGCGGGCGATACAAGCATTTGAGCACTATCAGCCTCAATGGTTTAACCAGCCAGACTGCTAACTCATCGGCCGGACTTGAATCTACTGGGATTGCCGCCATCTAAGAGGCATATATCCTAACAAGCCTCCGAACCCAACCTGCATGCCACCACTCCGTTTTCTGATTGTGACCACCACGTTGGTGGGTCTTTTACACTACTACATTGGCGCACGCCTGCTGGGTGATTTACCGTGGCCTAATGTGGTCGTCTGGCTGGGCTGGGCAGGGTTGATCGCCTCTGCGTTATTACAACCGGTGGCCTTTCTGGCCCGCGGATTCAGCAACCAATCCTTACGCGATGGTGTCAGTTGGGTGGCCATGACGGTGATGGGGCTGTTCTCATCCCTGCTGGTATTCACGGTGCTACGCGATGTGCTGTTACTGACGATGGCAGGCTTGCATGCCATGCATCTACTCCAAATAGACTTCACGGCGCTGGAAAAACAATCGGCGTTTTTGGTGGTGACGGCCGCTTTGTTGATCAGCATCATTGGCTTTTTTAATGCACGCAAACTGGCGCGCGTGGTCAACGTCACCGTGCCATTGCGCGACTTACCAGAGAGTTTGCATGGCTTTAAGATTGTGCAGATCAGCGATATTCATGTTGGCCCCACCATCAAGCAAGGCTATCTCTCGCGCATCGTACAACAAGTGAATTCTTTAGAGGCCGACCTGATTGCCATTACCGGCGACCTGGTCGACGGCCGTGTGCATGAACTGGCCGAACATACGCGGCCATTAGCCACGCTGGAGGCGCGTCATGGCAGTTTTTTTGTGACGGGGAATCATGAGTATTACTCAGGCGCACTGGCCTGGATTCATGAGCTGGAGCGCCTCGGCGTTCGCGTATTGCTGAATGAACACGTACAGCTCACGCACGAAGGCGCCACACTGGTGCTGGCTGGCGTTACAGACTACACCGCAGGCAGTTTTTATGACGACCATCACAGCGACCCACAAGCGGCCATTGCTGGTGCGCCTGCCGATGCGCCTAAAATATTGCTGGCGCACCAGCCACGCAGCGCAGAAGCGGCTGAAGCCGCAGGCTTTGACTTGCAGCTGTCTGGCCATACCCACGGTGGCCAATTTTGGCCGTGGAAATACTTTGTGCCGCTACAACAACCTTATGTCGCTGGCCTGCATCGGCTGCAGGACTTATGGATTTATGTCAGCCGCGGCACCGGGTATTGGGGCCCGCCGAACCGCTTTGGCTCGCCCTCTGAAATCACCTGCCTGACGCTGGTCGCAGCCAACGATTAACAACGAAAGAGACACTTAGGCCGCTGCGGCCCGACGCCGGTAACGTATATCCGGCACATAAGTGGCCAATAACACCCCTAACGCCAGCAACAAATAGATCGTGCGTAACGGGTAATCAGTGACAAAGCTGGCGGTGGCGGGTTTGGCTGCCAGCGCATGGTAAAAGGCTTCGTTATCAGCACCTTTCAAATAACTGCCTTTAAACTCCTCGGCCAGCGATTTCAGGTAATCCTCCTCCAGTTGCGACAGCATGCGGTCATATTCGGCATAAGCCACAGGCGGATCCGGTTCATCCTGGCTGGCATCCGCATACGTCACGCCCACTGCACCCGCGTTATTATTGTCACTCACCGGCCAATCGCCCACTTTTTTGTTGGCTGAGTTATAGCGTGGAATCGCTACTTTTTGCGTGCCGCCAACCCCAATAAAGGTAAAAAACTCGCCTATCTGCACCCCACTCAAATCTTGCTTGATGGTCACATTCACGCGCGGCGCTTCATCGCCATCAGTGAAAAACAGCATTTGCGCCGGTTGGTTGAGTGCGTCATAAACATGGGTCGCCGCATGCACGGCAAAACTGAGGCGGCTATTGCCTTTCCAGGCCATGCGCCACTCCAGATGATCAATGCCATCGCTGATCACATCCAGGTTTTTGCACACTTCCAGCGGTGTTTGCAGCATGGCAATATTGTCCGAGGCAAAAATCCCCAGGCTAAAATACGTGCCGCAAGGCGCTTTATGCACCAGTTGCTTCATTAAATGCTGGCTATAAGCCAGGCGACTCACGGCTTGTTGCTGCAGTGTTTCATCCTCAGCATTCATGCTTTGCGAAATATCCGCAATCAGCAGATAGTGCTGCACGTGTTGCCTGAGCTGGATTTCTGGCTTAAGCAAGGCCAGCAGTACCAGCAGCAGGGCAAGCCCATACAACACCGGCTCATAATATTGTTTTAACCAAGTGAGCCACTTCATTATGGCAATCCTATCGGCAGGTTACTGAGTTCCATGTGCGACTGCTCTTTGCTGGCGCCCTGCATGCCGCGTGCCATCACCGAGTGCAACAAAGCCAGGTTGAACTTGGCCGCTTTGTCATCCGGCTGCAACCGTAACGACTGCTCATAGGCAATTTTGGCCTGGGTGAAGGCGTAACGGGCTTCGTCTTGAAACGAGCCATCTTCGTTCACCGTGCGCACCAGGCCAGACGAAAACAGGTTATTGCCAATATTAAAATGAATATGCGGCAACTCGCTGGCGGGCGGCGACAATTCCAGCGCCTGGCCATAGCTTTGCACCGCGTGCTTGTAATCGCCATGCAAGCCTTGATCATAGGCGGCCGTGAACTTCTGCAAGGCCGGTGAACCGCCCTGCTTGATCACCACCCCGCCTTGAATCTGCTGATTAAGCGCACGCAACTGATAAAGTTGCCAGCCAAAATACACTACGCCAAGCAAGCCCAGCGTGGTCACCACTGCCCATAACGCATTGGCATTTTTTCGATAGATAGTCATTAATACACCTTTATCTGTTTAATCAACACCAGGCCCAAGCCCAGTATGAAAGCGATCACCATCAAGTCTTTGGCATAATCATGGCCCGGAATCATGACGCCGTACTGAATCACATTCTTCTCTTTGGCATCAATTTCACGTAATGCAGACTCGAGCGCAGTGGCGTTATCCGCCTCAAACGCCTTGTATTTCACATTCAATGACTGAAAAAAACGATCCAGCGCAATCGCCTCTGGCAAATGGTCGTCATCGAAAACATTGTCGGTAAAAATACTGATGTCATCCGGCTCGCGCAGCACAATCCAGTACAAGTTAAGTTTTTTGCCCACCAGCTGCTTGCGAATCTGGTATTTGACGCGTGGGCTCAATTTACCAGCGCCATCTGATAACAATACAATCGCGCGTGAACCAGTGCTGGCAATATTTTCAAACAAGGTCACGGCATTGGTGATGCCCGCGCCAATATTGGTCTGGTTAAGCGCAGGCCCAGTCGCCGCCTGAATCGCGGCATGAATACCGTCGCGATTGGTGGTGATTTTCATGCCATACAAAGCCGAGTTGGTGAAACCGACCACGCCCATCATGTCGTCTGGCCGCGAGTCAATAAACGCTGTAATCAAACGTCTGGCGGCGGCGGATTTGATTTCTGCGGCATGACCACCGGTGGCCTGTCCGGCAAACGGGTGATCCATGCTCACGCTGCGGTCAATCACGAACACACTTTGCGCGCCCTTGCCGATTTTTTGCTCCTGGTGGCTATCGCCTTGCGGCCCGGCCAAAGCCAGCACCAGGCATAGCAATAACAGGCTAGTGGCCGCTTTAACCAATAAGTTGATACGCTCAGAAAACGCATCCACTGGCACCATCTCCAGCCAGGAGTAGGCTTGCGCATGCCGGCTTTTGAGCAGGAACGGTACCGCCGCGACTGGTAACAGCAGCAAGAACCAGGGGTGTAAGCAATGCATCACACTCTCCGTTCACAAGCACGCAACTCACGCGCCAAGGCTTTGCATTGCTGCAAGTACTCGGTCGCGGCTGGTAATTGCCCACCATACAAAAGGGCATTCGCCTGGGCAAAAAACGCTTGTATCTGTGACTCTAACGATTGAAATACTGGCTGTTGCTGCACAAATGCATGCACCTCGCTACCCAGCAATTGCTGGCCATAATGCTGATTAAAGGCATGCTGCATCATTAACGCAGCCTGCTTTTGCCCGTCTGCCGTGGCAGGCAGGCGCTTCAGGCGACGATATGCATGGGCAAAATGGCCATTCATCATCGGCAACCAGGTCCAGTCGGCGTTGCGATACAACAGGATGAGCCCGCCGAGCACGGCCAGCAACGCACTTAAACCAAGCCCAAGCTGTGTGGTTTGAGTCTCGACCAAGCTGGGCCGATATTGCGTAATCAGCGTTGGTTTGGCCGGATGCAAGCGGTCTGGCAATTGTGACATCAGCCAAAAGCGCCAGGCAGGTAACTCAACTGTTGCGCCGCTATTAAAGCTCACGCGCTCCGCCGGTAACTGCAACTGCACTGGCTGGCCGCTATTGGCAAACACCTGGTATTCAAACTGTAGTGTATAAATTTTCTTACCATCTTTGACCGCACTACTCACCGCTAACTGGCGTAACTCGATGCCATGACGTTGCAGGCCTTTTAACGGCAAGTTGCTGTCATTGAGCTGGTCTTGCGCCGCCACCGCGACTTGCAGGCTGCGTTGCAACACATCGCCCATTTGTATGCCAGCATAATGTGCCGGATTACGCACGTTAAGAACCTGCGCAGCCGCTGGCGATGTTGCCGCGACTGGTGTCTCGGCCCCTGCCGGCATGGCCACCAGGCCGACCACCAGCCATGCTAGGAATATCTGTTTCATCACGATACTTTCTGTTTCATGCTCATGCCTTCAACACCAGGTCTTCAACACCTTGTGATCGACACCATGGCACTCTAATGAATAAGTTGCTCAAAATAATCCGACAGCAACGCGGCTTCAAATTGCCCGGCCACGTAGAGTGGACGGATATCAAAGCGCGCAAACAGCTGATCCAGCGCCTGTTTGCGCTGCTCAAACTGCTCGGCAAACTGGGCGCGGATGGCCTGGCGGAAAAAAATGGTTTTTTGCAGACCGGTTTCCGGATCTTGCAGATTGCCAAACCCAAACCGCGGCAAGCGCTCATACTCTTGCGGATCCCATAACACGATGGGAATCACCTGATGATTGGACATACCGTTGAGTGCCTGCTCAATCAGGCTCAATGGCAGATGAAAATCCGAAATCCAGAATACCAGCCCTTTTTGCTGGCCTAGCCAGCCAGTCGCCTCGATAATGCCGCGGCCATCTTTGTGCGTATTGTGAAACTCGGCCAGCTGAGCAATGGTGTCAAATGACTGGTGCGCATGATGCCCGGGCGACTGGCTCAAGTGCGGAATCACCGCGTGGTCATAGCTCACCATGCCGAACAAGTCGCTGTTTTCATGTGCCGAGCACGCAATAGACGCGGCCACCGCTTGCAAGGTCTCCAGTTTGCTGGTCTGCCCCTGAAACTGCATGGAACTGGACACATCACAAATCGCGTACAGCGGGCTGGAGGCCTCTTGCTTAAACACGCGCACCTGCACCTGCTCATAAGGGTCGCGCAAGGTTTGCCGCAAGTCCACGCGCCTGGCATCCGGGTAGTCGACCAATGACACATGCTTGCTGAACTCATCGCCTGGCCCACGCTGCATGCCTAAATGCTCACCGGCATGCACACTGGCTGAGCGCCACGGCACCTGATAAAAAAACGGCTGTGCGTAGGCCGGAATCATGCTGCCTTGGCCCGTGCCGGGACGCTGACGCTGGCCAGAATCTGATTCGTCAGCTCACGAGAAAGCTGGGTACGGCGGCTTTCAAACATCGGGTTTAGCACCAGGCGGTGGGCGATAATCTCGTGGAACACGGCATGAATATCCTCAGGATACAGGCTGTCGCGCTGCATCAGCCAGGCATGTACACGTGCCGCCTTGAGTAACATGCCCATGCCACGCGGGCTCGCGCCGGTATGAATCAGGCGATTCACATCGACGCTATCCAACTGGATACCAAACGCCGCTGGTGATTGTGTGGCTTGCCACAAGTCCAGCGCATAATCCTCCAGCACATCACTGGCGCGAATATGGCTTTGTAATACATCCGAGAACGCATTGAGCTGGTCGTAAGCCAATACGCCGCCCTGCACTTGCTGGGTCAAGCGTTCGGCGTGTTGAAATTTCACGTCAAACATCAACGCTTTGCGCAATTCACGGTCTTCAGGAATCTCAATCGGGATTTCCATCATAAAGCGGTCGCGGGCGGCGGATGGAATTTCAAAGGTTTCGTTTTTTTCAACCTGGTTACGGTCGGCAAACACCAGCATGTGCGGCAAGCGGTATTCTTTTTTAAACGCATTGACATGGCGCTCGGCCATCACACGCAACATTAGCGCATGCACTTGCGGGCGGGCACGGTTGATCTCATTAAAGAAAAATACCGAGAGTTGCTCGCCTGCGCGCAATAACGGGCCCTCTTCGACTTTCGGGCGACCATCTTCCCCTAAAAAAGTATGGTAAATCAGGTCGTTAGGCATTAAATCCACCGTGCCTTCAATACGCTCATAGGCACCACCGAGGCCGCGCGCAATCGATTGCAGCAACGTTGTTTTACCGACGCCGACACCGCCTTCGAGCAGCACATGGCCACGCGCAAAAATAGCGATATTAATGGCGCGAATGGCTTTATCCTGGCCAACAACGACTTTTTTTACTTCATTTTCTAGCGTGAGCGCATGATCGCGCCAATCCGCCAATTGTGTTGCAATGGAGACAGATGTCATGGGTATCCCTTGTTAACAAATTCAGCCAGGGCTATGATGCCTAAGTAGCCTCTGGAATGGAGTGTTCTGACATCTGGTTGCAATTTGCGTTTAGTCACGCTAATATGCAGACAGGTCTGTTCACTTTTTTCTAGTCTACTGCAGCCATTGAAAAGAAAGCAAGCGGATTTTTAGGGGTGATGGTGAATTTATTAACAATCGTGAATCAGACCAGACAGCGATACGGGCGCACATGCAAGGCCTATGCCATGCATAGCTTGTGGACGCTTGGATTAAAGCAATGGGGCAAGCATGCACCCTTTTATAAGCTGCGTCATGAACTGGCAGGGTGGAACAGGCAACGTCTTGCACAAGGCGGCGCAACCAACGTGCTCAATGTCCAAGACATTGCCACCATTCGCCAGTTGATAGACAACGCACAGCAACAATCGGTGGTGACATTGTCCCCCACCCTGCTCGACCAATGGTTTTTTCTCGCGGTGGGCGCGATACAGGTGCAATCGCAAACCGGCAGCAGCCAGGCCTGGCAGTTATTTGACCAGTCTGTGCACAGCCAATTGACGCAGCCAGCGTTTCATCGCTCACTGTCGTTTGGCGTCCTCGTGAGTTTATGCGTGGTTTGGATGGCGTTCGCGCCAGTCAAACAAAAACAGATACAAGCAGCTTTGTCACCGCTGGAAACTGCAGCAGATCAGGCCACAGGCGGCACGGTGGATCCAGTCACAATGAGCTTGCTCAATCTGGCCTACCAAAAAATGCAAAATGGCAGCTGCCAATTGCCGCAAGCCGCCATGCTGCCAGAAAGACAACGACAAGCGTTTATCTTGTTTGTGACAGAAGGTAGGGTCGATGCTGACCAGGTAGAACACTTGCGGCAAGCACTGGGATACGTCAGTTGCCTGTATCCGCAAGAACTGATGCGGCCGCAAGGGCGTGATCGTTTACCAAGAGAATAAACGCGAAAGCGCAAGCGAAAGATCGGGAACCCTGCAAGTCGGGATTAAAAGGATAAGTGATGAACATGCGAGAAAAAATACTGAATATCGCCAGCAGCCTGTTTGATAGCAGAGGCATACAGGCTTCGGGCGTTGACACCATCATACTGGAAGCAGGCGTGGCCAAAGCCACGCTGTATAAACACTTCCCCAGCAAAAACCAGCTGATTACGGCCTATCTGCGTGATAAGTCAGACAAATTTTATGCTTGGCTCAATACGCAGCTTGCATCGAAAAAAACCGAGTCGCTTGAGTTATTGTTATTGCTATGCGAACTAATGGAACAATGGATCAGCCAGCCAGAGTTCCGCGGCCTGCCTTTCCATATTGCGGCGGTTGAATTCCCGGAAGCTGAGCATCCTATCAACCAGTACTCCGTGGTCTTGTCGGCTGAATTGCAAGGCTATTTATGCAAAATTGCCCGCCACGCCGGTGCCAAAGACCCAGAGGCTCTTGGTCAGCAGCTCACCATTTTGTTTGAAGGGGCAGCTTTAGTTGAACGCCTGGCCCCTAACAGCGGCGCAGCCACACGCGCCAAACTGGCGGCCATCACGCTGGTGCGTAACGCGGTGTAATCTCCCCGGCTGCTACCCGTGTCTAGGTAGCAGCCAGTGGATACTTAAGCCGATGCTTTTAGCGTATAGACTTGCGCAATGCACTGCGTGGCCATGGTGGCCACATTGAATAACTCAGCCTGTGTTGCACCGCTAGCCGCCTGCACGGCCATGCCCTGATGCACTGTCATCACCAGCTTGGCCAGTATCACCGGATCGGCTGTCGCCACTAAATCCTGTTCGCTCACCGCACGTGCAAAGCGCTGCGCCAGTTGCCTTTCAAGCGTCTGGCGATACCCGCCTAGTAAGGTCTTGATTTCAGCTGACTCGGCACTACATGCCAATGCCCCCTGCGTCACTAGGCAGCCGACAGGATGCGACTGATCCGCGAGCATCTGCGCCGCCTGCGACAACATTAACTGCACCACGGCCACGGCGGTCGGCTGCGCCAATGAAGCTGCCAGAAAACTCGCTGGGCCTTGCACGTAACGCTCAAGCGCCTTTTTAAACAAAGCCTCTTTGCTGCCATAGGCGGCGTAAATGCTGGCTTTATTCATATTCATCGCCGACATCAAGGTGCTCATAGAAGCGCCTTCATAGCCATGTTGCCAAAAGACATGCATGGCCTTCTCTAAGGCAGTCTCGTAGTCAAAAGCCACAGGCCTGCCGCGTTTTTTAGCAAGTGTTTCTATCGTCATCTCATTCATCTGTGTGATTTTTAAAATATTATACCACTCGGTAAAAAATATGTTGACAACTTTATGAGCCATGATTTAGTATTTGTTTACCGATTGGTATTTAATAATTAAAGCATCACTAACTAGGAGTTCAACATGAGTGTTTCACAACAGCGCATTGCATTGATTACAGGCGGCAACCGTGGTATCGGCTTTGAAACAGCCAAAAAACTGGGCGAACAAGGCATTAAGGTCATTATCGGTGCCAGAGATTCGCACAAAGGTGCGCAGGCCGTGGATGCACTGAAAGCCCTGGGAGTAGACGCAGAATATCTGCACTATGACGCTATGCAGTCCAACGCACCACAAGCGGTCGCCGCAGCCTTAGAATCGCGTTTCGGCAAACTGGATATTTTGGTCAACAATGCAGGCATGCTTAAAGAAGAACTGATCGGCCAAAACAACACCTTAACGGTAGATCAAGACACTCTGAAAACAACCTTTGAAGCTAACTTTTTTGCCGTGGTTGCGCTCACACAGGCACTGATCCCCTTGCTGCAACGCTCCCCTGCCGCACGCATTGTTAACTTATCCAGCATCCTCGGCTCACAAACCCTGCATAGCGCACCAGACTCGCCGATTGAAGCTGCCAAAGGCCTTGCTTACAACGCCTCTAAAACCGCACTCAATATGTTTACCATCCACCTGGCACATGCCTTAAAAGAGACTCATATTAAAGTTAACTCGGCCCATCCTGGCTGGGTCAAAACCGAGTTAGGTGGGGCCAATGCGCCTATGGAAATCAGTGACAGCTGGAAAACCTCTGTCAGGCTAGCGACGCTGGACGAGCAAGGCCCAAGCGGTGCTTATTTTCATGAAGACCAGCCTCTGCCATGGTAAACAGCGCCAACAAGCGCTTAGCGTTTAAGCGCAAACTGGTGTTTGCGCTGTTGATGTCTTTGGTCACGGTCAATATTGTCAGCGTGTCGATTTTATTGATTAATCATGTGCCAACCGTGGTGTTTTTTCAGAAATGGCTCACCAGCATTAGCGTCGCTTGGCCGATTGTGTTTATTAGCATTTTGCTGATTGCACCCTCATTATTGCGATTGACGGAATGGCTGGTTAAAGAGCCTGCTTAGGCACCTACTCGCTGTTGCATGAGAAAAAGCGTTGCCTTGGTAACGCTTTTCGCCCACTCATCCCTCCCACCACGCTGCCGACATCCAAAACGCGCACCGTGCCTTGATATATTTCCATATTTGTGGAAATATAGTCATATGAACAATCAACAAGCCGTGACTTTACTTTCTGCGATTGCTCAGGAAGCCCGATTGGATATTTTCAGATGTTTGGTGCAAGCCGGACCGGCAGGCTTATCTGCGGGCGCGATCTCGCAAACCTTGCAGATCCCCAACAGCACCTTGTCGTTCCACTTAAAAGCGCTAAGCCATGCCGGCATGATCAGCGCCCAACAAGAAAGCCGGTTTATTTATTACTCAGCCAATTATCAAAGCATGAATAGCCTGCTGGCTTATTTAACAGAAAACTGTTGCGCTGGACAGCAAGCGTGCTGTCCAGACGTCATCTGTGCATCCTCAAAGGAGTAAACATCATGAAACGTATTCATCTCCATGTCTCAGTCGATGACCTGGCAAAAAGTATTTCTTTTTACAATACGCTGTTTGGCGCTGTGCCTACCGTTGTAAAAGATGACTATGCCAAGTGGATGATGGAAGACCCACGAGTCAATTTTGCAATTAGCCAGCGCGGCGCGAAAGCGGGTTTAGACCATGTTGGGATTCAGGTTGAGAGCGATGAAGAATTAAGCGAGATTCAGTGCAGACTTGAAAAAGCGGATATGGATATGTTGACGCAAGCGGGCACGACTTGCTGCTACGCAAAATCAGACAAGCATTGGGTACAAGACCCGTCAGGAATTGCATGGGAAACCTATCGCACGCTTGAGAGTGCGCCAACGTTCAACAATGCGACTGAGCAGACAGCACCTGAAGGTGCTTGCTGTGCCCCTACACAATCCATTCAATTGATAAAACGTACTGAAAAGACGAGCAATGAAAACAAATCAAGCTGCTGTTAACTCCCCCCCCAAAATGAGTCGTTTTGAGCGACACCTCACTTGGTGGGTGTTTGCATGCATTGTTGCAGGCATCACCTTAGGCAAGGCTGCCCCGCAACTGTTTGAGGCAATAGCTGAAATCAAGATTGCTGAAGTGAATTTACCCGTCGCTGTCTTGATATGGTTAATGATCATTCCCATGCTCTTGAAGATCGACTTCAGCGCCATGGGCGAAGTGTTTAATCATGCCAAAGGCATAGGCGTTACTCTCTTTATCAACTGGGTGATTAAGCCATTGTCTATGGCGCTGCTAGCGTGGATATTTATTCGTCATCTATTTGCTGACTTATTACCTGTGGCACACATTGATAGTTATATTGCTGGTTTAATTTTATTAGCGGCAGCCCCTTGTACCGCCATGGTATTCGTGTGGAGTAATCTTTGCGATGGTGATCCCAAATTCACACTATCGCAGGTTGCCATTAATGACACCATCATGCTGTTTGCATTTGCACCCATTGTTGCCTTGCTGTTAGGGCTATCCAGCATAGTCGTGCCATGGAATACCCTGTTCATCTCAGTCGTGTTATTTATTGTTGTGCCAGTGATGATGAGTCAGATACTCAGAAACGTATTATTGCAAAATGGTGCGCAATCACTCCATCGCACATTAAAAACATTACAACCCCTCTCTCTTAGTGCGCTACTTATTACGCTTGTGCTGCTGTTTGCATTTCAGGGTCAGCAAATCCTGAATCAGCCAGTGGTGATCTTACTGCTATCAGTGCCTATCATCATTCAAGTCTACTTAAACTCAATGCTGGCTTATTGGCTGAACAAAAAATTCAAGGTGGCACACTGCGTAGCAGGTCCATCAGCTTTAATCGGTGCATCAAACTTCTTTGAATTGGCGGTGGCAACTGCGATTGCATTGTTTGGGTTTAACTCAGGTGCTGCGTTAGCAACAGTGGTGGGCGTATTGATTGAAGTACCCGTGATGCTGTCTATCGTCGCCATCGTCAACCGCTCTAAACATTGGTATGAAAGCATTTAATATGAACATCTTGTTTTTATGTACTGGCAACTCTTGCCGATCGATTATTGCTGAGGCGACCTTTAATCACCTGGCACCAACCGGCATGCAAGCCATGAGCGCAGGGAGCCAACCAACGGGGGAGGTGCATCCGCGCTCAATTGCTTTATTGAAAAGCAAGGGAATTGCGACAAAGGGTTATTACAGTAAGTCATGGGACAACCTGCCAATGACGCCAGACATTGTGATTACAGTGTGCAGCAATGCGGCAGGAGAAACCTGTCCAGCCTATCTAGGCGATGTGATGCGCGCACACTGGGGCGTTGAAGACCCCGCCAAAGCCACCGGCAGTGACGTGCAGATACAAGACAGCTTTGAACAGGCCTATCGCCTACTCAGAGCCCGTATAGAGGCATTTTTACAGTTGGATCCGTCAATATTGAATGACCGCAGGGCTTTGCAAACTAGATTGCAAGCCATAGGTCAGAGTGAATCTTGAGATTCTGGGGTTAGAACGGCTTGCGCGGCTCTAAATGACGGAAAATAATGCGGCCTTTGTCCATGTCATAAGGTGACATTTCGATGGTGATTTTATCACCGGCCAGAATGCGAATTTTGTGCTTACGCATTTTACCACCAGTGTAAGCAATTAATGTATGACCATTATCCAGCTTTACGCGATAGCGAGCGTCGGGCAGGATTTCAGTCACTGCGCCTTGCATTTCAATTAACTCTTCTTTTGCCATTAAAAACATCCTTTAACAATAAAAAAGCCCGGAAAACCGGGCTTTTTCCGGTAGGCTGCCTAAGCAGCCATGCGGACAGGCTTTTAATTATTCAATGATTTGAATATTTGCAGCTTGTTTGCCTTTAGGGCCAGTTGCTACTTCAAAGCTCACGCGTTGGTTTTCTTTCAAAGTTTTGAAACCTGCAGATTGAATTGCAGAAAAGTGTGCGAACAAATCTTCGCCGCCGTTATCTGGAGTGATGAAACCAAAACCTTTTGAATCGTTAAACCACTTCACTGAACCTGTAACCATAATAAATCCTTGGATAAAAAATAATAGAACGGGTTAATACCCATAAAAACGAGGATCAAGATGGCGAGAAGTAACGATAGAACCAAAAGATAGAACCGGAGAACAACAACACTACTTGAACTTCGTGAGGATGAACTATGCACGCAATATTAAATATTAGCAACAAGTATTTTGTAAATTTGGGCACAATTATCGCCACCAGTGGCTGATATGCGACAAAAAAAGGCAATCGTCTCTAAAATAGCGGTTTCACCATGCCGTTGGTACTGCGGCCACCAGGTAGTCCATAAACGCCCTCACCTTGTTGGTCATGGCATGCTGATCACGAAAACAAGCATAAAACTCTAACGGCAAGCTCGCCACTGACTGGCCGTCAGGTTGATCCGTTGAAGGTTGAAATAGCGCCACTAAAGCCCCCTGTTGAATATCAGCATTCGCAACAAAGGCAGCCAGCCGCACAATCCCTGCGCCTTCCAACGCCAAACGATGCAAAGAATCAATATCATTACAGATCATGCTCGGACTTATCTCAGGCACATAGTGCACGCCATTGCGCTCAAATGCCCAAGCCAGCAAGCGGCCATCTACCGGCACACGGAACATCAGGCAATCATGCTCAGCCAATTGCTCAGGCTGGCTTGGTGTGCCTTTTCTTTGCAGATAGTCAGGCGATGCGCAAAACAGCACCGGCACTGAGGCAATGCGCCTGGCAACTAGGCCAGGTTCGAGTTGCTGTTTGAAGCGGATGCTGATATCAATCTCTTCTGTGACATGGTCTAGGCTATGGTCAGACAGTACCAACTCGATAGAGAGTTTGGGAAACTGCCGCGTAAAAGCCGGGATCAATGGCATTAACACATGGCGGCCAAAAGCAACCGATGAACCTATGCGCAACCGGCCCTGTGGCTGGCCATGAAACTCGGTGATCACAGACTGCGCCCTGGCGAGCGTCGCTATCACCGGCTGCACCTCAGCATAATAAAGCGCACCACTTTCTGTCATCGATAGCTTGCGCGTCGTGCGCACCAACAGACGGGCGCCTAATGACTTTTCAAGGCGCTGGATATTCTGGCTAGCGGCCGCAGCCGTGATGCCCTGCAAGCGCGCACCTGCGGCAATACTGCCCGCCTGCACCGCTTTCACAAAACTTTCTATGCTTCTTAAGGTATCCATAAACTATCGACTTATTAAACATATTCGATAGTTTATCTTTATAGTGATTCAATATTCAAGTGACTACTGCTATCGCAATAATCTGCCTATAGTGTCAGCAACAACCTGGAGCAGATAATGAATCGCACAAAAAACAGTTTTCGCCGGATTCCCAATAAATTCACGCCCTATGTATTTGCATTTCTGATGGCGGGCATCATGGCATTTTTAATGTCCATGGTGATTGTGGCAGCCAATAGCGGCCTACAGGCTGGCTATCTATTCCGCGTCTTGCATGCCTATGCACTGGCCATGCCAATCGCCTTTATCTGTGTGCTCATCGTCAGGCCTATCGTGATGTACCTGGTACAACAATTAGTTGATCCAGCTTAATGTCACCCGGCCTGCTCATGTTATGCAGGCTGGCAATCATAAAAAAACGGATGCACGCGCATCCGTTTTTTATTGCATACAACTACCTAGGTTAGAACAATGGTGAATATAGCATCACCAGCAAGTAACCAACGCCAGCCCCGGCCAGTACGTCACTCGGGTAATGTAAACCGAGCACGACGCGCGAGACCCCTACCAACACCACAAACGGATACACGATAGGAAACAATTGCGGATAATGCTGCACGGCCACCATGCCAAAAGCAACGGCGTGCAAGGTGTGACCAGAAGGGAAACTAAAGTAATCGAGTGGTGTGCCGCTGAGCAACACATCCTGACGCACTTGAAACGGTCTGGGGCGGCTGGTGCGGTGTTTGAGCCATTTGTAAACCAGCGTACCCGTTAACCCAACAGTGAGCATATGCAGGCAAACATAAAGCCCGTGCTGGCCTTGAGTCACAGCAATCACCAGCATCAGAAGGTACCAGAACATGCCATCGCCCATGCGCGAAATGGCACGAAACAGATTGCGAATGAGACGATATTGCCCGGTATGACTGACTTTGACACACAACCGGCTGTCTACCGACTGCGCCCATCCGAGTGTTTGGTGTAGTTTCAGCATCTCAAGTCCTTTCCGGGGCTCACCCCGACCATGCTTCTTGGGTAAGCGTAGTCTGACTGCGATGCTTGAAACTATCGTGAAGAATTCATGAAATTAATATGACGCGCGATTATTTCCATAACACGCGATAAACAAAGCCTGGGAAAGATAACACCAGAAACACGCACAGCGTCACGCTGTAGAACTCCCAGCCTTGTGGCCACACCTGGCCCATGACAAAACGCTCAACCAGATAGGCAATCACCAGCGTGATGAAATAAGCCGGCACCAGCACGACAAAGCGCTGCCACAACTGGCTGATCGTGCCCGCCAGGCCTAGCCATTTATCGGATACCCAACCCAGGTTGGCCATAAACAGCATCAGCAATAAAAAAATAAGTTTTGCGGCCATAGAGAATTATTGCAGACTGATTAACAAACTGTGGCCACAGACGCCAAGCAGCACTTCGGGGAACAAACCTAGCCCCAGCAATGCCAGCGAATGCACACTGAGAATAAAGCGCATATCAACCGGGGCCGTCAGTGGCGTATGATCCTCAGGCGCATCAAAGTACATCTTGCGCACGATATTGAGGTAGTAAAACGCACCGATGGTGGCCATTAATACGGCGAGCACCACTTGCCAGGTAAAGCCAGCCTGCCAGGCCGCTTGTAGCACGGTAAACTTGGCATAAAAACCAACTGTCGGCGGAATGCCTGCCATGCTGAACATAATGATCAGCATAAGGAAAGCAAACCATGGATGGCGCTGATTGAGACCTTTGAGGTCATTGATTTCTTCAGCCTCGAAGCCCTGGCGACTCAACAGCAAAATAATACCAAAGCCAGCAATCGACATCAGCACATAGGTACTGATATAAAAGAAGCTGGAGGCAAAACCATTAGCATTCGCGCTCATCATGCCGAACATAATGAAACCGACATGCGAAATGGTGGAGTAAGCCAACATGCGCTTGAGGTTGGTTTGCACAATGGCGCTGAAATTACCGATGATAATAGACAACACTGCCATCAGCATCAGCATGTCCTGCCAGTCCATCGCTAGCGGGTGCAAGCCTTGCACCAGCAAGCGGACCGTCATGGCATAAGCGGCGAGTTTGGGCACTGAGCCAATCAGCAAAGTCATCGGCGTTGGTGAGCCTTGATACACATCCGGCACCCACATCTGGAATGGCACCGCACCAAATTTAAACGCTAACCCAGCCACTAAAAACACCAGTCCCAAAATCAACACCGGACTTTTGGGTTGTTGTGCAATGCTATTGGCAATATCGCTCACATCCAAGCTACCCGTCATGCCGTACAGCATGCTCATGCCATACAGCAACATACCTGAGGCCAGCGCGCCCAAGACAAAATACTTCATGGCCGCTTCTGATGCTTTAGGATTATCGCGGTCAAACGCCACCAAGGAGTACAAGCACAACGACAACAGCTCAAGGCCGATGTAAATGGTGAGCAGGTTATGACCGGACACCATGATCATCATGCCCAGCAAGCCAAACAACACCATGGCATAAAACTCACCACGATACAGGTTACGGTCTTGCAGGTATTTGCGCGTATACACCAGAATCAACGAGGTGCCGAGATACATCATCAATTTAATGATATCTGACAAGGTATCGTCAATAAACATATGTGAGAACGCAAAGCCAACCGCAGGCGTATGCGTTTTAAAGGTAAAAAAGGCGGCGGCAAACAGAGTGAACTGGCTCAAGCCATAAATCATGAAACGATTCTGCGGCAGGATGAACAAATCCAGCAACAAAATAAACATAGCCATACCCATGACCACCAGTTCCGGCAACAGGGCGAGCAAATCGAATTGCATATTATCCATTTTCTAACATCCTGCCTTAATAGCCGGTAACTGGCAATTTAGAGATCGCCATGTGTTTCAGGAACTCAGTACTGGTGGCCTGCATCACCTCAGTCAGCGGTTGCGGATACACCCCAAAACCAATCACCAGCAGCGCCAGTATCCCAAGAATCAGGAACTCACGTTTATTGAGATCACTGAGCTCAGCCACATGATGAGTAGTCACATTGCCGAAGAATACGCGTTTGGTCATCCACAAGGTGTAAGCCGCACCAAAAATCAGGGTGGTGGCAGCGAAGAAAGCGACCCAGAAATTAAATTTGACCGCCGCCAGAATCACCATGAATTCGCCAACGAAACCCGAAGTGCCTGGCAAGCCGCTGTTAGCCATGGCAAACAACACCGCAAAAGCAGCGAACACCGGCATTTTGGTGACCACGCCACCATAAGCCGAGATTTCACGGCTATGCACGCGGTCATACAGCACACCTACGCTCAGGAACATGGCAGAAGAAATAAAGCCGTGGGAGATCATCTGCACCACGGCGCCCTCAAGGGCCAACTGGCTAAACATAAAGAAACCCAGTGTGACAAAGCCCATATGTGAGATGGATGAATAAGCGATCAGCTTCTTCATGTCTTTTTGCACCAGAGCAACCAGCGCGATATAGACCACGGCGATCAATGACAACACGACCATGGCCGTACTGAAATAATGTGCCGCATCTGGCGCAATCGGCATGGCAAAACGCAGGAAGCTGTAGCCGCCGAGCTTGAGTGCAATCGCCGCCAGCACCACAGAACCACCGGTTGGCGCTTCCACGTGGGCATCCGGCAACCAGGTATGCACCGGCCACATTGGAATTTTCACCGCAAACGCCATAAAGAAGGCAATAAAGATATAAATCTGCGCCTGCATGCTCAGTGGCAACAGGTAGTAGTCAGCCAGTTCAAAGCTACCGGTTTGATGGTAGAGGTAGATAAACGCCACCAGCATCAGCAATGAGCCGAGCAAGGTATACAGGAAAAACTTAATGGTGGCGTAAACGCGGTTCGGTCCGCCCCAGATACCAATCACCAGGAACATCGGGATCAGCATCGCCTCCCAGAATACATAGTAGAGAATGGCATCCAGCGCAGTAAACACGCCGATCATGATGCCGCTCATAATTAGGAAGGCCGCCATATACTGGGCAATATGCTTGGTAATCACTTCCCAACCCGCCAGCACTACAATCACGGTGGTAAAGCTGGTCAGCAACACCAACGGCATCGAGAAGCCATCCACCCCCAGGTGATAATGCATATTAAACGCGGGTACCCAGGGCAACAGCTCTTCAAACTGGAAGAAACCATCCTGTACATCAAACAAGGTGTACAACGGCAGCGTCACCAAAAAGCTGACCAGGCTACCAGCCAATGCCAGCCAGCGTGTCAATGTGTCGTTGTGGTCGCCGCCGAGCAGCAAGACCAGCACGCCAGACAACACCGGCAGCCAGACGGCCAGACTTAACCAGGAAATACTTGTGAGGTCGGCTTGCATCATTAGTTTATTTTGATAAAGAAAGTCATAAGAAGGAATACGCCGATAATCATGGCGAAGGCGTAGTGATAAATTAAACCGGATTGCAGATTGCGCACTTTTGCAGCAATTTTGCCCATGGTGTTGGCAGTGCCATTCACCATGGCGCCATCAATCAACGTAATGTCGCCATATTTCCACAACAGGCTGCCCAAGTAACGCGAACCACCGGCAAAGAATTTTTCATTAAAGCTGTCAAAGCCGTATTTTTTTTCCAAGATATTGTAGATCAGCTGACAACGCGCTTTGATCGCAGCCGGGATATCCGGGCGCTTCATGTAGAAGAACCATGACAGCAATACACCGGAAGCCGCCAAAAAGAATGGCAGGCTGGTAAAACCATGAATCGCCATGCCAGCCGGGCTATGCATAAACTCGTGGTAATGATGCGCCAAGTGCTCCATGGCCGGATGCGCCTCAGGATTCACAAAAATCACATTTTTGAAGAAGTCGCCATACAGCATGGGTTCGAGTGCAATATAGCCAATGACCAGGGACGGAATCGCCAGCAACACCAGTGGCAGAGTGACCACCCAGCCTGGCTCGTGCGGATGATCATTTGGCCCCAAGCCATGGTGATGTTCTTCATCGTGCGCGTGGTCGTCATCATGATGCGCATCGTCATGGTGTGCCTCTGCATGATCATTGCTATGGGCCGCATGTCCATGGTCATCATGCTTGGCATGACGCCACTTCTCTTCACCGTGAAAGACCAGGAAATACAATCGGAAAGAATAGAACGCGGTGACAAAGACACCAACGATGACAGCAAAGTAAGCAAAGCCGCTACCAGGAATATGCGACAACTCAACCGCTTCGATAATACTGTCTTTGGAGTAGAAGCCAGCAAAGAACGGCGTGCCGATCAAGGCCAGAGAGCCAATCAGCGACGTGATCCAGGTCACAGGCATATATTTTTTCAGGTTACCCATATTGCGGATATCCTGATCGTGATGCATGCCCATAATGACTGAGCCCGCGCCAAGGAAGAGCAAGGCTTTAAAGAAGGCGTGTGTCATCAGGTGAAAAATCGCCACCGAGTAAGCAGACGCACCCAACGCAACCGTCATATAGCCCAGTTGCGACAAAGTGGAGTAAGCCACCACGCGTTTGATATCGTTCTGGATAATGCCTAGGAAACCCATAAACAGCGCGGTAATCGCACCGATGACCATCACCGTGGACAAAGCAGTGGTCGACAATTCATATAATGGCGACATACGGGCCACCATAAAGATACCGGCCGTGACCATGGTCGCCGCGTGAATCAAGGCTGAAATCGGTGTAGGGCCTTCCATGGAATCTGGCAACCAGACGTGCAAAGGGACTTGTGCAGATTTACCCATGGCGCCCACAAACAGCAATAGACAAGTCACGGTCATCAATGACCAGTTGCAGCTACCCAGCAGGTTAACTTGTGTGTTCGCCAGCGCTGGTGCATGTTGAAATACAGTGGCGTAATCAAGGCTGCCAAAATAATAAAGCACCATGCCGATGCCGAGTAAAAAGCCAAAATCGCCTACGCGGTTGACCAAAAAGGCTTTTAGGTTAGCGTAAATGGCCGTGGGGCGCGTAAACCAGAAACCAATCAGCAGGTAAGACACCAGGCCTACTGCTTCCCAGCCAAAGAACAACTGCATAAAGTTGTTGCTCATGACCAGCATCAGCATAGAGAACGTAAACAATGAAATATAACTAAAGAATCGGCTATAGCCTGGGTCTTCCGCCATATAACCGATGGTGTAAATATGCACCATGAGCGAGACAAAAGTCACCACAACCATCATCATCGCGCTCAGATTGTCGATGAGAAAACCGACTTCAAAATGCACATCACCAGACTCCAGCCAGGTGTACACCGCTTCATTTAACGTAAACCCGTTTAAGGTCTGGTTAAAAATACAGGCGGACAACACAAACGCTGCCCCCACGCCAGCAATCGTGATAACATGGCCAGCCCAACGTGGCAGATAATTACGGAAAACACCGACGATGGCGGCTGCGATGAGTGGCAGCAACGGAATCAATATCAGGATTTGTTTTATTGTCATCACACTTAACCTTTTAACTGATCCAGATCATCGACATTGATGGTGCGCAGATTACGGAACAGCACGACCAAAATCGCCAGACCAATCGCGGATTCGGCGGCAGCTACCGTCAGGATAAAAAATACGAACACCTGACCAGCGATGTCGTTCAGGTAATGCGAAAAAGCGATGAAGTTGAGGTTTACGGCCAGCAACATTAACTCAATCGCCATCAGCAAAATAATCACGTTTTTGCGGTTGAGGAAAATACCAATCACGCTAATAGCAAACATCAGCGCCCCCAGAATCAGATAATGCGACAAACCGACCATCATTATTTTTTCTCCTCTGCCGCCGCTGCCGGGGCTTCTTCTACTTCGGCAGGCATGGACACAATACGCAAACGATCACTGCGTTTCACTTTGACCTGATCGGCCGGGTTCATGGACTTATTGTCTTTACGTTCGCGCAGCGTGAGCACAATCGCGGCGATCATCGCCACTAGCAACACGACAGCCGCCAATTCAAATGGTAGCAAATAGTCGGTATACAACACTTTACCCAATGCGGCGGTATTGCTGTAATTGGCGGGCAGTTCTACCGCCTCACTTGGATGCAGGTTTTTCTCGGCCAGCACCATGGTCATTTCGACAACCATCAAAACGCCGATCAGGCCCGCCATCGGCAGGTATTCCCAGAAGCCCTCGCGCAATTTATCAAGGTTAATATCCAGCATCATCACCACAAACAGGAACAGCACCATCACCGCACCAACATAGACCAGAATCAGGGCAATGGCTAAAAACTCGGCCTCTAGCAGCAGCCAGATGCCAGCCGCCGTAAAAAACGCCAACACCAGGAACAGTGCCGCATGCACCGGGTTGCGTGTGGTGATCACACGGATGCCCGAGAACAGCAAAATGGCTGACAGTACGTAAAAAACAATGTCGGTAAATAACATGATTATTCCTGTGTGACCTTATCGATAGACCTTGTCCTGGGCGCGATCTTCTGCAATCTGCGCCTCGTACTTGTCACCTACTTCCAGTAGCATTTGCTTGGTATAAAGCAAGTCACCCCGCTGCTCGCCGTGGTAGTCAAAAATGCGGGTTTCGACAATGCTGTCCACCGGGCAAGACTCTTCACAAAAGCCGCAAAAAATACACTTGGTCAGATCAATGTCGTAACGTGTGGTACGGCGGGTGCCATCTTCACGCTGGTCAGACTCAATGGTAATCGCCATCGCCGGGCAAACGGCTTCGCACAGTTTGCAGGCAATGCAACGCTCTTCGCCATTCGGGTAGCGACGCAAAGCGTGCAACCCGCGAAAACGATTCGATTGCGGTGTCCGCTCTTCTGGATACTGAATCGTAATCTTTTTGGCAAAGAAATAGCGTCCGGTCAGGGCCATGCCTTTGAGCATTTCCACTAACATCAAACTGCCTAATGTATTTTTAATCGAATTCAACATGGTAAGGTTTCCAAAATCCCTGTTTGTGCAGCGCCCGGTTTAGTGGAACAAATAAGCCCATTGCGTTTGCATCATCGCCCCCACCACCACGATCCAGACCAGCGTGATGGGAATAAATACTTTCCAGCCCAGACGCATGATCTGGTCATAGCGGTAGCGCGGAAAGGTCGCGCGGAACCACAGAAACAGGAACAATAAGAAAGCCACTTTTGCCAGCAACCACAAAATACTGTCTGGCAAGAAAGGCACGGGGGATAACCAGCCACCAAGGAACATTAATGCTGCCAGCATGGAAACCAGCATCATGTTGGCGTATTCCGCCAAGAAGAATACTGCGAATGCCATGCCGGAATACTCTACGTGAAAACCTGCCACAATCTCCGATTCACCTTCGGCGACGTCAAATGGCGCACGGTTGGTTTCAGCCACGGCACTGATGAAATACACCACAAACAACGGGAATAACGGCAGGAAATACCAGTGCCAGAAACCGCCCTCTTGCCCCATGACTATGGTGCCCAGGTTGAGCGAGTTGGCACACATGAGTACGCCTACCAGGGTGAAACCCATGGCGATTTCGTAAGAAACGATTTGCGCCGCTGAACGCAACGCGCCCAAAAAGGCATACTTGGAGTTAGACGCCCAACCGGCAATAATCACGCCATACACCGCCACTGAGGTCATCGCCAAAATATACAACAAACCAGCATCGACGTTTGCCAGCACCAAGGTGGCATCAAACGGGATCACCGCCCAGGCCGCAAACGCAGGTGCAATCGCCAGCACGGGGCCAATAAAAAACAATGCCTTGTTAGAAGCGGTAGGCAGGATAATTTCTTTAAATAACAGCTTTAAACCATCCGCCAATGGTTGCAATAGACCAAAATAACCCACACGGTTAGGGCCGATACGCACCTGCATAAACCCAATCACTTTGCGCTCTGCGAGGGTCAGGTAAGCCACGCCTATCATCAGTGGCAGCACGATGGCCACAATCTTGATCAGCGTCCACACCACCAGTTGCACATCTGCCCAGTAGGACCCAAATAATTCAGCGAAGAATTGCATGTTATGCCATCTCGGTCAGTTGTTTTTCGTAAATCGCCACTTGGTCGGCCGTGGCTTTAGCAATGGTGATGTCGCCCATGAGGTCACCCAGACCCGCGGTCAAAGGATGCGCTGCCGCGACACGCACGCAGCCTTTGGCCACATGGTTATCCACGCGCACTTTAAGCACTGCGCTGCCTTTGTCCTGACGCGCAACGACGATATCGCCATCTTGCAAGCCCAGTTCAGCCAACTGCTCAGCACGCATACGTGCCATCGGGCGCACGTTGTATTTGGTTTTTTGTAATGGGGCCGAACGACGCACGATAGGGTCAGATTCGTATTGCGGCACTTCACCAATCCGTTGCAAGCCCTCTTTCTTGATGTTGACCTGAATTTCAACCAACTCTTTCAGGTTGTTGTTCAGACTACGCCACACCACGGCAGAAGGTTTCTCACCATTAAAGATAGCGTTTTTCACTTCTTCTGAGCTGTTGTAATCAAAGCCAGTCAAGCCCAGAGTATTGGCTAACACACGCAGCACCTTCCAGCCTGGACGACATTCGCCCAGCGGACGCGTCACGGCCTGGAAGCTTTGTACACGGCCTTCCATGCTCATAAATGTGCCAGAGGTTTCAGTGAACGGTGCAATCGGTAACAAAATATCTGCGTTTTCGAGCGCAGCAGATTTGTAAGCCGTGAGGGCAATCACGCATTCAGCTTTCGCCATGGCTTCACTCGCCAGGGCCGCATGCTGACAATCGAGCTCAGGCTCAATATTCAACAACAGGTAGGCCTTGCGAGGCACCTCAAGCATGGCGCGCGCATGCATGCCAGTCGCTGAAGGCATCACGCCCATCAGGTGCATGCCGGTACTGTTAGCCGCTGGCGGCAAGATACCGCCTTTGGCACCAGTAATACCGCCGATGGCTTCGGCCATGCTGTACATCTCGGTAAAACGGGGATCGCTCAAGGCCATATTACCCAAGAAAATACCGACCTTAGGCGCAATCAGGATCACTTCATCACTGATACCGGCCAGGCATTCGGCAATTTTCTGCGTGTTTGGACGTACCTGAATTTCTTCCAACAACTTGTTCAGCGTTGGCGGCAAGCACAGCGACAGTTTTTGCAAGCCAGACATGGCTTTTAACACCTGCCCCAACACGTTGACCATATCGTTTGGACGCACAATGACCTTATGCGCGATATCCATCAAGGGGTCGTTATCGAGCGGGCTGACGATACATAACTCCGCGCCATTCGCTACCGCCTTGCGGATACGCTGCGCCAGCAATGGATGTTCATTGCGCAGGTTGGAACCGATCAACAAGATACGATCCAGCTCTTCGATTTCCTGGATATTGCAACCCATCCATGGTGTGCCAGTACGTTTACCATCCAGGCGGAAGTCAGTCTGGCGCAGACGATAATCCACATTGCCGCTGCCGAGGCTTTCAGCCAGCTGCTTAACCAGATAGCCTTCTTCCATGGTGCTGTTTGGGGAAACCAGGACACCCAGGGCTTCGCCACCGTGCTCTTTGGTAATGTCTTTTAATTGGCCGGCGGCAAACTCTAGCGCCGTTTTCCAGTCGGTTTCCTGCCATTGGCCGTTGTGCTTGATCATAGGCACTTTCAAACGGTCAGGGCTATTGAGGCCTTCATAAGAGAAACGGTCGCGGTCAGACAACCAGCACTCGTTAATAGATTCTTTTTCGCGTGGTAACACACGCATGACTTTATTGTCTTTGACGTGTACTTCAATGTGCGAACCCAGGCCATCATGCGGCGCAATCGAAGGCCTGCGTACCAGCTCCCAGCTACGGGCAGAATAACGGAACGGCTTGCTGGTCAATGCGCCCACTGGGCACAAATCAATAATATTGCCGCTCAGCTCGGAGTTCACAGATTGGTCAACGTAGGCGGTAATTTCAGCGTGCTCGCCACGGTTTACCAAGCCTAGCTCCTGCATGCCGCCCACCTCTTTAAGGAAGCGTACGCAGCGTGTACATTGAATACAACGTGTCATATCGGTGCTTACCAACGGGCCGATATTTTTATTAAACACCACACGTTTTTCTTCGGTATAACGCGAGCCGGAGGCGCCATAAGCCACGGCAATATCCTGCAAATCACACTCACCGCCCTGGTCGCAAATCGGGCAATCCAGCGGATGGTTAATCAGCAAAAATTCCATCACGCTTTGCTGCGCTTCAACGGCAGACTTACTACGGGTATAAATCTTCATGCCATCGGCCACCGGCGTCGCACAGGCGGGCAATGGCTTGTTGAATTTTTCCACCTGCACCAGACACATGCGGCAGTTAGCCGCCACGGACAGTTTTTTGTGATAACAAAAACGTGGGATGGCAATGCCTGCCGCGTCCGCAGCATCAATGATGGTGCTGCCGTGTTCGACTTCTAGTGGTTTGCCGTCAATTTCAATGTTTAGCATGTGATTACCGTTAAGCTTGATAGCGTTTATTTACCATCGACCATGGACTTGCCATGCTGGATATAGTATTCAAATTCTGGGCGGAAATGCTTGATAAAGCTGAGCACCGGCGTCGCTGCCGCATCGCCCAGCGCACAAATGGTGCGCCCAGAAATGTTGTTGCTTAAATCTGTCAACAGGTCCAGGTCTTCCATCTTGCCTTTGCCGTCTACGATGCGCTCAATAATGCGGTAGACCCAGCCTGTGCCTTCACGGCATGGTGTACATTGGCCACAGCTTTCTTCGTAAAAGAAGTAACTCAGGCGTTTAAGGGTTTTGACCATGCAGGTGGTTTCGTCCATGACAATCATGGAACCCGCGCCCAAACTGGAGCCCGCTTTGCTCAAGCCATCATAATCCATGGTGGCATTTTCAATGGCGCTGGCTGGCATCACCGCAGTGGACGGGCCGCCTGGAATCACGGCCTTTAACTTGCGGCCTTTCCAGATACCGCCTGCCATTTCCAGCAAGTCTTTAAAAGGCGTGCCCATTTTGATTTCATAGTTGCCCGGCTTTTCCACATGGCCAGACACCGAGAACAATTTGCTACCGCCAGAGTTAGGTACACCGAGGTCAGCAAACGCTTGGCCGCCATGCTGCATAATCCACGGGATAGACGCATAGCTTTCAGTGTTATTGACGTTGGTTGGCTTGCCAAACACGCCATAACTGGCCGGGAACGGCGGCTTGAAGCGTGGCTGACCTTTTTTGCCTTCAATTGACTCAATCAGCGCGGTTTCTTCACCACAGATATAAGCGCCATAACCATGTACGGCATACAAATCAAAACTAAATTCTGATCCGAACAGGTTTTCACCGAGATAGCCCGCCTCGCGTGCTTCTGCCAGCGCCGCTTCAAAAATCTCGTAATCCTGCCAGATTTCACCGTGGATATAGTTGTAGCCTACGCGTGCACCTAAGGTGTAAGCCGCAATCGCCATGCCCTCAATCAGCTGGTGCGGGTTATAGCGAATGATGTCACGGTCTTTAAAGGTGCCTGGTTCGCCTTCATCGGTATTACAGACCAGATATTTGGTGCCATCGTAATAACGTGGCATAAAGCTCCACTTAAGGCCTGTCGGGAAACCGGCACCACCACGACCACGTAGATTAGAGACTTTGACCTGGCTGATAATCTCAGGCGCTTTGACTTTCTCGGCGACCAGACGCTTGAGCTGCACATAGCCGCCCAGTTTTTCATAAGTTGCCAATGAAGCAGGATTGTCCTCTGTGAGCGTACGCAAGGTGACCAGCGTCTGGCCAGCCAAGTCGGTCTTGACCACAGGAGAATTGTTTAAGGGTGCGTTTGAAGTCTTTGCCATGTCAGTTTCCTAGCCCTTGTTCAACGCGTTAATGAGGGCATCCACTTTTTCAGTAGTCAAAAATTCGTGCATTTCACTGTTATTCACGTGCAGCAACGGCGCACCACCACAACAGCCCATACACTCACCTTCTTTGAGGCAGAATTTACCGTCTGGTGTCACTTCGTTAAAACCGACGCCGAGCTTATGCTGCAAGTGTTCTACGATTTCGTCCGAGCCCCGCAGCATGCAAGAGATATTGGTGCAAATCGTGATCTTGTGCTGACCCACTGGCTCAAGGTCATACATATTGTAGAATGTCGCGACTTCCAGCGCCGCAATTTCCGGAATGCGCAAATACTTGGCGACTTCAGAAATACTTTCCTTAGACAACCAACCGCGTTCCATTTGAACAATGCGCAAGGCCGACATCACGGCCGCCTGACGTCTGTCTTTTGGATATTTGGACAGTTCGTATTCAATCTTTTCAATGGATTCTGCACTGAGCATGCTTGTACCTTGTCTTTTCGATCCGTGCTATCTCTTCGTTCCGTTGATACGTTCGGCTTATCTATCAATCTCGCCGAACACAATATCCTGTGTCCCAATAATCGCCACCAAATCAGCAATCATATGACCACGTGTCATTTCGTCCAATGCGGCCAAATGCGGAAAGCCTGGCGCACGGATTTTCAAACGATATGGCTTGTTGGCACCATCTGACACCATATAAATGCCGAATTCGCCTTTTGGATGTTCCACCGCTGCATAAGCCTCACCTGCAGGCACATGAAAGCCTTCGGTAAATAACTTAAAGTGGTGAATCAAGTCTTCCATATTGGTTTTCATGCCTTCGCGGTTAGGCGGCGCAATCTTGTTATCATCAGTGATCACCGCGCCAGGATTTTTGCGCAGCCAGTCTATACATTGCTTGATAATGCGATTGGACTGGCGCATTTCTTCCACGCGCACCAGGTAACGGTCATAACAGTCGCCGTTCACACCAATCGGGATATCAAAGTCCATTTTGTCATAGACTTCATACGGCTGTTTCTTGCGTAAATCCCAGGCAATGCCGGAGCCGCGCAGCATGGCGCCCGTCAAGCCCAGCGCCAATGCACGCTCAGGCGTGACCACACCAATGCCCACCGTACGCTGTTTCCAGATACGGTTATCCGTCAACAGTGTTTCGTATTCATCAACGTAGGTTGGAAAACGCTTGGTAAAGTCTTCAATGAAGTCCAGCATGGAACCTTGACGGTTCTCATTGAGTTTTTTGATTTCGTCAGCGCTACGGAATTTGGTGGTTTCGTGCTGCGGCATTTTCTCCGGCAAGTCACGATAGACACCGCCAGGACGGTAATATGCCGCATGCATACGCGCGCCAGACACCGCTTCATAGACGTCAAACAAGTCTTCACGCTCGCGGAATGCATACAGGAATACCGTCATGGCGCCCACGTCCAACGCATGCGCACCCAACCACAGCAAGTGGTTGAGGATACGGGTAATTTCGTCGAACATGACGCGGATATACTGCGCACGCACCGGCACGTCTATGCCCAGCATTTTTTCAATCGCCATCACATAGGCATGCTCGTTGGCCATCATGGACACATAGTCCAGGCGGTCCATATACGGCACACTTTGCAAATAAGTACGGTTTTCGGCCAGCTTTTCTGTGCCGCGATGCAACAAGCCAATATGCGGGTCAGCACGTTGAATCACTTCTCCGTCCAGCTCCAGCACCAAACGCAATACCCCGTGCGCCGCAGGATGCTGCGGGCCAAAGTTCATGGTGTAGTTTTTAATTTCAGCCATGATGCGCCCCTTCATCACGAATCACGCGCGGCACATTATTGCGCTGCTCGATAGACACAGGCTGATAAATCACGCGCTGCTGCACTGGGTCATAACGCATTTCAACATTACCAATCATGGGGAAATCTTTGCGGAAGGGATGGCCAACAAAACCATAGTCTGTCAGCAAGCGACGTAAATCTGGGTGGTTTTCAAACATGATGCCATACAGGTCAAACGCTTCGCGCTCAAACCAGTTAGCCACCGGCCAGATATCGACCAGGGTCGGGAACACCGGAAAATCATCGTCAGCGGCAAAGGCGCGGATACGTACACGCTGATTCAGGCTCACCGATAATAAGTGCAATACCACAGCATAGCGCTGACCCTCCCAGCGGCCATCGCCATACTCAGAATAATCCACACCACACAAGTCAATCAGCTGTTCAAATTTAAGCTCAGCATGCGTTTTAAGTCTTTCAGCCACTGCTAACAGGTGTTTCACATGCACTTCTACAGTGATCTCACCCAGCTTCTGCTCCAGCCTGATTACTCCATCACCCAAGGCCAACTTGAGCTGCGCGGACAAATGTTCGAGTTTTGCGGACATAGTTTAATTTCTTGGGCTTAAGTATTTGCGTTTTTTGATCTGGAATCAGGTTCTAGCGATGGTGTTGGTGCGCTTGATTTTCTTTTGCAACTGGATAATGCCGTACAACAAAGCCTCAGCCGTTGGCGGGCATCCAGGCACGTAGACATCCACCGGCACAATGCGGTCACAGCCGCGCACCACCGCATAAGAATAGTGATAATAGCCGCCGCCATTGGCACAGCTACCCATAGAAATCACCCAGCGCGGCTCAGCCATCTGGTCGTACACCTTGCGTAAGGCCGGTGCCATTTTATTCACAAGCGTGCCCGCCACAATCATGACGTCAGACTGACGCGGACTCGGGCGAAACACAATCCCAAAGCGGTCCAGATCGTAACGCGAGGCACCGGCATGCATCATTTCTACCGCACAGCAGGCCAGACCAAATGTCATCGGCCATAAAGAGCCGGTCCGCGTGTAGTTAATCACCGTGTCTAGCGTGGTCGTGACAAACCCTTTTTCCAATACGCCTTCAATGCTCATTTTGCATTAATCCCATTCAAGGGCGCCCTTCATCCATTCAAAGATGAAGCCGACCACCAATACAAACAAAAAGACCATCATCGCCCAGAAGCCAGCAGACCCAATCTCTTGAATCACCACCGCCCACGGGAAAAGAAATGCAATTTCCAGATCAAATAGAATAAACAAAATGGCGACCAGATAGTAGCGCACATCGAATTTCATGCGGGCATCTTCAAACGCCTCAAAGCCGCACTCATAAGGAGAGTTTTTTTCCGCATCAGGTT
>NZ_SSGF01000015.1 GCF_008015755.1 Methylophilus sp. | reverse complement strand
AACAACGTGGTTTCCCTGAGTGGTTGGAAGTCGACGTCAAAGCATTGTCTGGTAAGTTCAAGGCTAAACCTCAGCGTGATGAGTTGCCTGCTACCATCAATGAATCATTGATCGTTGAATTGTATTCTAAGTAATCGCTTAGTCTAGGCTAAGGTTTATTTTTTAATACCCAATTACTTCAAGGAATTGTATGCAAAATAACCCTACAGATTATTTGAAGCCACGTGTTGTGGACGTTGAAGTGATTACTCCACTGCGCGCACGTGTGACTTTAGAGCCAATGGAACGTGGCTTTGGCTATACCTTGGGTAATGCGTTGAGAAGAGTGTTACTTTCTTCCATCCCTGGTTTTGCCATTACTGAAGTAAAAATTGATGGTGTTGTACACGAGTACTCCACCATTGAAGGCGTACAGGAAGACGTTGTAGACATCTTGCTGAACCTGAAAGGTGTTGCTTTAAAGCTGCACAACAAGACTGAAACCATTTTGGTATTGAGTAAATCTGGTGAAGGGATTGTCACTGCTGGTGATTTCGATGTTGGTCATGATGCCGAGATCGTTAACCCAGGTCACATTTTGGCTAATATCACTAAAGGTGGCAAGTTGAACCTGGAAGTGAAAGTTGAAATGGGCCGTGGCTATCAGCCTGTACCAGTACGTCAAAAAGCCAACGATGAAGATCGCGTATTGGGCTTTATGATGGTGGATGCTTCTTTCAGCCCGATCAACAAAGTGAGCTACCATGTTGAGAGCGCACGTGTTGAGCAGCGTACTGACCTTGACAAACTGATTATGGATGTTGAGACGAACGGCATTATCGAGCCTGAGCAGGCCATTCGTGATGCAGCGCGTATCCTGATTGGTCAGTTGTCTGTGTTTGCAAATCTGGAAGGTGCTTCAGCAGATGTTGAAGTGAAAGCAGCGCCTCAGGTAGATCCTATTCTGTTGCGTCCGGTCGATGACCTGGAATTGACAGTACGTTCTGCCAACTGCCTCAAAGCGGAAAATATTTTCTACATTGGTGATCTGATTCAGCGTACGGAAAACGAATTGCTGAAAGCGCCTAACCTAGGTAGAAAATCATTGAATGAAATTAAAGACGTGTTGGCCTCTAAAGGCCTGACACTGGGAATGAAGCTGGAAAACTGGCCACCTGTTGGTCTGGAAAAAGCTTAATTTCTGATCAAATAAATACTTAAGGAATTACTATGCGTCACGGTAATAGCAATCGTAAATTGAACAGAACCAGCAGCCATCGTGCAGCTATGTTCCGCAACATGGTGGCCTCTTTGCTGCGTCACGAAGTGATCAAAACAACTTTGCCAAAAGCAAAAGAACTGCGTAAATATGCAGAACCACTGATCACTCTGGGTAAAACACCTACACTGGCAAACCGTCGCTTGGCATTTAGTCGTTTGCGTGACCGTGACATCGTCGGTAAATTGTTCGGTGAACTGGGTCCACGTTACAATGCACGTAATGGCGGCTACCTGCGCATCTTGAAGTGCGGCTTCCGCCAAGGCGACAATGCACCAATGGCATTTGTTGAGTTGGTTGATCGTCCAGAAGTTGCAGAAGCACCAGCAGCAGAATAAGACGTGATGCAAGTATAAAAAAGCCAGCTTTTGCTGGCTTTTTTATTTTCTAGCTGAGGCTAGTTAACCAGCCGCTTATTTTTTCTGTATCGAATGGCCAGAACAGGGCATTAGCTTGCTCGTCGTGACCATAAAGCAATACAGGGATGCTGATTTCATAGCGCTGTAGCAATTTTTCGTCATCCAGTATGTCTGTGTATGCATAAGGCAGATTCAATGCCTGCAGCAGCAGCTCTGCGTCATCACACAAGTGGCAACCTTTGGTGCCCAATAATATCAGTTGGTTTTGCATAAAACTCTAGGTAGTGTCATCAACGCTTTGTACAATGATACCTGCAAAATTAACGCCTGCTCAACATTGGATCATGCATGACAGAAATTCACGAACACGATGAGAAAGTGACCGAAGGCAAGGAAAGCCTGAGCGAAACTTTGCAGCAGGTGATCCACTTGCTGGATAAGCACAAGCTGGTCGAGCATGTGGTGCACAGGCAGGATATGCCTAAGCATGATCTGGTTGAGAATCTTGTTCACAAGCAAAATCTGAATATTCTGCAGCATAAGCTGGATCAGTTGCATCCAGCTGACGTTGCCTACATCCTTGAATCGCTGCCATTAGATGACCGTTTGATGGTGTGGGACTTGGTCAAAGCAGATCGTGATGGCGAGATTCTGCTGGAAGCCTCCGATGCGGTTCGGCAAACGCTGATTGCGGACATGGACAGCGACGAGTTGCTGGCGGCTGCTGAGCAATTAGATACTGACGAACTGGCTGACCTGGCGCCAGACTTACCAAAAGATGTGTTACAAGACCTGCTGTATAGTCTGGATACGCAACATCGTGAGCGCCTGCAATCTGCATTGTCTTATCCGGATGACACCGTCGGCGCCATCATGGATTTTGATATTGTGACGATTCGAGACGATATAACACTCGAAGTCGTGTTGCGCTACCTGCGCCGACTGCCTAAATTCCCAGACCATACCGATAAGTTATTCGTCATTAATCGCGATGACATCTTGCAAGGGGTGTTGCCGCTCAAGCGCATTATTCTCAATGACCCGGAGACACGGGTTGGCGACATTATGTCTAGCGATGCGGTGGTGTTTCATCCAGAAGACATGGCAGACCAGGCGGCGATGGCGTTTGAGCGCTATGACCTGGTGACGGCGCCAGTGGTCGACAATAACCG
Organism: Methylophilus sp.; assembly: GCF_008015755.1. Lineage (GTDB taxonomy): Bacteria > Pseudomonadota > Gammaproteobacteria > Burkholderiales > Methylophilaceae > Methylophilus. The sequence goes on along the minus strand of NZ_SSGF01000015.1, from coordinate 127,292 downwards.
CAAACTGGTCGGGCGCATTACCGTTGATACAGTCATGGATATTATCCGGGAAGAAGCTGAGTCAGACATGTTGTCCTTGGCCGGTTTGCGCGAAGAGGAAGACTTTTTCGCCTCGATCTGGAAATCCGTGCAAAACCGTTGGGCTTGGCTGGCGATCAACCTGGTCACCGCATTGGTGGCATCACGCGTGATTGGCCTCTTTGAAGGCAGTATCGAAAAAATCGTCGCGCTCGCCGCACTGATGCCGATTGTTGCTGGCATTGGTGGCAACTCTGGTAATCAAACCACTACCATGATAGTGCGCGGTTTGGCGCTGGGTCAGATTTCCGGTTATCACATGAAGTCGTTGTTGCAAAAAGAAATGGGTGTGGCTTTGCTCAATGGCTTGCTCTGGGGTGGGGTGCTGGGCTTGATTGCCTTCTGGTTGTACCACAATGCGGCATTAGGCCTGGTGATGATGGCGGCCATGGCGCTCAACTTATTATTGGCGGCCATTATCGGCGTCATGATCCCGCTGGTGATGAATAAACTTGGTCGAGACCCGGCCGTCGGCTCTAGTGTGTTGATTACCGCGCTCACTGACAGTGGCGGTTTCATGATCTTCCTCGGCCTGGCCACAATCTTTTTGTTGTAATAATCTATGATGGATAACGATATTAATATTCTCTGGAAAGAAATTGTTCATGACCTGAGCACGGTTTCTGCGCTCTGGCAGTTGTTTGTATTTGGCGTGATTTTAGGTGTGAGCGGCTTGCTCAACTGGCATTTGCGCAAACAAATAGAGGCCGGCAAAGTAAACTCCGTTTATAAAATGCTATTGGGCGGTATTGAACGCTTGTTTTTCCCGTTTGTGGCGTTTTTGATGCTGGTGGCCGCGCGCTATTCGCTAGAGGGCTTTATGCATGTCGGGTTGCTGCGGTTGGCCGCGCGCATGTTGCTGGCGATGGTGATTATTCGCAGCCTGGTCTATGTGTTGCGTTATGTGTTCTCGCCCAGCGCCTGGTTGCACTCTTTTGAGCGCGTCATCGCCTGGAGTGTCTGGGTAGTGGTGGCATTGCATATCAGCGGCTTCCTCGATCCGGCCTTGCAGATTCTAGAGGATGTAAAATTTAGCGTCGGCAAACAGAAGTTAAATTTGTTGTTGTTGATCCAGGGTGGGCTGACCATCGTGATCACGATGCTGGTCGCTTTGTGGTTAAGCCGCATGATAGAGCTGCGCTTGATGGCCTCAGAGACTATTAATAGCAACTGGCGTGTCATTATGGTCAAGCTGGTGCGCATGATGGCCATCGTCATCGCCTTGCTGATGTCGATGGCGGCCGTCGGCATTGATGTCACGATGCTGTCAGTCTTTGGGGGCGCGCTTGGTGTGGGCCTGGGCTTTGGTTTGCAGAAGATCGCCAGCAATTATGTGAGTGGGTTTATTATTCTGATGGATAAATCGCTGCATATGGGCGACATTCTCACCATTAGTAACCACTATGGCATCGTCAAAGAGTTGCGTTCACGCTACATGATTCTGCGTAAGTTGGATGGAACTGAAGTGATTATCCCTAACGAAACGATGATCACCGACGTGGTCATTAATCATACGTCTGCCGCACACAAAGCAAAAATACCGATTCCAATCCAGATTTCCTATGAAAGTGACCTGGATGCAGCCATGCAGATCTTAAAAGAGGTTGGTCAGGCGCATCAGCGCACCATAAAAGATGAATCGGCTGTGGATGTGATTATCAAGGCCTTTGCTGAAAGTGGCATTGATTTGCAATTGTCGGTCTGGGTTGCTGATCCTGAGGAAGGTTCTGCTAGGTTGCAAAGTGAGATCTACTATGAGATTTGGCAGCGCTTTAAAGCGAATAATATTCAGATTCCATATCCACAGCGCGACGTGAGGTTGATCTCCGTGCCAGCCGCTTCTACAGCGCTTTAAACAACAAAAAGCCCAATGCTTGCATTGGGCTTTTTGTTGGTCGATAGAAAATGGCAATAATACACAGGGAATAAAAAAGCCTGCAGTTGCAGGCTTTTTTATTCATACTTAAAACTAAAATTATTTCAATTTAGTTTCTTTGTACATGACATGCTTACGAGCTACTGGGTCAAATTTCTTGATTTCCATTTTCTCTGGCATAGTACGTTTGTTTTTTGTGGTGGTATAGAAATGACCTGTACCAGCACTAGACTCTAATTTGATTTTTTCACGCATGATAATGTCCTTAGCTGACTAATGTCGCGAGTTAGATTTTTTCGCCAGCAGCACGCAAATCAGCCAACACAGCGTCGATACCATTCTTGTCGATCGTACGCAAAGCAGCGTTGGTAATGCGCAGGCTTACCCAGCGGTTTTCGCTCTCAACCCAAAACTTACGGTTTTGCAAGTTAGGCAAGAAACGACGTCTTGTTTTGTTTTGTGCGTGAGAAACATTGTTGCCCACCATTGGTTTTTTACCGGTTACCTGACATACACGTGCCATGGTTGTCTCCAAATACTTTTATCTTTTCAGAAAGAGCGAGATTATAGATTGAATCGTATACACAAATCAAGCGATTATTGTCATTTTTAACACAATTAGTGCTTGCCTGTGCTGCCAAAGCCACCTTCACCGCGTTCGCTGCTGGTAAATTCGTCCACAATATGAAAATCTGCCTGTACCACAGGCACAATCACCATCTGCGCCACCCGTTCCATCGGGTTCAAAATAAACGGCTCTTTACTGCGGTTCCAGCACGAGACCAATAACTGACCTTGATAGTCAGAGTCGATCAGCCCCACCAGGTTGCCCAGCACAATGCCATGCTTGTGGCCCAGGCCTGAGCGCGGCAAGATCATGGCTGCATAATAAGTGTTATCAATATGAATCGCCATGCCAGTAGGGATCATGACGGTCTCGCCCGGCTGTATGGTTTGTGTATGCTCGATACAGGCGCGTAAATCCAACCCGGCTGAACCTGGCGTGGCATAGCTAGGCATCATGTGATGCAAGCGGGGGTCAAGAATCTTGAGGTCTACGGTAATCGACATGCTGCATACTCCATAAAAATGATTGCGCTATTAAACACGAAATGAGGCTGAAAATCACTGATTACGATAATTAGTCAGCAACAAAAAAGCCAGCAGTTGCTGGCTTTTCAAATCGTGTGGACGTTTAGAATTTATATTGTGCGCTTAAACCCAGCAGGTAGTTGCGACCGGCGGCTGGTTCGAAGAATAAGCCGTTACCGTCATTGACGCGTACAGAACCGATGTAGTCTTTATCGGTAATGTTTTCTAAACGGATAAACTCTTTAAATCGCCAGTTGGTCAGGTTTTGTTCAAGTCCTGCGCGGATATTGAAGATGGTGTAAGAGGGCGCTTTGTCTGTGTTGATATCGTTCACGTAGACTTGGCTGTTATGGCGGCCTTCGAGAGCTGAGAAAAAGCCTAAGGGCTGATATTTCCACGCAACCTCACCATAAAGTTGAGATTTATAAGTGCCCGGGATTCTATTTCCAGAAGTAATCAAGTTGCCACTGGTCGTCCGGTAGTCAGAGTCAAACTTTGCATTGAGTAGTGTGTAAGAGATAAATGTAGTGAACCCATTGTCAAAAATACTATCGATAGAAAGTTCGGCGCCTGATCGTTTTGTATCGTTTGCGTTGACGTAGCTGGATCTTCCAGAAACTGTCCTATCTGTCACAATTTCATTTTTGGTTGTGATGTAAAACAAGCTTAGATTGACACGTGTGTTATCGGTAATAAATGATTTTAAGCCGATTTCAGTATTGTTACTCTCCGAGGCCTTTAAACTTAAATTTGGTTTACTTGCAACCCCTGTAGTTACATCGTCAAACGCTGCTTCAATGAATGTTGGCGTTTCAAAACCTTTGCCAAAGTTTGCGTAAAGATTCAGTCTGTCTGTGGCTTTCCATATAGCGCCAATTACTGGTGTCGTTTTTTGGTATTCAACTTCACCGCTATTGTCGCCATTTAAAGTGATTAAATTGTCTTTTACTTTTAATTTTACCTTAGTGTGGCGGGCGCCTGCATGTAAGTCTAGCGTTGGCGTCAAGCTCAGGCTGGTTTGAAGATATTGATCAAAATTGTCGACAGTATTAACCTCGTCTCGATTAAGAACGCTTACAGCAAACCCGTTGTTCAGAATGTTGGTGTCTAAACGATCATCAGAGGATTTTCCATAAGTCATACCAAGGCTAACTTTGTAAGGAAGGGTTGATATATATCCTGTATTATCCCATCTCGCATCAACTCCATAAAACTCTCTGCTAATCTCACTGAGGCGAGCACAAGTGCCGCGTGTCGTATTACATGGGTTTGTGCTTGTTCCCCCTGGGCCATTTAAAGTAGTCGCCAGTGCTGTGGTTGTTAATATTTGTGCATTGTTTCTTGTGCCGACATAAGGAATGATTGTCAGCTTGTTGTTAGCGTTAAACGCATGCTCAATGTTAAAACCCACTTGCGTATGGTCACGTTTAACGCTGGTGTTTGCAAATAAGGCCGCAGGAACAACTTTATCTCTTGTTGCGTTAGAAAAGGCTCTTGCTCTATCTAATCCAAGCGGATCCTGCGCTTCCTGATCAAACCAGTTCACCAAGGTCGTGATTTTAGTATCTTCGTTTAAATTAAACTTAAATTTGGCGGTGGCCATTTGTTTATTGCTTGAGCTATTGGCTCTGTAACCGTCAGATTCATAGTTGGATACATTCAGCGAGTATTCCAAGCCCTCTAATTGACCAGCCGCCTCCAGCACATTGCGTTTGGTATCATAGCTTCCAAACATGGTAGTGGCGCCAATGGTAGGCGTAGCAGGCGCATCCTGCGTAAACATCTGAATCACACCGCCAGACGAGTTGCCATACAGTGACGAGAACGGGCCACGCATTACTTCTATGCTTTTAATGGATGACTAATCGACAACGCCAGGTTGGCCCTGGCCATCTGGCATGGTGAGCGGGATACCGTCTACGTAGACACGAATTCCGCGCACGCCAAACGATGAACGTGAGCCAAAGCCGCGGCTGGAGATTTGTGGGTCTTGTGCTTGTTGTGTTCTGTTTTGCGCCGTGATACCAGGCACGCGGATCAGGCTTTCGGACAAGTTCATTTGTAACTGGCCGTCTTTGATGTTTTTTTGCTCAACGACATCAATCGCCACAGGCAAATCAAAACTGTTTTGTGCCTGACGAGTTGCGGTGACAACGACCGGTGACAGCGTGAGTGTTTTTTCTTCGTCTGCCATGGCGGGTGATACGTTGCCAAAGGCGACGCAAAGGGCGATATATAAGGGGGTGAGGCGAGGTGCGCGCATGATGATTCTCGATACTAAAAATTAAGCTGCGCGATTGTAAGCTGATTGTAAGTTTGGGCAGCTCAGTATTTTCATGAAAGTACTGAGAAATATCGATTTAGTTAGCTTTAGTCAAATTGGCTTTTAAGATGGGTTAAAAGTTTGAATGCGATGTTAATTTTGTCGTCGGTGCCGAGCGCATGTTCGCCGCCTGCGTCAATAATGGTGACGGAATTTTGTTCGCTGCCCATGGCGGTGCTGGCGTGATTAGCCACAATCATGGGGATGCGTTTTGCCAGTCTTTTTTGCCTGGCGTAATCGAGCACCTGTTCTGTCTCGGCGGCGAATCCAACGCAATAGGGTGGGTTGGGCAAAGAGGCAACATCTGCGAGGATGTCCTTGTTTTTGATGAGTCTCACTGTGAGTGACTCTTCACTTTTTTTGATTTTCTGTTCAGAAGACATCTCTGGCCTGTAGTCGGCGACCGCGGCTACGGCAATAAAAATGTCCTGATCTGCAATATGCTGCATTACCGTTTGGTACATCTCATTAGCGCTGCTGGCAAAGTAGGCGCGGCTGGTGGTTGGGCGCGCCGCACTGGCATGGCCATAAATCAGTGTGACCTCCGCGCCCATGTGCATGGCGGATTGTGCCAGCGCATAGCCCATTTTTCCGCTACTGAGGTTGGTGATGCCACGCACTGGGTCCAGCTTTTCTAGCGTGGCACCAGCGGTGATGAGTAGCTTTTTGCCTGCCAGCAGCTTGGGCGTGAAAAAGCTGTTTAACGCTTCCATTAAATCTGTGGGTTCCAGCATTCGGCCTTGTCCCACCTCGCCACAGGCTTGTTCACCGCTATCCGGGCCTAATGTTGTGATCCCGTCTTGTTGCAGTTGTTCAATATTGCGTTGTGTGGCAGGATTCTCCCACATTTGACGATTCATGGCGGGTGCGACCAATAGTGGGCACTCACGTGCAAGACATAGTGTAGAGAGTAAGTCGTTGGCAAAGCCATGCGCGAGTTTGGCGATAAAGTCTGCGCTGGCAGGCGCCACTAAAATGGCATCGGCTTTGCGGCTGAGTTCGATGTGCGGCATACCGTTGGCGATGCGTTGATCCCAGCTATCAACAAATACCGGGTTGCCGGACAACGCCTGTAATGTCGTCGGCGTGATAAAGTGGGTTGCGGCTTCTGTCATCACCACTTGCACGCTGTGGCCCTGTTTAACCAGTAAACGCACGAGCTCTGCCGTTTTGTAAGCGGCAATGCCGCCTGTGACGCCGAGCAGTAAATGGCGCGGATGTGAGTGCGTTGGGATCATGGCTGCATTTTAACTGTAAATTTCAGGCAATTGCCATTTCTGCAATGTATAGCATTTTCTTTAAAGATGTTAACATCTGCGCATCGGTGGGGTGGAGCGCATGCTAAAGTTAGTCAGGATTTTTTTCTGGGTGGTTGTGGTGCTGGCTGCATTGATGCAGCTTTGGCAGGAATATCAAACCTTGCAGTGGCGTCAATCTTTAAACGTCGCTTTATACCCAATTAATGTTGATGGCACGCCAGTGGTGGATGCCTACATCACCAGCTTGCGACCACAAGATTTTGAAGTCATTGCGCAGTTTTTTTCACGCGAGGCACAAAAATACCAATTACCTTTGTCTCGTCCCATCAGCCTTTATTTAGGGCCTGAGATTCACGATGTTCCACCGGCACCGCCCGCGGTCAACGGCCACCTTTTGGATATTATTCTGTGGAGTCTCAAGTTCAGGTGGTTTGGCTGGGGGCATCAACCAGAGGTCGGTAAGCCTATTGATATCAAGCTATATCTGTTGTATCACGACCCAGGCAAGCATCGCCACTTGCTGCACTCAACCGCTTTACACAAAGGCAGAATCGGTCGCGTCAATTTGTTTGCGGAAAACAGCCAGCATGCGACCAATGCTGTGATTATTGGACATGAGTTACTGCATACGCTCAGTGCCAGCGATAAATATGACTTGGGTACCAGTCTGCCCCTGTTTCCGCAGGGCTATGCCGAGCCTTATGCGCAACCGCTTTATCCGCAATCTATGGCCGAAGTGATGGCAGGCAAAGTGCCACAAACAACGCAAAAAGCACGCATGGCCAAGAGCTTGGGGGAGGTCGTGATTGGTCGACCAACCGCACGTGAAATCGGCTGGTTAAAATAAACAGGAGGCGCGATGGCAATCACCGACTGGCCTGAACAAGAACGACCACGCGAGAAGTTACTGCGCGCGGGTGCCGCGAGCCTGTCTGATGCCGAGTTGCTGGCCATTTTTTTGCGCGTCGGCATGGCAGGCAAAACCGCGGTAGATCTGGCGCGCGATTTATTGCAGCATTTTCAAAGCCTCAATGGCGTGTTTTCTGCAGATGTCAAACAGATGACGGCGGTGCCGGGCATGGGCGTGAGCAAATACTGCCAGTTGCAAGCGGTGCTCGAGATGAGCAAGCGGGCACTGGGGGAAACCCTGCAGCAGCAAGATAGCTTTCGTTCGCCTGCCCAAGTCAAAGACTATTTGCAGTTGCAATTATCGCATCTGCAACGCGAGGTGTTTGGCATACTGTTTTTAGATGCGCAGAATCGCTTGATTGCCTATGAAACCTTATTTGAAGGCAGCTTGATGCAAACCAGTGTTTATCCGCGTGAGGTAGTTAAGCGCGCGCTGGCACTCAATGCGGCGGCGTTGATCTTAAGCCACAATCACCCTGGCGGAAGCGCAGTGCCTAGCCGTGCCGATGAGCAATTGACCATCAGTTTGAAAGACGCTTTAAATCTGGTGGATATCAAGGTGCTGGATCACATTATTGTGGCCAGACAAGACACATTTTCGTTTAGCGAGCGGGGATTAATTTGAGCGGTGCAGGCAGGGGGTGGTGGGTGCTAACGGGGTCGAACCGCTGACATTCGCCTTGTAAGGGCGACGCTCTACCAACTGAGCTAAGCACCCGTGCATTGCAACGAAGGCCGCATTATACCGAAACATTTTTTTACTGCAAGAGCCAACAAAAAAATGTTTGTATGTGTCGTTGGCTGTCTCAGCTTAAACCGTCAGTCGTTTAGTGATATTGATTAATTGCAGTGAAATATCGGCCATGCCGGTTTTGCGTTTGTCTGCCATCTCCGACAATAGCAAATAGGCTTGCTCTTCGCTTAGGTCGCGTTGGTGCATCAAAATCTCTTTTGCCGAGTCGACCAGTTTCTGGTCTTCTATACTCAGAATCATCGGCGATGTTGGGATTGTTGAAGCTGACATCTTGGTAGGTGCAGGTCTCATTACTTATTCATTAAAAATAGTCTAGTACGATTTAGCAATCTGCATGCCAGTTGGTGATTTTTTGTTAATCTAATGATTTTAAAAGGTAATGTCCCTGGTTTTGAGGTTGGTTCAGTTGTTTGTTGCTCTCTATGTATGCACCATGGCAGTGCCACTGCACCACATCCACAGTGTTCAGGCGCGGCGATGTTTTTTGCGTGCAGAGAGCCTTTTTGTTACAGTGCAAATCATTAAAAAAACAGGAAAAAAGTCATCATGATGAAAGCCTTTTGGAGTCGCGCAGGCTGGGCTGGTTTAGCTTTGCTGGGGGCCGTTGCGCTGGCACGTGTTGCCATGGCGCGCGGGGAGTCATTAAATGCGTTGTGGTTGATGACGGCTGCAGTGTGTGTCTATTTGATTGGCTATCGCTTTTATTCAGCCTGGATTGCGGCCAACGTGCTGGCGATTGATGCGACCCGCGCCACGCCAGCGGAGCGTTTAAATAATGGCCGCGATTATGTGCCTACCCATCGCTGGGTCGTATTCGGTCATCATTTTGCAGCGATTGCCGGGCCAGGCCCGCTGGTTGGGCCAACACTAGCGGCACAGTTTGGCTATCTGCCTGGTACCTTGTGGATATTGATCGGGGCGGTGCTCGGTGGGGCCGTGCAGGATATGGTCTCCTTGTTTTTGTCTACGCGGCGCAACGGCCGTAGTCTGGGGCAAATGGCCCGTGACGAAATTGGGGCGATAGGCGGCACCGCCGCGTTGATCGGCACTTTTCTGATCATGATTATCCTGATTGCAGTATTGGGGCTGGTCGTGGTGAACGCCATGAAACATAGCCCATGGGGGACTTCTACCGTCGCCGCCACTATCCCAATCGCCATGCTGGTGGGCGTTTATATGCGCTATCTGCGACCAGGCCGCGTGCTGGAGGCTTCTTTGCTGGGGGTGGTGTTATTGCTGGCGTCCGTGGTGTTTGGGGGCTGGGTAGATCATCACCCGGTGTTGGCAGCATGGTTTGATCATGACGGCCTGCCGCTTGCGTTTAGCGTGATTGCCTATGGCTTTGCGGCGGCGGTGTTGCCCGTCTGGTTGTTGTTGGCGCCGCGTGATTATTTATCTACCTACATGAAGCTGGGCACGGTGTTAATGCTGGCGATTGCGATTTTGTGGCTGCGCCCGGAAATCCATATGCCAGCCATCACGCCTTTTATTGATGGTAGCGGCCCTATTTTTGGCGGTAAATTGTTCCCGTTTGTGTTTATTACCATTGCTTGCGGCGCAATTTCTGGCTTTCATGCGCTGATTGCCAGTGGCACAACGCCCAAGCTGATCAGCAGTGAAGGCGATATCCGCATGATAGGCTACGGCGCGATGTTGCTGGAGAGTTTTGTCGCCATCATGGCCATGATCGCCGCCACCGTGCTGGAACCAGGCGTGTATTTCGCCATCAACAGCCCGGCTGGGGTGGTAGGTAAAGAAGCACTAGATGCGGTGAATACCATCAGCAGTTGGGGGTATGAGGTGAGTGTGGCACAGATGCAGCATTTAGCCAGCGCCATGGGCGAGAGCACCCTGTTTGCGCGTACCGGTGGCGCGCCCAGCCTGGCCGTAGGCATGGCCAGCATTTTGGGCACGGTGTTTGGTGAGCACTTACTTGCATTGTGGTATCACTTTGCCATTATGTTTGAGGCGATTTTCATCCTCACTACGCTGGATGCAGGCACCCGTGTTGGCCGCTTTATGCTACAAGATATGCTCGGTAATTTGCATCCCAAGCTGGGGGAAACCTCTTATACGCCGTCTGTGATTCTGACCAGTGCGTTGGTCGTGGCGGGCTGGGGCTATTTTCTGTATATCGGCGTCATTGACCCGAATGGTGGCGTTAATATCCTATGGCCCTTGTTTGGCATTGCCAACCAGATGCTGGCCGCGATTGCGCTCTCAGTCGCCACCGGCATTCTGATTAAATCCGGTAAGGTCAACAAGGCTTGGATCACCGGCTTGCCACTGTTCTGGTTGCTGGCGATTACCACCACCGCGGCTTATGAGAAGATTTTTAGTGATGATATTCGCGTCGGATTTTTTGCGGCAGCGAATGATTTGTCACACAAGTTGTCCATTGGTTCATTACCGCCAGAAAAAGCAGCGGTGGCCCCACAATTGATTTTTAATCAGCAACTGGATGCCTGGCTGACACTGTTTTTTGTGCTCATGCTGTGGGTGGTGGTGTTGGATATGCTGCGTATGAGTCGGCGTAAATTGGCTGGCCTGGCTGTGTTGCCAGACAGCGAAGCGGCTTATGTGGCAAGCAGATTGATTTAAAAAGGATTAGCGATGCGCAAATTAATCAGTGTTTGGCAACGTGTTCGGCAATTGTCTGGTGATGATGCTTATGAGCGTTATCTGGCGCATTATGCCGAGCATCACGCGCAGGCGAATGCGGCGCCACCCTTGAGTCGCGCCGCCTTTTTCAAGCAATGGCAAGATCAACAATGGACGGGAGTCAAGCGATGCTGTTAACAGAAGGCGATATTTCACGCATCATTGAAATGGCATGGGAAGACCGCACGCCATTTGAGGCAATCAAACATCAATTTGGCCTCGGCCAGGCAGAAGTGATTGTGCTGATGCGTCAGCAGTTAAAATCTGGCGCATTTATTTCATGGCGCAAACGGACGCGCGGGCAACAGACCAAACATGCGGCTTTGCGTAGTTCCGTCGTTAACCGACACTGTTCATCCTTTCAGCACAAACAAGTGCGGCCTTAGCATTTTTTATCGCCCGCGCCGAATGTAACAAACCTGTTTCAGGCGCGCAGGCGGCTGCGGATTCAGTTAAAATAAGATTTTAACGACTGTCCTAGTATTTCTCATGCCTAAATACCGTTCTCACACGACGACCCAGGGTCGTAACATGGCTGGTGCTCGCGCGTTATGGCGTGCCACCGGCATGAAAGATGAAGATTTCTCCAAGCCGATTATCGCGGTGGCTAACTCGTTTACCCAGTTTGTGCCTGGCCATGTCCATTTAAAAGACATGGGGCAACTGGTTGCGCGCGAGATCGAGAAGGCTGGCGGCGTCGCCAAAGAGTTTAATACCATTGCTGTGGATGACGGCATTGCCATGGGCCATAGCGGTATGTTGTATAGCTTGCCTAGCCGCGACCTGATTGCGGATAGCGTGGAATACATGGTCAATGCACACTGTGCCGATGCGCTGGTGTGTATTTCAAACTGCGACAAAATTACGCCTGGCATGCTGATGGCAGCCTTGCGCCTGAATATTCCGGTGGTGTTTGTGTCTGGTGGCCCAATGGAAGCCGGCAAAGTGAACTGGAATGGCGAAGTGCGCAAGCTGGACTTGGTGGATGCCATGGTGGAAGCTGCTGATAGTCATGTCAGTGATGCTGAAGTGGCTGAAATCGAGCGCTCTGCTTGCCCAACCTGTGGTTCTTGCTCTGGCATGTTTACTGCCAACTCGATGAACTGCCTGACAGAAGCCTTAGGTTTAAGCTTGCCAGGCAATGGCTCAACCCTGGCGACACACGCTGCGCGTAAGCAATTGTTTTTGCAAGCAGGTCGCTTGATCGTTGAGCTGGCCAAGCGTCATTATGAGCAAGATGATTACAGTGTCTTGCCACGCAGTATTGCCACCATGCAGGCATTTGAAAATGCCATGAGCCTGGATGTGGCCATGGGCGGTTCAACCAATACCGTGCTGCATTTGCTGGCCGCTGCGCATGAGGCGGGAGTGGATTTCACCATGAAAGACATCGACCGTATTTCACGCCAAGTGCCTTGCGTGTCTAAAGTGGCGCCTGCCACCAGCAAATATCACATGGAAGACGTGCACCGTGCCGGGGGCGTGATGGGTATTCTGGCAGAGCTGAATCGTGCCGGTGTCATCCATACTGAAGTGCCAACCGTTCATAGTCCTAGTATGGGGGATGCATTGGCTAAATGGGATATCGTCACCACGCAAGATGAAGAGGTGAAAAAATTCTTCCGCGCCGCGCCTGGTGGCATTGCTACGACCATTGCATTCAGTCAAAGCATGTTATGGCCAACCTTGGATGATGACCGCGAAAATGGTTGTATCCGTAACAAGGCACATGCTTATTCACAAGATGGTGGTTTGGCCGTACTTTACGGCAATATTGCGCTGGATGGCTGTATTGTTAAAACCGCTGGTGTGGATGACAGTATCCTCAAATTTAACGGTCGTGCCCGCGTGTTTGAAAGTCAGGATGCGGCAGTCGACAGTATTTTGAATGATGAGGTTGTCGCCGGGGATGTGGTGGTGATTCGCTACGAAGGCCCGCGTGGTGGCCCTGGCATGCAAGAGATGCTGTATCCCACCTCGTACCTGAAGTCTAAAGGCCTGGGCAAAGCCTGTGCCTTGCTGACCGATGGCCGTTTTTCAGGCGGCACCTCTGGGTTGAGTATCGGCCATGCCTCACCAGAAGCGGCCGAAGGCGGCGCGATTGGCCTGGTGCAAGAGGGCGATACCATTGAGATTGATATCCCTAACCGCACCATACACCTGGTGATTACTGACGAGGAAATGGCGCACCGCCGTGGCCAGATGGAGGCCAAAGGCCGTGATGCCTGGAAACCATTAAACCGTGAGCGTGTGGTTTCGCCAGCCTTGCGTGCGTATGCAGCCATGAGTACCAGCGCTGCCAAAGGTGCGGTGCGTGATGTGTCACAGATTGAGAGAGGGAAATAATGAGCGACGAATGTAGTGTCCTGGCCAAGACGATGGAGATGACCAAGCGCATGACTTTGCATGCGCATGTCACCCAGTGGCAGGATGAAAATGGCTTGCAGTACCTGGAAATTGATAATCCGCTGGCCACAGGCAAAATTGCTCTGCAAGGCGCGCATGTCATGCAGTGGCAACCTAAATTCCTGTCGAATCCGGTGCTATGGTTGTCCAGCAATGCACGCTATGTCAAAGGTCGCTCTATCCGTGGTGGCACACCGATTTGCTGGCCATGGTTTGGTGCACACCCGACTGACAGCACCTTGTGTCCACACGGCTTTGCGCGTGTGATTCCCTGGCGCGTGATGGATATTGATGCCACGCCGACCGGCGCGACGCGCATCATTCTTGAAATGCAGCAAACACCAGAAGCGCAGCGCCAGCTGTCTTACCCGTATGAGCTGACGTTGACGATTACCATAGGCCGTCGTTTGCGGATTGACCTGGCGACGACCAACCTGGCTGAGCATCCGTTTGTGATCAGTGAAGCGTTCCACACTTACTTTAATGTCAGTGATTTATCCAACGTTAAAATCACTGGCATGCAAGACCTGGTCTACCTGGATAAATTGCTCAAGTACGAGCGCAATGTAGAACACAATGCGCTGACATTTGACGGCAAAGAATACGACCGTGTCTATGTGCACCATAGCTCCGATTGTGCGATTCATGACAGCGGCTTTAACCGCATTATTCATGTCTCCAAATCCGGCAGTGATACCACCGTGGTATGGAATCCGGGCGCCGAAAAAGCCGGGGCCATGGGCGACATGGGCGTCGGTGAAGAGTGGCGCAAAACCATTTGTGTGGAAACCACCAACGCCATGGATAACATGGTGGTGATTAACCCGGGACGCAAGCATATCCTCAGCGCGGAATACTCGATCGAGACCTTGTAACGTTATTGTGACGCCTGTCAACCGTAGCGTTGCACGTGCGTTTTTAGCTTGTTGGCAAAACGCCAAACCGGTTGAAATTATATGAATCACCGTTGCTTTTCACGGTTTTTCTATTGTGGATTTTGTCTGGTCAGGTAATATGCCACATGCATGAGAATTGCATTACGGGGTTCTATTTGTTTAGAGGATATTCAAGGAGATCGCATGAAAGTTTTATTATCCGCAATCGCAGCAGCGACTTTGTTGATGGCTGGTTCAGCACAAGCTGCAGACGCAGCAGCGGCTAAAGCATTGGCTCAAAAAAGTGGTTGTTTGGCATGTCACAGCGTTGATGCAAAAGTATTAGGTCCAGCATACAAAGATGTTGCTGCTAAATACAAAGGCGACAAAACTGCAGAAGCTAAATTGATTGAAAAAGTCAAAAAAGGCGGTGCTGGTGTTTGGGGTAATATCCCTATGCCTGCTAACAGCCCACAAGTGAAAGACGAAGACATTAAGACCATCGTTGAGTGGGTATTGTCTCTGTAATTTCAGCTTTGCTGTGATTCAAAAAAGCCGACGCATGCGTCGGCTTTTTTTTATGGCTGCTTAGGCGCGTAACTTACTATGTCGTAACGAGTAAACAAAGTAAAAAATCACACCGATGATGGCCCAGGAGATAAAGCGATGCCAGGTCTCTGCCGGTAAAAAAGACATCAGTGCTGCACATGAGAGGATGCCGCCAAGAGGAATCAAAGGATTAAAAGGATTCTTGAACGGCCGCGCCAGGTCAGGATGCGTTTTGCGTAAACGCATGACACCAAAGCACACCATGATAAAACTGGCCAAGGTGCCAATATTGACGGTTTCCGCCAGCTCACCCAAGGGGATAAACCCCGCCACAATAGACACAACAATGCCGCACATGAGGATGATTTTGCTCGGTGTTTGCCGCTCTGGGTTGACTGCTGAAAAAACGGGCGAGATCAAACCGTCGCGGCTCATGGCAAACAGAATACGCGTCAGCCCATACAGTAACACCAGTAACACGGTAATCAGTCCAGCCAATACGCCAGTGGCAACCAGTGTCGAGGACCAGGTATACCCTAGCTTGGTCAGGGCATAAGCCACCGGAGACGAGGTGTTGAGCTCGGTGTAAGGGATTACGCCGGTGAGGGTGCCAGATACGATGATATAAATAATGGTGCAAAAGGTCAGTGAGGCGATCAGGCCAATGGGCAAGTCACGTTGTGGTTGCTGGCATTCCTCAGCCGCCGTCGACACGGCATCAAAGCCAAAATAAGCAAAAAACACCAGCGAGGCCCCGGCCAGTACGCCTATGTTTTTGCCATTGTCCAGCGTTTCAAACCAGCCGAATGGCATAAACGGTTGCCAGTTGGCGGTGCTGATATGGCCGACAGATAAAGCCAGAAAAATCGCGATGGTCGATAACTTGATAATCACCATGATGTTATTGGCGCGGGCGCTTTCCTTGACGCCGACCATCAGCAATAAGGTCAAGATCCAGATAATGGTAAAGGCAGGCAAGTTGATGCTGCCACCTAGAATCGGTGCCTTGGTGAGGTGCTCGGGCAAATGCCAGCCGAGGTTACTCAAGGTGTTAACAAAATAGCCCGACCAGCCATTAGCCACTGCGGCGGCACCAACGCCATATTCCAGTAACAGCATCCAGCCCATCATCCAGGCCGCAAACTCACCAAATGCGACATAGCTATACCCGTAAGCGCTGCCGGAGCCACCAATCGAAGACGATAACTCTGCATATGAGAGCGCAGCAAAGCCCGCAGCGATGGCGGCAATAATGAATGAGAGGACGACGGCAGGGCCAGATTGTGTGGCCGCGGCTATGCCGGTGAGGACGAAGATGCCGGTGCCGATGGCGCCGCCTATGCCTAGTAAGGCCAGGTCAAAGGCGGTTAAACATTTTTTGAGACCGGTGTGCGCATGTGCTTGGATTGGTTTTTTGCGCAATAATTGTTCTAACATTGATTGATTCTCCCCTTGTTTGCCTAGGGTAAAGCAATCGTTGTACCAGCGTCAATGCTGGTGAGACGTTAGCTGGCGTAATGTTGCTGCAGTGTGGCAATCATGTAGCTATGGTCGAGCACGCCTGCGCTTTCGCGGATGCTATGCATGGCCCACATCGGGTTGCCGACATCGACCGTGGCGATGCCTAGCTGCGCGGCCATGATGGGGCCGATGGTGCTGCCGCAACCCAAGTCAGTGCGGTGTGCATATTGCTGGTGCGGCACCTTGGCCTGTTCGCACAATTGGATAAAGCGCGCCGCAGTGACGGCATTGGTGCTGTAACGCTGGTTGGCGTTGGTTTTGATCACCGGGCCCTGGTTGATGTGAACATGGTGGCATGGCTCATAACTACCAGCGTGGTTAGGTTGAAACGCATGCGCCATGTCGGCACTGATAAAAAAGCTATTGGCGAAGCTGCGCAGTTGATCTTCTTGCGTCAGGCCTGAAGATAGGCAGATGCGATTGATCACATCCAGCAAAAAACTGCCGCCTGCGCCGATGGCACTTTCAGAGCCGACTTCTTCATGGTCGAATAAGGCGCAAATGGTGGTCGCTGCGGGTTTTGGGTTCTGAATTAACGCCTCAAGTGCGGCGTGGCAAGACGCCAGATTATCCAATTGGCTGTTGGCGATGAACTCTTGTGCTATCCCCCAGAAGCTGCCTTTTTGGGTGTCATAGAGTGCTAAATCCCAACCGGCGATGGCTTCTGCTGGTACGGCCAGTTTTCCGGCAAGGGTCTCTGTCAGTAATTGTTTGGCGACGGCGGTATTGGCGGCATGGCCAAAAATCAATGGCAAACCGGTTTGCTTGTTCAGCACCAGGCCTTTGTCGTTGACTTCGCGGTTCATGTGGATGGCCAGGTTTGGCAGGCGCGCAATCGGCTGGTCTAGCCGCACCAGGCGCGTTTCCAGGCCTTGCGCGCCACGTATCACCACACGTCCGGCCAGGCTTAAGTCGCGGTCGGTAAATGTGGCCAAAATCGGGCCGCCATACACCTCGACGCCTAGTTGCGCTGTCCCTTCGGTGCTGTAGGCCGCTTGCGGTTTGAGGCGCAAGCCAGGGGAGTCGGTATGTGCGCCCACGATGCGAAAACCGCTATCGGCAATCGCTTGTTGGCCCAGGGTAAAAGCAATGATGGAGCCGCCATCACGCACCACAAAATATTTGCCGCCTTGTTTAAACTGCCAAGGCTCATTCTCACGCAGGTTTTTAAAGCCATGCGCCTTGAGTTGATTGGCGACAGCTTCAACCGCGTGCCACGGGCTGGGGCTATGATCAATAAAGTCCAGCAGGGCTTGCGCGTGTTGTCTGGCTTCTATTGAAATTTGCATGCTTACACCCAGTCTTTCTCAATCAAAAAGTCGCTATACAGTTTGGCTTCTGCACTGTTGGCTTCCGGGCTCCAGTCATAGCGCCATTTCACAATCGGCGGCATGGAGAGCAAAATGGACTCGGTGCGGCCATTGGATTGCAGGCCGAAAATGGTGCCACGGTCAAAAATCAGGTTGAATTCGACATAACGGCCACGCCGATAAGCCTGGAAGTCACGCTCGCGTTCGCCATAAGCGGTGTCCTTGCGACGTTGCACAATCGGCAAATAGGCATTGATAAAAGCATCGCCAATCGCACGTTGCAGGGCAAAGCTTTTCTCAAAGCCTAATTCACTAAAGTCATCAAAAAACACGCCGCCAATGCCGCGTGGCTCTTTGCGATGCTTGAGATAAAAATATTCGTCGCAGTGTTTTTTAAACGCTGGATAATATCCAGCGCCAAACGGTGCTAACGCCTCTTTGTTCACGCGGTGAAAGTGGATGCAGTCATCCTCAAACCCATAATAAGGCGTGAGGTCCATGCCGCCGCCAAACCACCAGATATCCTCTTCGCCTGCGTGCTGGGCTTTGGCGACAAAAAAGCGCACATTCATATGTACCGTCGGCACATAAGGGTTGTGCGGGTGAAACACCAGCGAGACTCCCATCGCTTCCCAAGGCCTGCCTGCGGCCTCGGGGTGGGCGATACTGGCAGCCGGGGGTAGTTTATTGCCAAGTACGTGTGAAAAACCAACGCCGGCGCGCTCAAACACGTTGCCGCCTTCGAGCAGGCAAGAGTTGCCACCACCGCCTTCAGGCCGTTGCCAGCTGTCTTGCAAAAAGTTTTTGCCGTCAACAAGCTCGACGGCTTCTACAATGCGTGCCTGCAACCCTTGCAGGAAGTCAAACACGGCTTGAGGCTGGATCTGGTCTGTCATGGTCGTGAGTGCTAATGGCGCTTAGTTTTTGATGGCGCGGTAGCCAATGTCTTTACGGTATTGTGCGCCGTCGAACTGGATCTGCTCGAGCACTTTATAAGCTTGCTGTTGCGCGAATTTAACCGTTTCACCTAAGGCAGTCACGCACAATACGCGGCCACCACTGGTCACCACTTTGCCATCTTTGAGTGTGGTGCCGGCATGGAACACATGGCCGTCTTGCACGTCTTTTGGCAAGCCGGTAATTTCGTCACCCAGTCTTGGGCTATCTGGGTAGTTGGCGCTCGCCATCACTACGCCCAAGGCAAAGCGCCAATCCCATTCGGCTTTGGCTTGGTCTAATGTGCCGTTCACGGCATGTTCGGCCAGTTCAACCAGGTCTGATTTCAGGCGCATCATAATCGGTTGCGTTTCCGGATCACCCATGCGGCAATTGAATTCCAGTGTTTTGACCTCGCCGCTTGGGCTAATCATTAAACCGGCATACAAAAAGCCGGTATAAGGAATACCGTCTTTGGCCATGCCTTCAACGGTAGGCACGATGATTTCGCGCATGGCTTTGGCGTGAATCTCTGGCGTGACCACCGGGGCTGGCGAATAAGCCCCCATGCCGCCGGTGTTCGGGCCCTGGTCGGCATCGAGCAGGCGTTTGTGGTCTTGGCTGGTTGCTAAAGGCAAAATGTTTTTACCATCCACCATGACCATAAAGCTGGCTTCTTCACCGGTTAAAAACTCTTCGATTACCACACGGGCACCAGCATCGCCCAGTTTGTTGTCGGACAACATAGCGTCAACGGCGTTATGGGCTTCTTCCAGCGTCATGGCGACGACGACGCCTTTACCCGCAGCGAGGCCGTCGGCTTTGATCACAATCGGTGCGCCATTAGCGTCGATGTAAGCGTGGGCTTCTGCGGCATCGCTAAAGGTTTGGTATTTAGCGGTAGGAATATTGTGGCGCACCATAAACGCCTTAGCGAAGTCTTTGGAGCTTTCCAGATGTGCTGCCGCCTTGGTCGGGCCAAAGATTTTTAAATCTGCGGCGCGAAAAGCATCGACCAC
Organism: Methylophilus sp.; assembly: GCF_008015755.1. GTDB lineage: Bacteria > Pseudomonadota > Gammaproteobacteria > Burkholderiales > Methylophilaceae > Methylophilus. Next base: position 107,724 of record NZ_SSGF01000015.1, on the reverse strand, counting down.
GCCTTGTGATAGTGGCGCTTCCGGGCCAACGATGGTCAGCGCGATTTGCTCGTCCTCGGCAAACTTCACCAGTTCATCAATTTTGGTGATCGGCACGTTGACCATGTCCGGGTTGGTGGCTGTGCCCGCGTTACCAGGCGCGACATAGACGCGGCTCACCTCTTTATTTTGTGCTACCTTCCATGCCAACGCGTGCTCGCGGCCGCCGCTACCAATCACTAAAATTTTCATATTTATCACATGCCTAAAGTTATAGCCACAGAGGGCACAGAGGGCACAGAGTAGACATACAGCCAGTGGTCTTTTTTGCTAGCTGCAGCTCTCTGTGTCCTCTGTGATCTCTGTGGCAATTAGAATCATTAATGTCTAAAGTGACGAATGCCCGTCACTACCATGGCCAAACCACGTTCGTCCGCCGCGGCGATGACTTCTTCGTCGCGCATGCTACCGCCCGGGTGGATGACGCAGCTGGCACCGGCATCGGCCAACACATCGACGCCATCACGGAACGGGAAGAAGGCATCAGAGGCGACTACAGAGCCTTGCAAACTCAGGCCCGCATTTTGTGCCTTGATAGCGGCGATTTTGGTGCTGTCGACACGGCTCATCTGCCCTGCGCCTACGCCCAGGGTCATGCCATTTCCACAAAACACAATGGCGTTAGATTTCACATATTTGGCGACGTTCCAGGCAAACAGCAGGTCTTGCATTTGTGCTGGGGTCGGTTGGAGTTTGGTGACGATTTTGAGATCAGCCAGTTGCATCTCATGGTTGTCGGCAGATTGCAGCAAAATACCTGAACCAACGCGTTTGGAGTCGACGGCATTGCGGCCTTGCTCCCAGGCAGTGTTGCCGCTCTGTGGCAAAGCGATTTTCAATACGCGCACATTGGCTTTGGCTGTGAAAATAGCCAGCGCTTCTGGCGTAAAGTCAGGCGCAATCAATACTTCTACAAACTGCTTGCTCACGGCTTCAGCTGCGGCGCCATCCAGTGTGCCATTAAACGCAATAATGCCGCCAAAGGCTGAGGTTGGGTCGGTTTTGAGTGCTTTGCTGTAGGCTTCCAGCGCATTGGCGCCTAGCGCAACGCCGCAAGGATTGGCGTGTTTCACGATGACACATGCCGGGCCGGTGAAAGATTTGACGGCTTCCCAGGCGGCATCGGCATCGGCGATGTTGTTATAGCTGAGCTCTTTGCCTTGCAGTTGTTGCGCAGTGGCCAGGCTGCCAGGGGCTGGGTACACATCGCGGTAAAAAGCCGCTTGCTGGTGGCTGTTTTCGCCGTAGCGCAGGTCTTGTACTTTGACAAAACTGCTGTTCATCTGGCCTGGGAACTGGCTCATGACCGGTTTGCCAGCCGTTTCAGTTTCGGCAAAGTCGATGGCGGACAGGTAGTTGCTGATGGCCGCGTCGTATTGCGCAATGCGGTTAAAGGCAGCAACAGACAGTTTAAAGCGCGTCGCTTTTGAAACCGCACCGTTGTTGGCTTGCAATTCATTCACCACTTCAACGTATTGCGCCGCGTCGGTCAATACTGCTACGTCATTCCAGTTTTTAGCGGCCGAGCGCACCATGGCCGGGCCGCCAATGTCGATATTCTCAATGGCGTCTTCCAAGGTACAGTTGGCTTTGGCCACCGTCGCTTCAAATGGATACAGGTTTACTGCCAGCAAGTCGATGTTTTCGATGCCATATTGCTGCATGGCAGCCACGTGTTCAGGCAAATCACGGCGGCCCAGTAAGCCACCATGCACTTTCGGATGCAGGGTTTTGACGCGGCCGTCCAGCATTTCTGGAAAACCAGTAAAGTCGCTGACTTCTTTGACCGGAATCTGGTGGTCGCGGAACAGTTTGGCGGTGCCGCCCGTAGAAAGGATTTCTACACCAAGCTGGTGCAGGGATTGTGCCAGTTCGAGCACACCGGTTTTATCGGAGACACTGATAAGCGCGCGTTTAATTGTCATAATGAATAGAGTGGAGTTGCGTGATAAAGAAAATGAAAAGGTCCGATGAGTCAGCTCATCAGACCCGGTTTAGTCTATTCGAGGCCGTAGGCGGCCATTTTTTTTCTCAAGGTATTGCGGTTAATGCCCATCATGTCTGCGGCTTTGCTTTGGTTGCCGCCGACTTTGTTGAGGACGTATTCCAGCATCGGTTTTTCAACGCAACCTAACACCATGTCGTAAATGGCATGCGGCGGTTGTCCGTCCAGGTGGGTGAAATAATCGTCCAGTGACTCGCGCACGGCGAGGCTCAGTTTGCTATCGGTCTGCATTATGCCGCCAACTCCTCATTGCCATTGTTTTCGCTATCAGCGTCGTCGTTGTCGACATAGACCAGGCGGTCATTCTTCGCTTTGAGTTCGGCAAAAAAGTCGTTAATGGCCTGCAATTGCAACTCTATCGTTTGCAGAGTATTCATGTTGTGGCGAAAAGCCGCAGAGCCAGATAAGCCTTTGGTGTACCAGGAAATATGTTTACGGGCGACACGCATGCCGGTCAAGTCACCATAAAAATCATATAAATCATGCAGATGCTCTAGCATGACTTGGTGAATTTCATCGACAGTGGGCGGCAGCATATGCTCGCCAGTGGCTAAAAAGTATTCGGTTTCACGAAAAATCCAAGGGCGGCCTTGCGCGGCACGGCCAATCATGACCGCATCGGCCTGAGTGTAATCAAGTACAAATTTGGCTTTTTCCGGCGTGGTGATGTCGCCGTTGGCGATGAGGGGAATGTTAATCGCCTGTTTGACGGCGGCAATGGTGTCGTATTCTGCGTCACCATGATATAGGTCGTTACGCGTGCGGCCATGAATGGTCAGTGCCTGCACGCCAAGGTCTTCCGCCATTCTGGCAATTTGAATTGCGTTTTTGTTTTGTCTGTCCCAGCCGGTGCGAATCTTGAGTGTGACTGGCACATCTACTGCATTGACTACCGCCCTGAGGATTTGTGATACCAGTGGCTCGTCACGCAGCAAGGCAGAGCCTGCCATCACATTACAGATTTTTTTGGCTGGACAGCCCATGTTGATATCAATGATTTGTGCACCATTGTCGACATTGTGTTTGGCCGCTTCAGCCATCATCGCTGGTTCTGCCCCGGCAATTTGTACCGAGATCGGGCTGACTTCGCCCTCGTGGTTGGCGCGGCGCTTGGTTTTTTCACTGCCATATAACAAAGAGTTGGAGGTGACCATCTCTGAGACGGCGAGGCCTGCGCCCATTTTTTTGCACAGCATGCGGAAAGGGCGATCAGTGACCCCCGCCATAGGCGCGACCACTAGATTGTTTTTCAGAATGTGTGAACCAATTTGCATGTGATTGAAAAAACAGTGAAAAAGACCGACTATTTTAACTGCAAATCACGCTTCAGGGAATCCGTAATAAGAATTATTGCTTATTTTTTACGCAGGTTGATATGTGTGTCTATCAGTTGCAACGCACGGTCGCGGAATAAAGTGCCTTCGGTATCCTTCACCCACATATGTAACAAGCCGGAGAAAAACAGGTGGGTGTCCATTGCCAGTTCGGCAGCAGAAAGTTGCGTACCCACTTGGCCAATTTCTTGCGCTTTGGCATAGGCCTGTTCCAATTTGTGCACCAGTCCGCTACAGTTACTTAAAATAGACTTGAGTACATCGGCAAATTCGTCGACATATTCGCATTTAGTCATCATCACTTCATAGGTGGCGCGTGTTGTCTGGTCGTTGTCGAGAATCTGGATGGTGCTGGCCAGATGCTTGCGGATGCGGCCTAGTGGGTCTATCGTCGATTCGTCGGCGTTGCCAAGCAAGGTATCATCCATGCGGTCAATCAGCGGGAGATAAACCTCTTCGCGCATGGCATGAAATAGCTCGGCCTTGTTTTGAAAGTGCCAATAAACGGCGCCACGCGTGACACTGGCGTGGGTGGCAATTTGTTCCAGGCTGGTGCGGCTCACCCCTTTTTGCAGGAACATCTCCCGCGCCGCATCAATAATGCGTTGGCGGGTGATTGCAGCATCTTCTTTGGTTTTACGTACCATCAGTTTCTATCGCTCGTTTAAGATTCATTAAAGTTTCTTGTATGTCTGGTATTTTACCAGTTGGTACGGGTGCGCTGTTTTAGATGGTTAAATCCGCAACTTTTTTGCAAAACCCATTTACATACATTCATGTTTGTATATAATATACATCCAAGATTGTATGTAATCAAGTCTATTTTAAAAATTTTTAGAGGATAACATGTTGATTTCACAGACTATCCAGCCTCGTCGTACGCTGCTTGTGCTTGCTTTAGGCGTTATATTGAGTGCTTGCGGAAAATCATCCAACGAACAAACTCCTGCGGCAGGCGGCATGCCAGCGATGCCTGTGACGGCACAAACAGTCACGGCAGAAACTGTGCCGGTGCAAACCGAAGTGGTTGCGCAAACAGAAGGCGCCAAACAAATTGAAGTGCGTCCGCGCGTAGGCGGCATCGTCTTGAAACGTTTGTATCAAGAAGGCGAGCCGGTGAAAGCCGGTCAGGATATGTTCCTGATTGACCCGATGCCTTTTCAATTACAAGTTGAACAAGCCAGGGCGCTGATTGCACAGCAAAAAGCCCGTATTGAACAAACGGCGCGCGAAGCGCAGCGTCTAAAAGGCTTGCTGGAGACAAAATCGATCAGTCAGCGCGAGTATGACAATGCGGTCTCTGATAACTCGGTGGCGGCAGCAACGTTGCTGCAATATCAGGCACAGCTGCGTGAGGCTGAGCTCAATTTGTCTTATACCCATGTGAAAGCGCCAGAAAGCGGCATCGCCGGACGGTTTGTGTTGTCTGAAGGCGCGCTGGCCAGTGCGAACACCACCTTGCTAAGCACCATTGTGCAAGTCTCGCCTATTTGGGTGCGTTTCAGTTTGTCTGAATCTGACCTGCTGACATTAGGCGGGCATTTGACGCCAGGGCGGGTGCAGGATGTAAAACTGATTTTGGGTGACAACAGCGAGTATCCACAATCAGGCAAAATCAACTTTTCTGCCAGCCAGATTGATCCGGCATTGGGCACGCAACAGTTACGGGCTGAGTTTCAGAACCCTGACCGTGCATTGCTGCCAGGGCAGTTTGTGCGTGTGCGTTTAGTCACAGGCAAGCGCGATGGTGTCTTCCTGATTCCGCAAACAGCGGTACTGACGGGGCAACAAGGTAAATTTATCTTTGTGGCCGAAAAAGACAAAGAAGGCAAAACCGTGGCAGCCGTACGGCCGATTGTGGCAGGTGGCTGGTTTAACGATCGCTGGATTGTGCTGGATGGCTTGAAAGCGGGTGATCAGGTGATTGTCGATAACCTGATTAAAGTCCGCCCGGGTGCGCCAGTCGCACCGCATGCGGCAGACGCGGCGCCTGCTGCGGCTCCTGCAGCCAAAAGCTAATTGGCACCACGTTTAAGTTTGTTTTGATTTAATCATGTTATCTGGGGCCTGAGTTTACGATTCAGGCCCGTCTCAGGAAAAACGATATGACCCGATTTTTTATCACACGGCCGATTTTTGCCAGCGTGCTGTCTATCATCATCGTGTTGGCAGGGTTGGCAGCGGCATTTAAATTGCCGATTGCACAATATCCGCAAATTGCGCCGCCAACCGTGTTGATTACTGCCAGCTACCCTGGCGCCAGTGCTGAAACACTGTCTAAAACTGTGGCAGCACCGATTGAAGAGCAGTTAAGCGGGGTGGAAAACCTGCTGTACTTTAACTCTAGCTCAGACAGTAGCGGCACGTTAACCATTACCGCCACGTTTGATATTGGCACCAATGTTGACCAGGCGACGTTTAACGTCAGCAACCGCGTCAATATTGCCTTGCCGCGTTTGCCAGAAGATGTGCGCCGAACCGGCGTGGTGGTGCAAAAGCGCTCCAACGACATTTTGCTGGTGGTGATGCTGATCTCGAAGAAAAAAGAGCATGACCGTTTGTTCTTGAGTAACTACGCCACGCTGAATGTGCTGGATGAGTTTAAACGCATCAAGGGCGTCGGCGATGTCACCATTTTTGGTGGCCAGGATTACTCCATGCGCGTGTGGTTGCGTCCTGACCGTATGGCGCAACTGGGCGTGTCCACCAGTGATATTTCTGCTGCCATCGGCGCGCAAAACGCGCAGTATGCAGCGGGTAAAATTGGTGCTGAGCCAGCCACGCCTAACCAGCAACTGGCGTTTACCGTGACTGCTAAAGGCCGCTTAATCGAGCCAGAAGAGTTCGGTAACATTATTATTCGTGCACAAGGCCCTAACGGTGTGCTGCGTCTGAAAGATGTGGCGCGCATTGAGTTGGGTGCACAAACTTACAACGTGGCGTCTGCACTCAATGGTCAGCCCGGCGTCGCCTTGCCTATCTTTTTGCAAACGGGGGCTAACGCGCTCGAAACCGCTGAAGCCATCAAGGCCAAAGTGGACGAGTTGAAGCTCAAGTTTCCAGAAGGCATGGACTACAACATTCCTTACGACACCAGTGACTTTGTGAAAGCGACCATCAAAGAGGTGTTTCATACCTTTGGGGAAGCGCTGATTCTGGTGGTGTTGGTGGTGTTCCTGTTCCTGCAAAGCTGGCGCGCGACCCTGATTCCGATGATTGCGGTGCCAATTTCAATTATTGGTACGTTTGCCGGATTGTATCTATTCGGTTTTTCTATCAACCTGCTAACGCTGTTTGCCATGATTCTGGCGATTGGTATTGTGGTGGATGACGCGATTGTGGTGCTGGAAAACACCGAGCGCCTGATGAAGGAAGAAAACCTCAATCCTTTGCATGCGGCGATTAAATCTATCGCCCAGGTACAAGCCGCGGTGGTGGCGATTGTGCTGGTGTTGTGTGCGGTGTTCGTGCCGGTGGCTTTCCAGGGCGGTATTGCCGGTGAGCTGTATCGCCAGTTTGCGGTGACCGTCGCCATTTCAGTGGTGATTTCAGGCGTGGTGGCGTTGACGCTGACGCCAGCACTATGCGCGATGATTTTGAAAAACGGCCACCATGAGAACGCTTTTTTCAAAAAATTCAACCAGGGCTTTAATCGCCTGACTAACCTGTACACCGGCACCGTGAACCTGACGCTGCATCACAAGGTAATTGGTGCAGTGGTGTTTGGTGCCATGGTGGTGGTGATGATTTTCCTGTTCCGTGCCGTGCCGGGTGGCTTTGTGCCGCCAGAAGATCAGGGCTATGTGATCAGTATTGTGGTGATGCCGGATGGCGCGACCTTGAAGCGCACCTCGCAAACCACAGAAAATATCCGCGCGGCTGTTGCGAAAGACCCGGCCACTGCGCATGAGTTTGCAGTGAACGGCTTTGAGTTGCTGACCGGCGCTAACAAAACCAATGCGGCGACCATGTTTGTGCGAATGACCGATTGGGATAAGCGCACAACCAATGCTGACCAGATGGTGGGCAAGCTGATTGGTATCGGCATGAGCCAGCCAGATGGCATGGGTTTTGCCGTGAACCCACCTGCGATTCGCGGTTTGGGCTCTGCCGGTGGTTTTGAGGTTTATGTACAAAGCCATGGCGATACTGATCCGATCAAGCTGGCGCAAGTCATGAATAACTTTATGGATGCGATGCGTGCCAATCCGCAACTGACTGGGATTAACAGCTTTTTCCGTCCAACGGTGCCACAGCTATTTATTGAGGTGGACGAAGCCAAGGCCTTGTCACAAAACGTGAAGATTGCGGATATTTACGCCACCTTGCAAAGCACCATGGGCTCGCTCTACGTCAACGACTTTAACCGTAGCGGCCGCACTTATCGCGTGCAGTTGCAGGCTGAAGCTGATTACCGCATGAAGCCTGAGGACTTGGGCAAAGTGTATGTGCGCAGCCAGCCAACGGCAGAGAGTCCGGATGGCAATATGATCCCGATGTCTGCGTTGGCGAAAGTCAGCAATATCGTCGGTGCTGAGCAATTAGAGCGTTACAACGGTCTGCTGTCTGCCAAGGTATTTGGTAGCGGTGCGCCTGGTGTGAGCTCGGGTGACGCGATCAAACTGGTGGAAAAAATTGCCAAAGAAAACCTTCCAGACGGCTACCAGATTGCCTGGACTGGTCAGGCTTATCAGGAAAGACGTACCGGCTCTGCGGCATTAGTCGCGTTCGGGTTCGCCACCATCATGGTATTCCTGATTTTGGCTGCACAGTTTGAAACCTGGGCCTTGCCGTTGGCGGTGATTATGGCGATTCCGTTTGCGATGACGGGAGCCTTGATCGCAGTGCTGACACGTGGCATGAACAACGACATTTACTTCCAAATCGGGCTGATCACGCTGATTGGTTTGGCGGCGAAAAACGCGATTCTGATCGTGGAGTTTGCCTCGCAAAAAATGGAAGAAGGCATGCCGTTGGCTGAAGCGGCACTGGAAGCTGCCCGTCTGCGTTTCAGACCGATTGTGATGACATCGATGGCGTTTATGCTGGGCATTATTCCGCTGGTATTCGCCACCGGTGCCGGTGCGGCAGCGCGTCAGTCTATGGGGACCGGTGTGTTTGGCGGTATGCTGCTGGCAACCTTTATTGCCACCATCTTTATCCCGTTGTTCTTTACCTGGCTGACCAATGAGAAAAAAGTGCGTCACCATGGGCATATTGTAGAAGAGGAATCGGTATGAAACCGACAATGAAGTTTGCATTAAAACCATTACAGCAGTCGTTGCTGCTGGGGCTGCTGACCTTGTCTATGGCAGGTTGCCAGATGCTGGGTGATTTGTATTCACGTCCGGCGCCACAGCTGCCAGAAAAATATGACTCGGCCAATGCTGGTTTGTCTAACGCGGCGCAGCAAGTCGCCTTGCAACAATGGTGGACGCTGTTTAATGACAGCCAGTTGAACCAGTTGATAGACACCGCGCTGGTTAAAAACAATAACGTGCAACTGGCCGTGGCACGAATTGAAGAAGCCGATGCCCAGATGCGTGAAGTTGGCGGCAACCTGCTGCCTACCGTCACCGCCACTGGTTCAGGATTGCGTAACCGTGTGACTGAATCAGGGGTGTTTCCGGTGTTTGGCAACAACCCGCGTAAAACCTACAAAATCGGCTTAAACGGTAGTTATGAGCTGGACCTCTGGGGCAAACTACGTCGCGCTAACGAAGCGGCACGTGCGCAACTGCTGGCAACACAATATGCCAAAGAATCGGTGACCTGGTCATTGTCCAGCCTGGTGGCGAACAATTACCTTGCGATACGCAGTCTGGATGCCCAGTTGCGCGTGAATGAGCAAAACCTGACCACCGCACAAGAAAGCCTGGACCTGGCGAAGCGCCGGGTGGAAGGCGGGGTGGCAACTGTGCTGGATGCGCATCAGGCAGAGCTGGTGGTGACGACCTTGCAAACGCAGATCGTAGACCTGAAAAGATTGCGCGCCTTGAGTGAGCATCAGCTAGGTTTGCTGACCAACGACCTGGGCTTGAAGATTGCGCCAGGCGACCTGATGGCGATTCCAACACCGCCAATCGTGCCGACCGGCCTGCCTTCAGAGCTGATGGAAGCACGTCCTGATGTACGCCAGGCGGAGCAGGATATGGTCTCCGCCAATGCCAATATTGCCGTGGCCAGAGCAGCGTTTTACCCGAGCATTTCGCTCTCAACCACTTACGGTGGTGAAAGTATCGCGTTGAATAACTTGCTCAAATCGCCCGCCCGCGTTTGGTCACTTGGTTTTGATGTTAACCTGCCAATTTTTAACGGCGGGCGCCTGAATGCGCGATTGGATCAAGCCACTGCGCAACAGAAGCAAATGGTCGCGACCTATCAAAATACTCTGCAAACGGCGTTTACCGAAGTGAGCGATGCACTCAATAACGTGCAGCAATACCGCGAACAGGAGGTGTTGGCAGAGTCCAAAGAAAAAACCACTGGCAATATTCTGCGTGTGGCTAAAAATCGCTACGAAGCAGGCTATACAAGCTATCTGGAAGTGCTGGATGCCCAGCGTAACCACAATGAGGCGACACAGGCTGTGGTGCAGAGCCGCCAGAATACCTTGACTGCCTCCGTGGATTTATTCAAGGCACTGGGTGGCGGCTGGAAGCCTGATAGCGTCACGGCCGAGGCTAACGCTAAAAAGTAATTGTTTAAGTTTTATGTGTGAGCTAACCGGGGTAACGAGCTATCGTTACCCCGGTTTTTTTATGGGCACAGCAAACTCGGCTGGCATTTTTAAGAGGCCTGCATGTAAGATGCTGGCATGACCACCCCTTCATTAAAGCATATCGCCTTTGCCAGCTTTATCGGTACCGCCATCGAGTTCTACGATTTTTATATTTATGCCATGGCCGCTGCGCTGGTGATCGGGCAGGTGTTTTTTCCTGCCAGTGACCCGGCTATGCAGTCCTTGAATGCACTGCTCACGTTTGGCTTGGCATTTATTGCACGCCCGGTGGGCGCGTTGCTGTTTGGCCATTTCGGTGATCGTATCGGTCGTAAATCGACGCTGGCTGCGTCTTTATTGGTGATGGGCAGCGCCACTTTTTTGATTGGTTTGCTGCCTGGTTACGCGAGTTGGGGTGTTTGGGCGCCGATTGTGCTTTGCCTGCTCAGGGTTGCACAGGGCATCGGCCTCGGTGGCGAATGGGCTGGGGCGGCGTTGCTGGCCACCGAGTATGCGCCCGCGCACAAACGTGGCTGGTATGGCATGTTTCCGCAACTGGGGCCGTCAATTGGGTTTTTACTGGCGACGCTGACCTTTCTGGGCCTGAGTTTGAGTTTAAGTGAGGCCCAGTTTGAGCAATGGGGCTGGCGCGTACCGTTTATCATCAGCGCGGCACTGGTCATGGTGGGTTTGTATGTCAGGTTTAAGCTGGCCGAAACGCCGGTATTTGCCCAAGCGCAATCAGCACAGCACTTACACCGCTGGCCGTTAAAAACACTGTTGCTGCAACATGGGCGCGCCATCGTACTGGGGGCGTTGGCCATGGGCGTGTGTTATAACCTGTTTTACACGGCAACAGTGTTTTGCCTGAGCTATGGCACACAAACCCTGCATATTGCGCGGCCCTTATTTTTAGGTTTGTTATGTGTGGCGGTGATGGGCATGGCACTCGCAACGCCGCTCGCGGCGTGGTGGGCAGACCGTATTGGCAGGCGGCCGGTGCTGATGATCGGGCAGGGGTTGGCGCTGTTGCTGGGATTTGCATTGGCCCCCTTGTTGGGCAGCGGTGAATGGTTATGGATATTGGTGTTTTTATTCTCGGCGCTGTTTTTGATGGGGGTGACGTTTGCCCCCATGGGCGCGTTTTTACCTGAGCAGTTTCCGGTAGCGGTACGCTACAGCGGTGCCGGTCTAAGCTATCAGTTGGGCGGTATTTTAGGCGCTTCTTTTGCACCTGCCATTGCGCAGTCTCTGGTGCAGCAAGGTGGTTTGCCCTGGGTCGGCGCCTATATGTCGCTGATGGCCGCCATCAGTCTGCTGGCGGTGTGGCAAATGTCATCGCCCGGGCAGCAAGACGCTGCGATGTAGCGCTGGCGAGCAGGTATAATGCAATTTTTTTCACGGTGACACGGCATGTTTACCCATCCTGGATTTAACCCCATCGCATTGCAAATCGGCAGTTTTGGTATCCACTGGTATGGACTGATGTACTTGGTCGGCTTTTTTGGCGGTTTGTGGTTGGGGCAATATCAGGTCAAGCGCTTGCGCCAGCTCAATCCAGCCTCTCCCTGGCAGGAGCGTGATCCGGATGACATGCTGTTTTATATTGCGCTGGGCGTGGTGTTTGGTGGGCGCCTCGGCTATGTGCTGTTTTACCAACCTGCTTATTTTTTGCAGCATCCGCTGGAGATTTTTGCACTGTGGCAAGGCGGTATGTCGTTTCACGGTGGCTTTATTGGTGTCATGCTGGCCATGGCCCTGTTTGCGCGTAAGCGTGGCGTGATTTGGCTGCAACTGATGGATTTTGTCGCGCCTTTGGTGCCGATTGGCCTGGGGGCAGGGCGTTTGGGTAACTTTATCAATGGTGAGTTATGGGGCCGGCCGACCAACGCCGACTGGGGCATGGTGTTTCCTGCCGTTGACCACCTAGCGCGCCACCCGTCGCAATTGTATGAGTTCGCGCTGGAAGGCATCGTCCTGTTTGTGCTGTTGTGGACGTTTGCCGGTAAAAAACGCCCGATTGGTGCCGTCTCTGCGCTATTTTTGCTTGGGTATGGCAGCTCCAGGTTTATTGTCGAATTCACGCGTGAGCCAGATAGCTTTTTAGGCTTGTTGTCACTGGGCTTAAGCATGGGGCAGTGGTTGTGTGTGCCCATGATTCTGGTCGGCATCGCCATGATGCGCTGGGCTTATCGCAAGCCTTAATTTGCCTTTAAGTCTGGCTGGGTCGCTAACTCCAGTGCACTCAGCCAGCGTATAGCATATTCACGCGGCTGCTGCACATCGCCGCACATCTCCAGGCTAGGCTGCAAACCGCCGCAAAAATCTGGTCGCTCGGGTTTGCCAAACAGTTTGCACCTGAATAAGGCGTCTAATTGTATGCAAGCAACGCCCGCCGGTTTGCCGTTCGGCATGCCAGGAATCGGGCTGGTGATTGAGGGCGCAATACAACACGCGCCACACTGCGGGCGGCAATCCATGGCCGTTTAAACGTCTACCCACGGGTAGCCGAGTGCCGATACCCCGGTTTTTAAATCCTGCATCGCCTGTTTGACCAATGCGCTTTCGCCTTTCATGCCAACTTCGGTGGTGCGACGCTGGTTGGTGCGCGGCAAACTGAACAGTTTCAGCGCCGGATAGCGGTTGAGCATGTCGTTCATTAAATCAATCAGGTCACTCTCGCCTGCCTCGGTGACCACAATCGATTGTTCCAGATAATCAGTGGCATGAAACAGGTGGCTGTAATAAGTCTCCAGCACCCATTCGACCATCGGGTGCGCCATTTCTGGAAAGCCCGGCACAAAATAATGCTGATTAAGGCTAAATCCCGCCACGCGGTTGACCGGGTTAGGGATCAGATCGCAGCCTTGCGGAAAGTCAGCCATCAACACGCGCTTGGGATAAGCCGCCTCGCCATACTGTGCTTCAATATTGGCCACCGCACCGGCATGGCGCTCAATACTCACCCCCGCTGCGGCCGCGGCACATTGCCGGGTATGATCATCTGGCGTCGCGCCTATGCCCCCAAAGCTAAACACCACATCGCCACGGGCCATGCTGGCCTTGAGGTGACTGGTGATCTGGTCGGGGATATCGCCAAGAAAATGCGCCCAGCTCAGTTGCAAACCGCGTGCTGACAGCAGCGAAATCACTTTACTTAAATGCGCGTCCTGGCGTTTGCCAGACAGGATTTCGTCGCCAATAATGTAAATACCAAATTGATGCATGGTTAATTTGCGTAAATGTGTTTTGAAAGTGTTTTTCAAGGTCATCATAATACCAGCAGGAGCTGGTTCACATTAAGTTGCTGTGACAGACACACAAAACTTAATCTAGCGCCATCTCGTCAGCGTCAAAGCAGTGGCGCTACCCCAGACGAAGTCACTCTGTGTGATTGGATACAAGCCATTGACAAACTTTTTGTTTGATTTTGTGCATCCAGTAGGGTCCATTCTCCTCTATCGTTATGAGGGTTGGATCGTTGTTTTGTCATCTCTTATTGCCGCCGTTGCCTCTATTCTTGCCATGCATCTGGCCGACCAGGCCAAACAGTTCCAGTTAAAAAATGATCAACAGTTTGCCTTGCTGAGTGGCGCGATTGCATTGGGCGCTGCGGTCTGGAGCATGCACTTTTTAGGCATGCTCGCATTCGAACTCTGCGTCACCGTCAAGTACGCGCCTGTGCCCACCCTGTTGTCGATTTTGCCTGCGTTTGTGGCCGCCTGGGCGGCGATGCGCTGGATTTCGCAAACGGAGCGTGACGTTAAACATTTATGTCTAGGTGGCGCGATTATTGGCTTGGGTATCGGCGTGATGCACTACAGCGGTATGTTAGCCATGCGCACTGCTGCCGACATGACGTTTAAACCATGGTGGGTTGCCATGTCTGTGGTGGTGGCGGTGCTGTTGGCCGTGCTCGCTTTATGGTTTCGCCAGCAATGTGAGCGACTGCAACGCCTCCGTGCGTGGCGTCACGTGGTCAGCGGGGCGGTGATGGGTGCCGCCATTACCATCATGCATTATGTGGGCATGGCTGCCGCCACCTTTGTCGGCTTGGCCGAGTTTGCGCAGCCTGTGCCGACGGTGGATCGCTGGTATCTGTCGACACTGGTCACCTTGGGCGCCATCACCTTGATTGGCGCGGTGATTGCGCAAAACATGATTGTCAGGCAACGTCAGCTCGCACGTGATTTGCAGTTCAAGGAACACCAAATGCGCGTGATCTTTCAAAATGCGATTGATGCCATTGTCATCACCGATGCCAAAGGCTTTATCCAAACGGTCAATCGCGCTTTTGAAGGCATGTTTGGCTATCAGGCGCAGCATCTTACCGGTAAACATATTTCAAAAATGATCCCAGACTGGAAGCAGTTAAATGCCTATGCCAAAAAACGCAGGCAACGGGATACGACTGAAAAAATGGTGGCCGAGCGTCAGGGATTCCATGCCGATGGACACGAAATCCCGCTCAGGATTGCCCTGACCAGAGTGGTTGAAAACGAGTCAACCTTTTGCATCAGTTTTTTGATGGATATGACCGCGTTTCACACCCAGCAAAACGCACTGGAAAAACTGCTGACCGAAGACCCACTGACTGGGCTGTTTAACCGGCGCGGCTTAATGAGCTTGATGCGCGGCATTGCCAGCGGCGCGCAGTCGCACAACGTCAACCGGGGCATGATTTTATTGTTTCTGGATTTGGATGGCTTTAAGTCGGTGAACGACACACTAGGGCATGCGGCTGGCGATGAGGTGTTAATCACCTTGTCGCAGCGTATTCCCGGCGTGCTACGTGAAGAGGATATGGTGTGCCGCTTTGGCGGCGACGAATTTGTGATTTTGCTAACGTTTACTGAGCATCCGAGGCTGCTTGCCAGCAAAATTGCCGATAAACTGATCGAGAGTATTCAGCAGCCTATCCGTTTGCAATCCGGACAAGAAATCACGGTGGGATGCAGCATAGGCGTAGCCTTTGCCTGGCCCAAAAAGAAAGAAGAAATTGAAGAGTTGCTAGAGAAAGCAGATGCTGCCATGTATCTGGCTAAAAAAAGCAATGCTGGAAAAGTCGTCTTTTCCAGCATTTAATGCGTACACCTAGCGCTGTGATTAGACTTTTCTGAGCAGACGTGAAATAAAAATCAGGAACACGGCACCAATCGTCGCGACGATAATACTGCCGACCACACCGCCGCTGGCACTCAAGCCCAATAAGCCAAACAGCCAGCCGCCGACGACCGCCCCGGCAATGCCCAAAATCAAATCCCAGATCAGGCCAAAGCCGTCACCTTTCATAATCAATCCAGCCAACCAACCGGCGATAATACCCACGATAATTGTCCAAAGCATGTGATTCTCCCTTGTTGTTGTGATGAAACCGTATGCTAACCAGAAACAGTGATGCGATCTGTCAGTGATTGCAGGAAAAGCCTGTCAGAAAAGACTGGCAAACCTCTTGTGCTGGCTTATTTTTTCAGCCCGACCAGTACCATGGCCACCCCTGCCACCAACACAATAATACTCAACGGCTGTGGCACCTCGACGTCTTTGGTAACTTCTGCACTGGCTTCCAGCGAGCCGATTTTGGCCACCGTTTCTTTACTCTCGTAACTAAAGCCTTTAAATACCAACCCAGTCGCGCCGAGTGCAACCAGAATAATCCCAATCATGAGTGACGACTTCATTGCCAATACTCCGTTTGTTAAAAATTTGATGTATTACCTTAACATAGGCTGCGGGTTTAATGCGCACTTTCCCAATTGTTGCCGCTACCTACCTCTGCCAGTAAGGGCACGTCCAGCGTGGCGACACTTTGCATCAGTTTGGGCAGGTTTTTCTGAATCACCGCCAATTCTGCATCCGGTACTTCCAGCACCAGTTCATCGTGTACCTGCATAATCAGTTTGGTTTGCAGTTTCTCGGCAGTCAGCCATTGGTCGACGGCAATCATGGCTAGTTTGATTAGGTCAGCGGCGGTGCCTTGCATGGGCGCGTTAATGGCGGCACGTTCGGCGCCGTTGCGACGTTGGACATTAGCGCTGTTGATTTCGGGTACCCACAGGCGGCGGCCAAAGTAGGTTTCTACGTAGCCTTGCTGTTTGGCCAGTGCGCGCGTGTTTTCCATGTAGGCTTTGACGCCGGGATAACGGGCAAAATAGCGTTCGATATAGTTGGCGGCGGCGCTGCGCTCGATATTGAGGTTTTGCGCCAGGCCGAAGGCGCTCATACCGTAAATCAGGCCGAAGTTAATCACCTTGGCATAGCGCCGCTGTTCGTTGTCGACGGCGTGACGCTCAACGCCAAAAATCTCTGCCGCGGTGGCGCGGTGAATGTCTTCGTTGTTGGCAAAGGCGCTCAGCATGCCTGCGTCTTGTGATAAATGCGCCATGATGCGTAATTCAATTTGCGAATAGTCAGCAGACACAATGTGCGCACCTGGCGGCGCGATAAAGGCTTCGCGGATACGGCGGCCCTCGGCCGTGCGCACGGGAATATTCTGCAAGTTCGGGTCTGAGCTCGCCAGGCGGCCAGTGATCGCCACGGCCTGGTTGTAGTTGGTATGCACGCGCCCGGTCTGCGCATTGATCATTTTTGGCAGTTTGTCGGTGTAGGTCGATTTTAGTTTGGCCAGGCTGCGGTGTTCCAGAATCACTTTAGGCAACGGGTAATCCAGCGCCAGTTCCTGCAACACATCTTCGTCAGTCGAGGGCGCCCCAGAAGGCGTTTTCTTTAACGGCTTGATGCCCAGTTTGCCGAACAGAATTTCTTGCAATTGCTTGGGGCTGCCAAGGTTGAACGGTTGCCCGGCCAACTCGAATGCCTGTTTCTCAATCTCCATCAAGCGCAGGCCGATCTCGTTGCTCTGACGGTTAAGCATATGGCAATCAATCAGCACGCCGTTGCGCTCTATGCGTTGCAGCACCTGCATGCTGGGCAATTCAATTTGTTCGTAAATAAAATTGAGCTTTTCGGAGGCGCTTACTTGTGGATGCAAGGCCTGATGCAATTGCAGTGTAATGTCGGCATCCTCTGCCGCATACTCAGCCGCTTGCTCCACCGTCACCTGGCTAAACCCGACTTGTTTGGCGCCTTTGCCTGCCACGGTTTCGTAGCTGATAGGCGTGATGCCTAAGTGGCGCTCACTGAGTTCGTCCATGCCATGGCCTTTGTGGCTCTCGAACACATAAGATTCGAGCAAGGTGTCGTGCGCCACGCCTTGCAAATGAATGTCATGATTGGCCAGCACATGCATGTCGTATTTCAGGTTCTGGCCGACTTTTTTAATCGCAGGATTTTCCAGAATAGGCTGCAATTTGTTTAAGGTGGCCTGCAAAGGCAATTGCTCAGGCGCATCAAAATAATCGTGGGTAAGTGGCACGTAAGCGGCTTCGCCCGGCGTTACGCTAAACGATACGCCGACAATTTTTGCCTGCATGGCATCAAGCGAGGTGGTTTCGGTATCAAAACAAATCAGTTCGGCTTGTTGCAGTCTGGCTAACCAGGCATCCAGTGCGGCCTCACTCAGAATCGTCTGGTACTGGCGGCGGGTATCTGGTGTGTAATTAGGCAGCGTTGGTTCATCGGCCTGGCTGGCCGCGGCGACTGTGGTGCTGGTAGCGCCTGCGGTCGATCCATCTGCCAGTTTGTCCAGTTCGCGTTTCCAACTGCGGAATTCAAAGTGGTCAAACAAGGCCAGCAATTTTTCTTTATCAGGCGTTTGTGTCGTCAGTTGGTCAAAGCTTTCACATAAGCCAACATCGCAGCGGATAGTGATCAGCTCACGTGCCGTTGGCAGCCACGGCAGGGCCTTACGCAGGTTTTCACCGACCACGCCTTTGATGTTGTCGGCATTGGCAATAATGTTATCCAGCGTGCCATATTCGGTCAGCCATTTCACTGCTGTTTTGGGGCCCACTTTTTCTACGCCAGGCACGTTGTCTGCCGTGTCACCGACCAGAATCAGGTAATCAATGATTTTGCTGGGAGGGATGCCGAACTTGTTTTCAACCCCGGCCACATCAAGTACGTCATCGGTTTTACGGAAGGCATCTCGCATGGTATTCACCACTGTAATGTGGTCATTCACCAGTTGCGTAATGTCTTTATCACCGGTGGAGATAATGGTTTTAATGCCTTGCTGTTCGGCTTGCTTGGCCAGCGCGCCAATCACGTCATCGGCTTCTACGCCATCTTCAATAATCAGCGGCCAGCCCATGGCGCGGATGGTTTCATACAGCGGCTCAATTTGCGCGCGCAGGTCATCCGGCATGCTGGCACGGTTGGCCTTATATTCAGGGTACAAGTCGTCACGAAAGGTTTTGCCTTTGGCATCAAACACACAGGCGCTGTAGTCGGATGGGTAGTCTTTATGCAGGCGGCGCAGCATATTGAGCACGCCCTGAATCGCGCCCACCGGCTCGTTGGCCGAGTTGCGTAAATCCGGCATGGCGTGAAAGGCGCGATAAAGGTAGCTGGAGCCATCTACCAGAAGCAAGGTTTTCATGGTGCGTTCTCGTCAATCAAATCAATGGCGTATTTTACGCATTTCAAAGCGACTTCATGTACACTAATTTGCTGTGTCATTTGAAAGATAGATGTATGAATAGCAGAAAGCTACCAAGCATGGTAGAGCCTGAATTGTTAGATGGCGATGACGTCACTCATGAATCCTGGCGCGCATTTGAGATCATGGCCGAGTTTGTCGGCGCCACCGAAAACCTCAAAGCCATTATGCCTGCGGTGTCTATTTTTGGCAGTGCGCGCACCAAGCCAGATCACCCTTATTACCTGCTCACCGAAGAAATTGCCCGTTTATTGTCAGACTCAGGCTTTAGTGTGATTTCTGGCGGTGGCCCCGGCATTATGGAGGCCGCCAACAAAGGCGCGTTCCCTGGCCGGGGCGCTAGCGTCGGCCTCAATATCAAATTGCCGTTCGAGCAACACGGCAATCCTTATCAGGATATTGGTATTAGCTTTAAGTACTTTTTTATGCGCAAGGTCATGTTTGTGAAGTATGCCAGCGCGTTTGTAGTGATGCCTGGCGGTTTTGGCACGCTGGACGAAGTGATGGAAGCGATTACGCTGGTGCAAACCGGCAAGAGCCGCAAAATCCCGATTATCCTGGTGGGTAGTCAGTTCTGGGCCGGTTTGGTCGACTGGTTGCGCAATACGCTGGTGGCAGAAGGCATGGCCTCGCCAGGCGATATGGACCTGATTCAGATCATTGATGAGCCGCAGCAGATTGTCGATGCGATCTTCAAGCACTATGAAACCACCGGCTTTGAGCTGACGCCAGCTGAGCGCAAGATGCAGCTTTATCTGTAATTGTGTGCCTTGGCATGCCTGGCCGAGCTTGCCCGGCATGCTTTTTATAAGTTTATTATGCTTGCAGTGACCGCCAGCGCGTGGGTTTTTGCTAGAATAGTCATCACTGACTAAGGAGTCTTCCATGCGTGATTTTTCCCGTTTATTGCTGGCCTGTATCTGCATTGCCGCGATAGCAATGCCTGTGTGGGCTGCCGCCCCCAACAATGCTGAGTTGCTAGAAGAAGTACCCTCGCCACCCAAGGTGATTGAAGGGCAGCCGATTGACCAGCCCAGCGTCAATAAACGCAAAGATGGCGAGAATGACATCGAGGAATACAGTCTGAACGGCGAAGTGTATATGGTGAAAGTGACGCCACCGAGTGGTAAATCTTACTACCTGCATCGCGAAGACCGTAATGGTGACTGGGTGCATGATGGCCCAACCCGCCCTTTGTCAGTTCCTAAGTGGATTCTGTTCCGATTCTAATTCTGATCGCCTGCCATCACTGGCAGGCTAGTACATACCATGTCTGTTTTTACCACTCTGAGTTTGGATGAAGTGCGCCACTGGTTGGCGCCTTTTAATGTTGGCGAGCTGCACACTTTACGTGGCATTGCAGCCGGTATCACCAATACCAATTATTTCGTTGAAACCAGTCAGTCCCGCTTTGTGCTGACGGTGTTTGAAAAAAACGACTTTGATGAACTGCCTTATTTTGTGCACCTGATGACGCATTTGTCGCGCCATGGCATTTTGTGCCCGCGGCCAATTACCGATGCTAAAGGCATCGCTTTGCAGCGTATTCACGGCAAACCGGCGTTGATGGTGAGTTGCCTGCAAGGCAGCGATGTCAGTCAGCCCAATTTAAAACAGATTGAAGCCGTGGCCAAAACCTTGGCGCGCATGCATGTGGCTGGGCTGGATTTTCATGAGCAGTCACATAATCAGCGCGGGCAAGGCTGGCGCTTAATGACTGCGCAACAGGTTATGCCCAAACTGGCGCCGGTGCAGCAGCACTTGCTGCAAGAAGAATTAGAGTTTCAGCACAGCTTGGATTTGTCACGTCTGCCACATGGCGTGATTCATGGCGATTTGTTCCGTGACAATGTGTTGTTTGATGGCGATGCTTTGGGCGGTTTTATTGATTTTTATTATGCCTGCCACGACGTGCTGGCCTACGATGTGGCGATTGCTGCGAATGAGTGGTGCGTAGATGCCGCTGGCAACTTTGTCGATGACAAGCTCGCGGCGTTTATGCATGCCTACCAGTCCGAGCGCCCATTTACCGAGGCTGAGAAAACCCACTGGCCCGCTTTGTTGCGCCGGGCGGCTTTGCGTTTTTGGTTATCACGTCTGTATGATTTTTATTACCCGGTGGCGGGCGAGCTCACGCATGCCAAAGACCCAGCGCATTTTGAGCGTGTGTTGCTCAATCGCAAAGGGTTGACTTAAATTATCAAGCATATAAAAAAGGGATACTTATGACAGAAACCGGGAGCCAGCGCGGGGTGCGCTGGGTAAAAGAAAGCCTGGCCTTGTTCCGCACACAACCGCATATCTGGATGTTGTGTTCGCTGGCCTATATTGTGATTTTCATGGTCTTGCCCTCATTGCCCATGCTGGGTTTTCTGGGCCTGCTTTCGGTGGTGATCTGGCCGGTGTGCATGGCCTTGGTGGTCATGTTGTATCAGCAGGTCGATGTGCAGGGCACAATGTCACCGCCTGCCGTGTGGCAGCAGTTGCAAAAACACTTTCAACCCCTGGCCTTGCTGGGTGCCAGCTGCCTGGTCTATGCCGTTTGCGCGACCTATTTGCTCAGTAGTGATCTGGCGTCACTGATTTCACATGCGCCGACCAAAGCGGGCATGACTGAGTCGCAAATGACGCTGTTTTTAGAAAATACGCTGTCTTTTATCGTCAAGGTATTGCTGCTGTTACTGCCATTGTTTATCGCCACATGGTTTTCGCCCATGCTGATTGCGTTAAATGGTTACCCTTTACTCAAGGCGATTAAATCCAGCATTGCGGGCATGCTGCAATACACCGTGCCCATGGGGGTTTCGTGGCTGGTGATGACCATCGGTATGCTGGTGGTGATGCTGGGCCTGGGGCTGGTGATTGGCATTCTGGGCGCGTTGATCCCTATGCTGGCGCAATTGCTGATGCCTTTATTGGTGTTTGCCGCCTTGCTGGTGATTAATGCCTTGATGTTTGCTTTTCAGTACATCAGCTACAAGGATGTATTCAGGGCGGCGCCCCAGGTCTAAGCTTGATCACTTGATTGAAGGGCTAGTGCTTGAACGCCCTCTATGATCAGGCGGCATTGGGTGACAGTTTACGCCGCTCTATAAACAAACTGTTGCCTATGGTCTTTTTGGCCTGTTTTTTGGCATTGCTCATGGCGCCCGCCACTTCGTGATGGCTGGCAAAGGCGTCTGAGCAGGCGCGCACCGCGCCTATCGACAAACTGCCAAACGGATAAAAATGCTCGTTGCCCAGGCGGTCTTCGATGCGGATGCCGCCCAGTTGTACGTCTTTCAAATCATAAAAATCTGGCATGACCTTGGCAATCGTCTCGAGGATGTCATGACAAATCACTTCCCAATCCTCGCTTTGAAAAATCAGCACAAAATCATCGCCGCCAATATGGCCGACAAAATCCTGCTCATGATTGACCATACTGCCTAGTAAACGCCCGACAAACTGAATCACCTCATCGCCGCGGCGATAGCCATAAGCGTCGTTAAACGGTTTAAAGTGGTCTAAGTCGCAATAGCAGGCCACAAACGGGATGCGACGCTCCAGCAATTTATCAATATGAGCATTAATCGGCACATTGCCTGGCAGCAGGGTGAGCGGGTTAGCATAGCGCGCGGCGTGGATTTGCATATTGGTCACCTCGCGCAGCAAGGCATGGCCGCTGCCCATGCCCACATAGCGTTCGCCATCCACAATCATAAAGCCGTTGAGCAGGTATTTGGGGTCTGCCGCCAGAATCAGCTCACTCAACGCCAAAATGGTCATATCTTTTTGTACCATCAGGCAGTGCGTGTCCATAAACGTGGTGCAAGACTTTTTGCCATGTAACTCTTTTTGGTAGCGCCGCGCGAAGCGGTCTATGGTGTCGTAGCGACTGATCAAGCCCAACGGTGTGCCTTGCTGGTTGATCACCGGAATCGAGTTAAGGGCAGTGTCGCTGTTAAACCAGTTGTAAACTTCTTCGTTGGTCATTTCAGGAAAAGCGGCCGCTTGATAACTGGTTAAGCCAACCACCGTGGCCTGTTTGGATGCATGGAGTTGCTGGTCGGCAAACAAACGCACAATGTTTTTATTGAGCAGATTGTTCACTTCTTCAGTCAGCACATACTGAAACTTGGGAAATGGCCGTCCAAACAAATAGCCTTGGGCAAAGTCTATTTTCAAGTCTTTGATCACCGCCAGTTCTTCTTTGGTTTCAATACCTTCAGCAATAGTCAGCGTGTTGGATTCAACTGCTATTTTCTGGATGCCGCGTACAAACTCCAGCTTGATGGGATCGTTATGGATATTGGCAATAAAATGCTTGTCTATTTTGACATATTCAGGCGACAGCTCAGACCACAAACGCAAGCTGGAGGTGCCTTCGCCGAGGTCATCCAGTGCAATTTTAAAGCCCATCGCTTTAAAGCGGACAATCGCATCGCGTAGCTCGGCATAATCGCGGATGGTCGAGCTCTCAGTGATTTCAATCACGATGTCGCTCGCCTGCAGCCCGCATTTCTCCAGTTGCGTTAAGCCAAAAGATAAGTGGCTATCACTTAATAACAGACAGTCCGGGCTAAAGTTTACAAACAGCGGATGTGCCCGTTCGGTACGGCTATATTCATTAAACACCACTTCACGTGCCGCATATTCCATTTCGAGATTCAAGCCGCATAGACTGGCCGCATTAAACAATGCAATCGGTGAATGTAATCTGGATTCCACCGGGCCGCGAATCAGCGCCTCATACGCAAACACGCGGGCTTGTTTGAGATCCACAATTGGTTGAAACAGTGGCAACAGGTTTTTCTGCGCCAAAATAGCTTCTACTTCGTGCTGGGGAGGGGCATATATCATGCAAGCAGTATCGACTCTTTTAACTGCTTCTTGATTAAGTTGTGATAACGCGGGATGAAATATTTATGACAATGATATTGTCACCATGCCCGTGTTAGTGGCATGGCGACTGGGTGCCAAATGGCGATTACACTTTTTCCAGTTTGGCGTAATCCAGCATCAGCGTTTTCAGGCCCGCACTGCCAAAATTCACTTTAATCGCCAGGTCATTGGCGTTGCCTTCGTAGCTCACCACCACGCCTTCACCAAATTTGCCATGGCGCACGCTCTGGCCAATTTTAAACGGGTAGTTGGCTTGTGCACTGCTGGCTTGTGCCACTGGTGCGTGGTATTGGCCGCCTGCGGCATAAGGCTTGGCCACTGGTTTGCTATTCAGGCGTTTGGTCAGCTCGGTCGGGATTTCGTCGATAAAGCGTGAGGCAATGCCATAACGCATCTGGCCATGCAGCATGCGGCTCTGCGCGTAGGTCAGGTAGAGGCGTTGGCGCGCACGCGTGACAGCAACATACATCAGGCGGCGTTCTTCCTCGAGGCCACCGTTTTCGTAGGCCGCCTGCTCATGCGGAAACAAGCCTTCTTCTACGCCGCCGATAAATACGCTGTGAAACTCCAGGCCTTTGGCAGCGTGCACCGTCATGAGTTGCAAGGCTTCATGGCCGACATCGGCCTGGTGGTCGCCTGCTTCCAGGCTGGCATGGTTTAAAAACTGCGTCAGCAGGTCGGCATCTTCTTCCATATTATGGTGATTGCCTAAGTCGCGGTTGCTAAACGCCACCGCAGCCGTGACCAGCTCCTGCAAGTTTTCGATGCGGTCTTCACCTTCTTTGTCATTCTGGTAGTGCGCCATCAGGCCACTCAGGTTAATGACCATTTCTGCCATTTCACCCAATGTGATGCCGTAGCCCTGATCCACCATCTGGCGAATGAGCGCGACAAAGCCATCCAGCCCTTTGCTGCCCAGCTTGCCTTCGCCGACCTTGTTGGTCGCGGCTTGCCATAAGCTGCATTCGTTCTGGCGGGCGGCTTCTTGCAGTTGTTCCAGGCCGCGCGCACCGATGCCGCGTGGCGGAAAATTCACAATGCGCAACAAGGCTGTGTCGTCATTCGCATTCGCAATCAGGCGCAAATAAGCCAGTGCGTGTTTAATCTCGGCGCGCTCAAAAAAGCGCAGGCCGCCATAGACGCGGTAGGGGATGTTGGCGGAAAACAAGGTGTGCTCAAGAATGCGCGACTGCGCATTGCTGCGATAAAGCAGCGCCATGTCACCCAGTGGCACGCCTTCTTTTTGCAGCATGTTCACTTCATCGACAATAAACTGCGCCTCGTCGGTATCGTTGTAGGCCTCATAAATGCGAATCGGCTCGCCTTTGCCCGCCGAGGTCCACAGGTTCTTGCCCATGCGGTTACGGTTGTTGGTGATGATGGCGTTGGCCGCATCCAGAATATTGCTGTGCGAACGGTAGTTTTCTTCCAGCTTGACGATATTCTGCACATTAAAGTCGCGCTGAAAGTCGTTCATGTTGCCGACACGCGCGCCGCGGAAAGCATAAATACTCTGATCGTCGTCCCCCACCGCAAAAATACTGTTATGCGCGCCACCCAGCAGCTTTAGCCATAAATATTGCAGGCGGTTGGTATCCTGAAACTCATCGACCAAAATATATTGAAAACGCTGCTGATAATGGGCGCGAATATGAGGCTCGCGCTCCAAAAGCTCGTAGCAACGCAATAACAACTCAGCAAAATCCGCCACGCCTTCGCGGTTACATTGCTGGTCATAAGCTGCATAAATCTCACGCAATTTCTGGCTGTGGCCGTCATAGGCATCTACCGTCTCGGCGCGCAAGC
Source organism: Methylophilus sp. (assembly GCF_008015755.1). GTDB lineage: Bacteria > Pseudomonadota > Gammaproteobacteria > Burkholderiales > Methylophilaceae > Methylophilus. The sequence goes on along the minus strand of NZ_SSGF01000015.1, from coordinate 82,375 downwards.
CTTCTTCTTTGCAGCTATTGATATAGCCCATCACTTGCTTGGGTGGATATTTTTCATCGTCGACGTTCATCGCCTTCATCACACGCTTGATCGCAGACAACTGGTCTGCCGTATCCAGAATCTGAAACGTACTTGGCAAACGTGCTTCGCGGTAATGCGCGCGCAACATGCGGTTACACAAACCGTGAAACGTGCCTGCCCACATGCCGCGGGTATTAATCGGCAACATACTGGTCAAACGCGTCAGCATTTCTTTGGCCGCTTTGTTGGTAAAAGTCACCGCCATCAGGCCCATAGGTGAAGTTTGCCCGGTCTGGATCAGCCAGGCGATGCGCGTCGTCAGCACCCGCGTTTTGCCGCTGCCAGCGCCTGCCAGAATCAGTGCCGAGAGATGCGGCAGGGTGACCGCTTGCAGCTGTTTGTCGTTGAGACCCTGGAGGAGATTGGTTTCAGATTGCATGCAGGTATTATCGCATGATGTGCAGGGTAATTTTGCGGATTGTTTGGTTGCTAGTAGCGCGTCATGCTGACGTGGTGAGATTGCAATAAAAGGTTGGTTGTCGTAGGGTGGGCATGGGTGGCCACGCGGTTGTGGTTGTTTGTAATGTTGCTTTTCGCCTTTTCGGCGAGTTACTTTTCTTTGCTTGCACAAAGAACAAGTAACCAAAAGAAATGCACCCCAGCTTCCGCTTGATTCCTGCGTTGCTCGTCAAAGTGGGCGGCCATCGAAACTCGCCCTGGCGGCTTGCAAAAGGCGCAAGCCACTGCGGAACTCGGACAGCCGATGGCCGACATCCCACACTTCGCCTGCGCTACTCGGCGCGGCAGATGGGGCCCTAACACCATGCGAGCGCCACCACTAGTGACTTTAAGAAATGAATCTGGTTTTTGAATCGTCCAAACTTCTACTATATGAGTTTGGTGAGATAAGTCCCATCCCATCACGCTGAGTAGCGGAGACAAAATAAGAATAGAGGGAGCGACTGTCCGAGTTCCGCAACAAGCCACGAAGTGTGTGGCTTGTCAGGGCGAGTTTCGTGACCGCTTATTTTGTTGAGCAACGCAAGGCAGCCGCAGGCCGTGATGGCTGGGTGTCGTCCTCTTTGGTTGCTTTCTGGGGGACAAGCACCAGAAAGTGACTCGCCAACAAGGCGAAACGAAGCACCAAAATAATCAGCAAATGCTGGAGTATCGGATAAAGCTCACCAAAGAATTACTTTTCCGTGCATTCAGTAGTTAAGTTGTCATGCACATCTGCAGCAAATTAATTGACGCAAATAAATTATCGGAACTTTTCAAAACACCTAATACTCATATCAGCACGATGATGATGAATCATCTTTCCGCTTCTTTCCTCCCTGAGCGGAAGCCTTTACGATGAGGCCTGTTGCCCCGATTTACCCCTTAATCGGGGCTTTTTTTGTCTATTATTTTTATACGCCGCCGGTAAAGCCGGTTTGCCGCCAGGCTTCATAGAGCAAAATGGCGGCTGAGTTGGATAAGTTGAGGCTGCGGCTATGCGGCAGCATGGGTAACCTGACGCGGTGCTCTGGCGCAAACTGTGCGCGGATGTCTTCTGGCAAGCCGCGTGACTCAGGACCAAATACAAACACGTCTTCATCTTTAAATTGTAAGTCGGTATGCCGGGTGCTGCCTTTGGTAGTGAGCGCAAACATGCGCTTGCCGTGCAGTGCTTGCTGGCATGCGGCCCAGTCTTCATATACCGTGAGTTCGGCATATTCGTGGTAATCCAGCCCGGCGCGTTTGAGGTGTTTGTCGGATAACTCAAAGCCTAAGGGTTTGACCAGATGCAGTTTTGCACCTGCGTTGGCGCATAAGCGGATGATATTTCCGGTGTTAGGTGGAATTTCGGGTTCGAAAAGCACGATATGAAACATTTTTGGCTGTTTGTTTACAAACGTAAGGGTAGAATGACAGTGATATGATAGTCGAGAAAAGTCTATCAAGATAAATAATTAAAACGCCATGGCTCGTCCCGAGAAAATTAGATTAGGTGAAATTCTGGTCAGACAGAATTTCATGACCCAAGCTGAGCTCGATCAGGCGCTGGAAGAACAGCGCAAGACGGGTCGACGCCTGGGTCGCGTCATTGCTGAAAAAGGCTATGCTAACGAGCGGCAAATTGCCGAGGCGGTGGCACATCAATTGAATATCCCCTTTTTGGACCTGGGCCAGTACGAGCTTGACGTGAAGCAGGTTCAAAAACTCCCTGAAGTCCAGTCGCGCCGTTTTCGCGCCATTTTGCTTGAAGAGCGACCCAACAGCTTTTTGATCGCGATGGTTGATCCATCGGATGTGTATGCTTATGACGAGCTGGTCAGGTTGCTCAAGCGTGACATTGATATTGTGGTGGTGCAGGAAAGTCTGCTCATGCAGACGATTGATCGCTCTTATCGTCAGACTGAGCAAATTTCGACACTGGCGTTAGAGCTGCAAGAAGATTTGGCTGCGAGTAATGTAGATCTCGCCAGCCTGATGGGCGTGGACTTGGGCATTGACGATGCGCCTGTGGTCAAGCTGTTGCAAACTATTTTTGAAGACGCCGTGCAGGTGCGCGCGTCTGACGTGCATATTGAGCCGCAAGAAAATAAACTGCTGATTCGATTTAGGATTGATGGTGTGATGCACTTTCAAACCCAGGCGGACAACAAGATTGCCACCGCCTTGGTGATGCGCCTCAAGATCATGGCGGGCCTGGATATTTCTGAAAAACGGTTGCCGCAGGATGGTCGCTTTGGTTTTACCGTGAAGGGCAGGGCGGTGGATATGCGTATCTCTACCATGCCGACCCAATACGGCGAAACGGTAGTGATGCGTTTGCTAATCCAGAATACCGGCCATTTTAATTTGGACAAGCTGGGTATGCCGGCAGATTTGCTGGCACGTTTCCGTAAAATGATCGGCCGTCCTAGCGGTATGGTGCTCGTGACGGGGCCGACCGGTAGTGGTAAAACCACCACTTTATATTCTGCCCTCAGTGAGTTAAACACCCCGGAAACCAAAGTGATTACGGTAGAAGACCCGGTGGAATATCGCTTGCCAGGCATTATTCAAACCCAGGTTAACGAAAAAATCGAGCTCGACTTCCCTAAACTGTTACGTGCCATTTTGCGTCAGGACCCGGACATCGTGCTGGTGGGTGAGATGCGTGACGAAGAAACCGCCCAAACCGGTTTGCGCGCTTCGATGACGGGTCACCTGGTGCTCTCCACTTTGCACACCAACGATGCCTCCACCGCCCCGGTGCGTTTGATCGACATGGGCGTGCCGCGCTTTATGGTGGCAATGTCTTTGTTAGGCGTGCTGGCGCAACGGTTGGTTCGACTCATTTGTCCGCATTGTGCCGTAGAGCACACGCCGACGGAGTCGGAAGAAGTATGGTTGAATCAAGTGATCAAACAGCCCGATGTCGTCACCAACTTTCGTCACGGCAAAGGCTGTCAGCATTGCAACCGCACGGGTTATTTAGGCCGTGTGGGCTTATACGAATTTTTAGAAATGACGGATGATCTGGCCATGGCTGCCAACATGCCAGACACCAATATCTTCATCAAAAAAGCGCGCGAGAGACTCAAAGGCAAAACTCTGCGCGACCAGTCATTGCAATTGGCCATAGACGGCAAGACCACGCTTGATGAAATCATGCGCGTGGATAACCAGTTTGAAGAATAACCCTTTAAAAAGTCACGCCTATGCCAATGTTTGAATATAAAGGACGTACCGACGATGGCATGATGGTCAGCGGCGTGCAGGAGGCAGCGGACCTCGACGCCTTGGGTGCGGCGCTCATCCTCTCTAAAATTACCCCGATTGAAATCAAGCAAAAAGCTGCGGGCGCAGTCGCCTTTAATCTGTTTGAGGAAAAAGTCACCAGCTTGGATGTGATGTTATTCAGCAAGCAGATGTACACCCTGCTCAAAGCCGGTATCCCGATTATGCGCGCCCTGGCAGGCATTCAAAGCTCGGTAGGTAATGCCAAGCTGGCACAAGTGGTCGGTCAGTTACGCGTGAGTTTGGACTCAGGCCGCGAACTGTCAGTGGCCATGACTGAACACCCTAAAGTATTTGATAGCTTTTATATCAGCATGATCCGTGTCGGTGAAGGCACCGGTAATCTTGATAATATTTTTTTACGGTTGGCAGAACATATCGAATTTGAGCGCTTTATGCGCGGCCAAATCAAGTCTGCATTGCAATATCCCACTTTCGTACTCATCGCGATGGCGATTGCGATTGTTGTGATTAATGTCATGGTGATTCCACAGTTTGAAAAAGTGTTTGCCAGCATGCATACCGATTTGCCATTCATTACGCAATTACTGATTGCCTTCTCAAGTTTTATGCGCAACTACTGGTTTGTGCTGATTGGCATGATTGTAGGTGCGGTTTGGATGTTCAAATCTTACACAAGTACAGAGGTTGGGCGTGCTCAATGGGATCGTTACAAGATGCGCATCCCCATTGCGGGCAAAATTATTTTTAAAGGCACCATGGCCAGGTTTGCGCGCACCTTTGCGTTGTCTACGCGTAGCGGTTTGCCGATTCTTTCGGCTTTGCGTCTGGTTTCGCAGACGGTTGAGAATGATTACCTCGGAGCTAAGATTCTGAGTATGTCTGCTGGCATTGAGCGCGGTGAGACCATTTTAAGAACTGCCACACAAACTGGTGTGTTTAATCCGCTGGTATTGCAGATGATTGCTGTGGGCGAAGAATCTGGTTCGCTGGATGATTTAATGCAAGAAGTGGCCGATATGTATCAAGCTGACGTCGAATATGACGTTAAGACATTGGGCGCACAAATCGAACCTATTTTGATTGTTTTTTTAGGCGTCTTAGTTCTTGTATTAGCTTTGGGCGTGTTTTTGCCAATATGGGACATGAGTTCTGTGATGCTAAAGGGTGGTTAATGGTAGTGGGCTTTAATGGAGTGTCGTTTTATTGTTTATGCTTAGTTTGATGTGTCTAGATAAGGGTTGAGAAGATGGACCAAAATTGTCTGGCACATCTTTTGCTAATGGTAAATTAACGCAGTTATAACCTGCCACTGTGATGATAACGGTAGGGAATTTTGATTAGGAGTTTGAGTAATGAAAAAACAAGCTGGTTTTACATTGGTTGAATTGGTAGTAGTAATTGCAGTATTGGGTATTTTGGCAGCGACAGCGTTGCCAAGATTTGTGAATGTGCAAGCAAGCGCCCAAAAAGCTGCTGCAAACGGGTTGGCAGGGTCTATTGTTTCCGCATCTAATCTTGCGCGCGCGTCTTGGATCGCAGGAGGTAGTGTAGGCACACAAATTACTATGGATACTGTTCCTGTTGAAGTGGGCGCAGCTGGATGGCCAACGGCAGCAGGAATTAAAGCTGCGTTGCAAGATACTGCTGGCTTTAACGATAATGCAACGCCAGGTACGTTCGTGAGAACCGACTCTACTTGCACGGTGACGTACAATCCTAATGATGGTAAAGCAACAGTGGGTGGATGTTAACTACACACACAATCGCTTTATGAAAGGATTTACCCTCGTTGAGCTTGTGGTAGTCATTGCGGTGATGGGCGTTCTTGTCACCGTCGCCGCCCCCAGATTCGCCAATGGCGATATTTTCGAAACCCGCGGTGACGCGGGTTTACTTTCGTCTACGCTGCGCTATGCGCAAAAAACGGCGATTGCGCAGCGAAAAAATGTGTTTGTTCTTCACACGGATGCGATCCCAGATGTGGTCAGGTTGTGCTTTGACGCAGCCTGCAACCAACCTGTGATCAGCCCTGAGACTGCTGGGGCTTATGTGTTCACAAGTTCTACAAATGTGGATGTCGTCTCATTAAATCCGGGCTTGGGGTTTGATGGGCTTGGGCGTGCCGTCCCTGATGTGGGTACACGTTATACCGTCACAAATAGAAAAAATAATGCTCAGATAGTCACTATTAATGTCGAGGCAAACACTGGCTACATCCACTAAACAAACCACCTAGTCATTGACCCGGTGACGCATATGGGCAAACAACATAATCACAAAAATAATACACACATACCACCCAGCAAAAAAAACCATCACGGTTTTTCGCTGGTTGAAATGGTTGTGTTTATTGTCATTGTGACCACTGCCATTGCCGGGGTGATTGGCGCGCTGGCGTTTATGAGTGGACACTCCGCTGACCCGCTCGCGCGCAAACAGGCCATCGCGATTGCTGAATCGCTGATGCAAGAAATCCAGCAAATGCCTTTTACCTTTTGTGACCCGGATGATCCCAACGCCTCAACCGCCAATAGCGCGGCTGACTGCGCGACCTCACAAGCTAACTTAGCAGGCCCTAGCCCGGCAGGTGAGAGCCGTTACGGCGCTGCTAATCCTTTTGATAACGTGGCTGATTACAGCGGCTTTACCATGCCCGGCGGTGGCTGTGCGGGGATCTGCCGTATTGGGGATGCGACGGCACTGGCTGGGTTAAATGCCTATTCTGCCTCCGTTGCCATAGCTCAAGCGGGCGGTGCCGGTCCTTTTGCCGGATTGCCTGCCGATGCTGTGTTGCAAATCATCGTCACCGTGAACGGGCCAGCCAACACAGTGATTCGCCTGACGGGGTTTAAGGTTCGCTATGCGCCGAAAATTTAAGCAGCCTCGCTTGGCGATGTCTGGTTTCACCTTGGTGGAGCTGGTGATTGTGATTGTCGTCATGGCTATTTTGGGCGGTATCTCCGTCAGTTTTATTAAAAACTCTGTCCTTGCCTATGTGAACTCAGAAGCTTATTACGAGCTGGCTGATCGCGCTGATATTTCCTTGCGCCGCATGTCGCGGGATATCCGCAATGCATTGCCTAATAGTGTATGGGTGCCGGGTGGCTCTGGCAGTTACGTGCAGTTTGTGCCAATTAAAGCAGGGGGCCGTTATCAGCAAGAAGATTTCGATGCAGGCAGCCTCACATTAGATGTGTTAGGGCCGATGGTAAATGTAGATGCCGGTGACAAATTGGTGATTTATAACATGGGCATTGCGGGGGCTGATGTGTATGAGGGGAGCAATATCCGGCCAGTGAGTGCAAACGCGAGCTCGGTCACTTTTACCGGCGCACTTTTCCCCTTCGCGTCACCAGGTGGCCGTTTTTATGTGGTGAATACCGCCGTGATCTATGCCTGCGATCTGCCTAATCGTCGTTTGGTCATGTATTCAAATGTTGATATCTCCGCCGGTCTGGCGCCTAACTTTAATGGCCTGACGGCCAATGTGGTGGCTGAGGATGTGACCGATTGTAGCTTTACCTACACGCCCGGCGTCATGCAGCATTCCAGTGTCGTCACTGCGCAATTGACGCTTGCTAAAAATGGTGGTGTGGCAAGATTGGTGAACTTGATTAATGTGGTGAACTCGCCATGAAAAGCATTGCTTATCGCGCAAAGGGTTTTATGTTGCCTGTGGCAATATTTTTACTGGTGACGTTGGCTGCACTGGTAGGGTATGCCATGCGGTTGTCGTTGCTCGCGCAAATGGGCACGATACAGGATGTGCAAGGTGCCAATGCCTATTTGGCCGCCAGAGCGGGCGTGGAGTGGGCGGCTTATCAGGTGCTGTCACCCGGCTCGGTTTCCATGCAGAGCTGTATCGCCTCGCCAACGACACTCACGATTAATAACTTTACTGTGTTGTTAACATGCAACCGAACCGTACCAAAAGACAAAGGCAATACACAAGATATTGGCATGTATAGCATTACCTCCACGGCCTCGATAGGCGCGGTAGGTGCACAAGATCGTATAGAGCGACAAATCGCTGTCACACTGAGTCGATGCTTATACTTGGATCCTGGCGCCCCTCCAGGCACGGTGGCAGAAGAGTGTAATTAACAGGAATTTATTATGAACAGATTGATTAAAAATGTATTAATCAATTTACTTTATGTCGCGATGATCATCTTCTTTGGCAACGTGCATGCCGAGGTGAGACAGCTCAACAAAAATGGTGGCACCAATGCCAGTAATGGTTTGCAGATCAGTATCTCTGATACAACGCAAATGCAGGTCAAGCGATTGGGTGGAGGGCAACTGTATAACCCGGGCGCATACCCGGACAACAACCTGCTGGACAATGGCGTTTACATTCGCTACAACAATAGAATGTATGGCTTGAACCACTTTGCCTATGCATCCGCGACCGCATATAACAGTGACAGCATTACTTCCGAGCAGCCGAGTAACATTTCTCAGGGCGTCACCCAGTCCAGCACATCCAGCCTAGTTTTAACCTCGGCATCATTGAGCACGCCTAGAGTTTCTATTGCTTGGAAATATACTTATCCGCTTGATTATGTGACTGCTGAGGTCACCGTGACTATTCCGCTTACAGCAACGGTCAGTAGTAGTAACCCAATCCGCTATTACCATGCGGTCGATACTTATTTGGGTGGCGACGACAGGGGGTGTGGGGTGCGATATACCGATACCAACGGCAAAAGAGTGATTGGGACATACCCATTGACTAATGGCAACTGTCCTTCCAGCAATTCTCTCCCGGCCAACCTCGACGTGGTTGAATCATTCCGCGAGCGTAGCGGTAAATTTGACCATTATTGTGTTGGTTTCTGGAGCGACTTTTGGAGCACGTCAACCAATCCACCATCTTGTGCCATCAGCAAAACAGGTAGTCTTGGCGATACCATCACGACCACTTATCAAGATACCGGGGTGGCGATTGAGTATGACTTTACCGCGCCAGGTGTCTACACTTTCAGCTATGACTTTGTGGTCGGATCGACCTTTGTGCCAGATTATGATCATTTTGAAATTCGCCATGCTGGCAGTGCGACCTTGTGTCCTACAGAGGTTAAAGTGCTGGCGTGCCTGTCTTCAGCCGTGCCTTGCCCGGACAATCAACTGGTTAGCTCTGGTGAGCTAACAGGCAGCCTGACCTTTGCACCGACGACCCCGACTGTCACTGAAAGCCCTGATCCATTTACACTGGGTACAAATCAGTCTATTGCAACGGTCACGATGCAAGGCAGTGCGGCAGCAACCTATACCTTGGGTGTCAGTGGACTGACTAAAACGCCACTCAGTGGCGTCAAATGCTACAACACAACCACAAACGCGCAGAGTTGCAGCTTTACATTTACCAATACCCCTTGCGTCAATACGTTTGAATGTATGGAAAATACGCTGACTTATAATAATCGCACTAGCAACCCTTCGGCACGCAATCCGCTATATACCAAAGCGATCGGCGCCAGTTTTGATGTGGATGTGGTCGCTTTGCTGGCAAATGGCGCACAATCGACTGGCTATAACTCAACATTAGGCTTAAACGTCAGTTTAGTCTCTGATGATTCGGGAAGTTGCGGTTCAACGATTATCGCAACGAAGCAGGTGGCATTTGCTGCATCAGATAATGGACGCAAAAAAGTGACTTTTTCTGTAGCCGATATTACGCGACCTCACCCGAACTTGAGGTGTAAGGTCACTGACATCGCTTTGCTTAAAACTGGATGCTCCTCTGATAATTTTGCAATCCGTCCAGCCTCCTTGACGGTAACCAGTGTCAGTCCGCAGCAGTTATCACCGAGCAATACATCGACTCCTGTGCGCAGAGCGGGTACCGATAACTTTAGTGTCACGGTATCAACCAACGAGCCCACCTATACCGGAACGCCTAAAGTGGATAGTGGTAAGCTGGATACGCATGCTGGAATCACCTCTGTTGGACAAGTTGGAGGTAGCTTTGCTGCGGCAACGCTGGGCGTGAGTTCGGGCTCAACGTTTACCTATTCAGAAGTTGGGCATTTCAGATTCCAGGTGCAGGGCGTTTACGATGACACTTATGCGACAGTCGATATTGCGAATGGTGATTGCGACAATTCATTTGAAAATAATGGTGTTGGCACGCCCAAACGCTTCGGCTGCAAGTTCGGCAACACGGCTGTGAGTAGTTATATTGGCCGCTTTATCCCCGATCATTTTAAGGTGACGGCAGGCAGTACCTATACAGATGGTTGCGGCACATTTACCTACTTTGACCAAGACCCTGGATTGATTACACCATTCGTTTTGGAAGCAAAAAATTCAGCTGACGTCACCACACAATATTACACAGGAGATTACGCTTTATTTAATCTCTCAACTTGGACCAATTATTCCTTTGAGGCAAAGTCGGCAAGTAATAATCAAGCATTGACCAATGGGGCAACGTTAACTGCAAGCAGTCAAAGTCCCACTGGCACTTGGGGTGCAGGCATTGCAAATGTTCGGGCAGCACATAAGATCACCCGCCCAAATACTGCAGTTGCCCCACAAACGGTAAAAATTTCCGCACAGCCTAGCGTTAATGACAGTGGGGTGACCATAAACTCAACCAGAGCAGATGTGTTTGTACCTGCGTCTGGCTCAGCCTATCCCGGGTTCAGGTTTGGGCGTCTAGCCGTCACATCTGCACATGGCTCAGAGTTGTTACCGCTCTCAGTGCCAATTGAGGCGCAGTACTGGAACGGCATCGGCTACGTCAGAAATGTGAATGACAGCTGCACATCTATTGCGCAGTCAACCATTGTCATGAAGAACTACAAGGGCAATTTAAACGCTTGTGAAACCCAACTCACAGTGAGTTCGCCCATGACTGCTGGGGTGCTGAGAGCGCGTTTAAGCGCCCCTGGCGTCACAGGGGGCACGCCCAATACCGGTAGTGTCGATTTAGAGGTTAACCTTGCTGCTGCCGCTGGCGGAGAAATGACATGTACCAGTGCGACGGCATCTTCGGCTACCAATGGTTCGATCCCATGGTTTGGCGGCACAGATCCCGTAGGCCGTGCTACCTTCGGCATCTACAAGGCGCCGATTATCTACATGCGAGAAAATTTCTAGCGCAAACAAAACCACCTAAATCAGGTGGTTTTGTTCTTTTTATCCTCGCTTTAAAGCAGCATAGCAGGCACTAAAGTTGCTCTTATTAAAATGAACTATAAAGAGTTAACAAAGTGGTATTCAGGCAACGTGTTAAATATCAGTGATTTGGCGCAGTGGGTGATGGCTTCACCGGGGAGATTTTTTGTGTATACTAATCTCCGATAAAGCTTGAAGTTGTCTTTGTTATGCTTTGATTTTAAATAAAAAAATTATTTAGAAAGACAGATGCGCCCCTATGGAATGGTTTAAACGACAAAAGAACAAACAGCAAGTGGGTGTCAGTATCACTGATATGCATGTGAGTACTGTCGCTTTGATGCCACCATCCGAAGGGTCCAAGCCGGTCGTCTCATTGGCCGCAGTTGAGCAGGTGCCCTTACATGCAACGTCCATATTGCGTCACTTTGTGACCAAAAATGACCTGAAGACCTCTCCCTGCAATCTGGTTTTAAATGTGGATCAATACAATATTGTACAAATTGATAAGCCCAACATGCCGGATGCAGAGATTAAACCTGCCTTGCGCTGGAAGTTGAAAGGCCTGCTGGATTATTCGGTAGAGCAAGCGGTGGTTGACGGCATCGATATACCGGTTGACCAGGCCTATGCCAATCGCCAGCCATTAATGTTAGCCATCTGTGCCAAAAAAGCGGTGGTGTCTGCGGTCGGCAATCAATTATCCGAGGCCGGGTTTAACGTGAAGTCGGTCGATGTGCATGCGCTGGTGCAGCGCAATATTGCGCATTTGCTGGAGCATGAAGACCGGGCGCTGGTGATGCTCAGCATTTTGCCGCGCGGACGTTTGCTGACATTTACCGCCAAAGGTGAGTTGTACCATGCGCGCCTGATTGAGCTGGATCGCGATTTTTTGAACGATCGTGGTGATCTGTTTAAAAGTAACTTTGACAAGCTGGTGCTGGAGTTACAGCGCTCGTTAGATAGCTTCGATCGTCAGTTTCCTTATTTGAGCCTGAATCGTCTGGTGGTGTCGCCAGTGTCCAATCGTGATTATCTGGTCAGTGGTTTGAGTGCCAGCCTCTATGTGCCAGTGAATGTCTTTAATCTTGAAGATATTGTCGAATTGCCTGCCGATCAGGATTTCTCCAGCCTGGAAAAACAAGCCATGTTATTGCCTGCTTTAGGCGCTGCCTTGCGTCAGGAGATGGCCGCATGAGTCAGCAGATTAACCTGTTTGAAGGTGGGCTGGTTAAATCCAGAGACTGGTTTAGTCTGCCGGTGGTGGCTGGCATTTATGTGCTGGCCGCAGCCGTGATGGTTTACTTGTTTACCGGCCTGCAGGCGGAAAACGCCCAGTTGCAAGTGCAGCGTAACCAGGCCATGGCCCAGTACGAAGCCATGCAGAAAAAGGTCAATGAGTTTGCCCAGCGTGCGACACCGATTGATAACACACAGTTAGAAGCGACGCTGAAAAACCTCAAAGCCCGTTTTGAGATGCAGTCACAGATTCTGGCGATCTTCCAGCAGTCATTGTCAGTCTCGGCTTATCACCTGATTGATTATATGCGTGCGTTGACAGCACAGCAGCAACCGGGCTTGTGGTTGACCGGATTTAGAATCGAGCCGGGTTCACAACACTTGTCTCTGAGCGGGCAGGCATTGCAGTCAGAAGATATTCCACTCTATCTGGATATGTTATCTGCCCAACGCGTGTTTGAAGGCACGCAATTTTCTGGCATTCAGTTTAAACAAGTCGAGTTACATGCGAATCCAGCTGCTGCGCCTGCCGCCCCGGCGACGCCAGCGCCTATTGCTGCTGCAAGCGAGCCTGTGCTGTCTGGTAAACCTAGTGCTGACAATCCAGCCAGTCCTGCAAGTGCGGTAGCCGCAGCCACTCCGGCAAACCCTGTGGCCAGTCCTGCTGCGACCAGCCTGAAAGTCTACGCGTTTGAGGTCAAAGGTCAGGACGTGCAAGCGACAGCCAAATTGCTCAATACGGTGACTTGGGATGCCTTTGTGCGTGGCACCACGCAGACATCACCAGCCGCGCAGCCTCGGAAAGAATAAGCATGCAATTTGAACAATTACAAACAATGGTGGATAAGTGGCAAGGGCTCTCCAAGCGCGAACGCTGGATGATTTTTGGCGCCGGATTGTTTGCTGTCGTGGGCTTGCTGGATACTTTTCTGCTAGAGCCGCAACGCGTGCAACTGGCCGCGACCCAGCAAGAAGTCCTCAAAATTCAGAATGATACGACCAGTCTCACTGAGCAGATGACCAACATTGCCGCGCAAGCTGCACCGCAACCGGCCAGCAACGCGTTTCAGCATGAAATAGACGAGACCAACCACAAAATCAACAGCCAGGCTGCCGACTTGGTGCAAGTGTCTTCTTATATGGTCTCACCACAAGACATGGTGGCGTTTTTGAAAAAACTGTTGCAACAGCATGCCGATGTGCAAGTGGTAGAAATGCAATCGTTACCGGTTGTCGACTTTATCGAAAAGCAAAGAAAGTTGCTGCAGTCAGCCGCCCCTGCCGAAGCTGCCAGCACGTCGCAAGCCAGTGCTGAAGAGGTGTGGAAGAATGTGCCGCATGTCTACCAGCATGCGGTCAAAGTGCGTCTCAAAGGCAAATATTTTGCCTTGATGGCTTATGCACAATCGTTAAAGGCGATTGGCCAGAAACTTGCCTGGGAAACGGCGGAATTAAAAGCCGAGTATCCGGAAAGTGAATTGACAGTGCAGGTGTATACCTTGAGTGGTGAAAATGCATGGTTGGGGATTTAGCATGCGCAGCTTAATAACAGCAGTATTAGCAACCGGCCTGGTGCACGCCCAGGGAGTGATGGCCGATGGCATGGTCGACCCGACCCGGCCGCCAGTGTCTGTGATGGCGTATTTGCCACACGGCGAGGCGCAGCTAGAAAAAGCCTGGGAGCTGTCGGCGATCCAGGATAACGGTAAAAACGGCTTTGCGGTGGTCAACGGACAAATGGTGCCCGTGGGCGGTTATTACGAGGACTTTAAATTAATCTCGGTCACACATCAGAAAGCCTTGTTTGTCAGCAAGCTCGGTGAGAAAAAAGTGCTGACCATGGGCCTGAGCAATGTGATGACGCCAGTGACTGCGGAGCGAGGCCCAAAAAAGGCAAGCGCGCCAAAAAGAGTAAAACATCAGTCAAAAAAGACTGAAAAAATAACGATTGATAAATAAAGTGACAAACACTTGCCGGCTCACGCAGTGAGGCAGCAAGCGAACATCAATAGAGAGACTGCTATGAAAACTTTAGTGAATACCTTGGGTGTGATGATGATCGGTGCCGGGTTGGCGGGGTGTACCAGCAACCCGTTTGCGCCGACCAATACATCAATTAATCCTAAAATTCAGAACGAATTGGCAACTGCGGCGGCCAAGGCGCAAACACAGGTATCGCCTCCTCCCAAAGAGATCACTGATGAGTTGTTCGAGCCGCTTAAAATTGAGCCACCCAAAGCACTCGCCAAGCGTGTTGAGCCCAGGTTTGACCTGGTGGTGAACAAAGCGCCTGCGGCACAAGTGCTGATGGGCATTGTCTCCGGCAGCCCTTACAGCATTGCATTGAGCCCTGAACTTAAAGGGGATATTTCAATTAACTTGCGGGATGTGACCTTGTTTGAAGCCCTCAATGCCTTGCGTGATTTGTATGGCTACGAATACAAAATGAACGGCAAGCAGATTTTTGTGGAGCCGCAAACGATTCAAACCCGTGTGTTTCAAGTCAACTATATTACCGGTGCGCGTAAAGGCACCTCGGCCACCCGCGTAACCTCTGGTACGGCTAGTGGCTCAGGTGCCGGTGGCGCGGCAGGTGTGGCAGGCCAAGCGGCAGCCATGAACGGGTCAACCGGCACAGGGACAGGCACTGGTACGGGGGCAGTAGGTAATTCTGGTGCGTCTAATCTGCAAGTGTATGCTTCAGACGTCAGCATGCGGACCAATAATGATTTTTGGGAAGAAATTGCCGCCTCGCTGAGCAGTCTGATTGGCGAAGAAAGTGGCCGTAAAGTCATTATCAATGCCCAGTCTGGCCTGATCATGGTGAAAGCCATGCCGAAAGAAATCCGCCAGGTTGAAAAGTTTTTGAGCCTGATGCAGGTCACGGTAGATCGTCAGGTGATTCTCGAAGCCAAAATCATTAAAGTGCAGCTGAACAGAAACTCGCAACAGGGGATTAACTGGGCGGCTGCTCGCCATACGCGTGGCCGTGATGTCACGTTTGGTAACATCAATGGCAATGCTTCGCTGAGTGAAACCGGTGATTTGACCAATGGCGTTGTGACTACGACCGAGCCGGGTGCATTAACTAATAACGCAGTGACCTCTTTGGGCGGCTCGATGTTTGCACTGGCCGTGCAGGGTAAAGGTTTCTCGGCATTGCTTAACTTTCTCGAAACGCAGGGCAATGTAGAAGTGCTTTCCAGCCCACGCATTGCGACCATCAACAACCAGAAAGCCGTGCTTAAAGTTGGTAATGACGCGTTTTATGTGACCAATGTGAAAACCAATGTGACCACCACCACTGGCGGCGCGATTGTGACACCGGATATTCAGCTGCAACCTTATTTTTCAGGGATCTCACTCGATGTGACGCCGCAGATTGATAAAGACGACAATATCACCTTGCACGTGCATCCATTCATTAGCGATGTGACGCAAGTCAATAGAACGGTGACCTTATCCAGTGCGAACGGCGGTACGTATACCATTCCAACCGCGTCTTCTAATATTAATGAGACTGATAGTATTGTGCGTACCAAAGATGGTAGTGTGATTGCGATTGGCGGGCTGATGTCTGAAACCGTAGACAATACACGCACCAAAGTACCAGGCTTAGGCGATGTGAAATTCCTGGGCGGCCTGTTCCGTCAGAAAGACTTGGCCAGTGTTAAAACTGAGCTGGTGATTTTGCTGAAATCTACCGTGGTGCGCAGTGGCGAGAGCTGGGCGCAAGACATGCTCGATAGCCAGGACAGGGTTGAGAAGCTGAAGAGCGATAGCAGTTTTTAGGAGCGAGCGGGCATGTACCTGCAACATTTTGGGTTGAAGGAATATCCGTTTACCATCACCCCGGATACCAGTTTTTATTACGCCACGCGTAGCCTGCAAGAGGCGCTGAATACCTTGTTGATTGCGATTCAGTCTGGCGAAGGCTTCGTGAAGATTACCGGTGAGGTCGGCACCGGTAAAACCTTGTTGTGCCGCCGTCTGCTCAAGGCGCTAGAGCCTGATTGTAAGGTGGTTTTCATTCCTAACCCTTATTTAGACCCGCACGCCTTGTTGATGACCCTGGCCACCGAATTTGGCGTGGCTTTCAAGCCAGACTTTACCCATCACGACATGATTGATGCGCTGAATCGCAAGCTACTCACTTTTGCGGACGAGGGGCGGCATGTGGTGGTGTGTCTGGACGAAGTACAGGCGATGCCACTGGAAACACTGGAAGCCCTGCGCCTGTTGAGTAACCTTGAGACCGAAAAGCGCAAACTGATCCAGGTGGTCATTTTTGGCCAGCCGGAACTCGAAGAGCGTATTAATCATCCGTCTATCCGCCAATTGCGCCAGCGCATCGGTTTTGAGTATCACCTCAAAGGCCTGCAATGGTCGGAATTAGGTTTTTATCTGAATCATCGCATGCATATTGCCGGTTATCAGGGGGGCATGATTTTTACGCCTGCCAGCCTGCGTTTGCTCTACCGCTATGCTAACGGTATTCCGCGCTTGCTGAATATCTTGGCGCATAAATCGTTGTTGTCAGCGTTTGGCCGTGGCCAGCAAGGCGTATCGGCAGAGGATGTCAGGGCGGCCATTATGGACACCCAGGCCAGCGTCAAGGCACAGCATCGCTGGTTGGAGCATGGCTTTAAATGGTGGCTGACGCTGCATACGGCGCTGGCTGGTCTGGGCCGCTAGTTAAATATTGGGGAAACACTTGAGTTTAATTAATCAGGTATTGCAAAACGTTGAGGCGCGCCAGGGCGTTGCGGCAGTCGATGGCTGGGCCGGACAGGTGAAGCCAGTGCTGTCCTATCAAGGCGATGCGACGGCTGCCTGGGGGCACAAGTTACTGGGAGGGCTGTTGCTGTTGGCATTGATTGGCGGCTTGCTGCTCAATTGGCCCAGTTTGGTGGCACGTTTTCACCCCGCATCCGTCGATCACCTTGCGGTGACGCCTACCCTTTCGGCTGCTGTTGCAAGCGCCGCTGTGGAAGCCAGGCCCGTCGTGACGGATACACCCGCCTGGGCACCGCCACAGTTAACCAAAGCCTTGTTTAGCGCATGGCAAAAACCGGCCACAGCAGCGATGCCTGCTGCAGTCGCCCCAACAGGGACCAGCAAACCAGTGCTGCCGAAAGTCGCTTCGCAGCCGCAGGTGGAGGGCGAATTTACGATTGCGACGGCCAACCCCGTCGTCAGCGCCATTGAGCCGCCAATGAGTGCTGGCAATGCCACCAAACCGGCCAGAATGCAGGATGAAGAGGCTGGCTCTCAAGGCGTGGTGAATAAGCAGATGCGCCCCGAACAAGAGGTGAATGTGCAGATTCAACGTGCGGTTGACCAGGAGCAGAAAGGGCGTCTGAACGAGGCACTGATGATTCTGCGCCAGGCAATGACCACCGCACCGCAGTCAGAAGATGCGCGGCAGTTATTGGCGGCGTATTTGTTCGAGGCAAGACAGGAGCCGGAGGCGGTAGCGGTGTTGCAAGCGGGGATCAAGCAGTTTCCAGGGCAAATTGGCTTGTCCAGATCGCTGGCCAAGTGGCAACTGGCACACGCCCAGCCAGACGCCGTGTTGCAAACCCTAAAACCGGTTGCCAACCAGCTGCAGCAAGATGCTGAATCACAATGGATGCTGGCCATGGCCTATCAGCAAAGCGGCCAACATGCGGCCGCGTTACCGCATTTTGAACGCGCAATCTTATTGCGTCCCGGGCATGCGCAGTGGATTGTGGCATATGCGATTTCTTTGCAGGCCGCAGGCCAGCCTGCTCAAGCTCTGCAGCAATTGCAGCAAGCGTATAACCTGCCTTTAAGTGATCGTTTGTCGGAGTTTGTTGGGCAGCGTATTCGCCAGTTGGGCGGCACGGCGGTCGTGCGCAGTGAATAGGGATTACGTGCGCATCGTCATATCAGGGCTCGTCGCTTTTTAATGTCCGCGCCAGCACCAGTGCCGTCACCCGGCTAGCCCCAGCCTGTTTTAATACCTTAGCCACTGCGTGCATACTGGCCCCTGTGGTCATCACATCATCCACCACCATCACATGCTGACCTTGCCATGACCGCTGCGTGGCAAAGGCGCCGCGCAGATTACGTGTTCTGGTTTTCATATCCATGCCGGCCTGCGTCGGCGTATCAAGCACACGCGTACATCCTGCAATGTCCAGCGGTATCTGCCACTGTTGCTGCACCTGTTTCGCCAGTTCCAGTGCATGATTAAATCCACGTGCTTGCACCCGATTGCGGTGCATAGGCATGGCCATCACGACCTCTGGCCGTGCGTTTTCTGTCAGGGTTGATAATGGGCTGAGCAGGCTGTTAGCCAGCAAATGGCCTAACGACAGCTGTTGATGGTATTTGAATTGATGCAGCAGCCTGTCGAGTGGATAGGCATAACGGAATGGCGTCAGTGTGTGGTCAAAGGCCGGGGCGTGTTGCAGGCAGATGCCGCATAGTGTGCCTGAGACGGTGGGCAGGGCACATTGCGGGCAACGTGGTGCGTGATACCAAGGTAATACATCGATGCAATGGGCGCAAAGTGCCAAGTGTGCGTGATTAGGCGCCGTGGCTGGCGCATCACACAGCACGCACGGCAAGCTGGTCCCCAGCCATTGCTGTAGCTGCTGGTAAACCTTAATGTGATTAAATTTTAATCTATTGTAAAAATTTTTCACGTGATATTTTAAACAACATATAATTCGCTCGAGTTATTCATACAATTTTTATGGCATGGTGTTTATGGAACAACAAACTTCTGCGGCTGGTTGTCACAGCGAAATGCAAACCTCCGTTATTAACCTCGATGGCTTAAAACCGTCGTCTGTCTGCCACCCTACGGTAGAGCGCTGGCAGGTAGCAGACATCATGGCACTGTTTGAGTTGCCATTCAATGACTTGCTAGATCGGGCACACACCGTGCACAGAGAACACTTCGACCCGAATGCGGTGCAAGTGAGTACCTTGCTGTCGATTAAAACTGGCGGCTGCTCTGAAGACTGTGGCTATTGCCCGCAAGCGGCGCGTTACCACACCGAGGTTGAAAATGAGCCGTTGATGAAACTGGATGAGGTATTGGCGGCGGCCAAAGCCGCCAAAGACAGTGGCGCCAGCCGTTTTTGCATGGGCGCTGCCTGGCGCGGCCCCAAGCAACGTGACCTCGAGCCAGTGTTAAAAATGATTTCTGAAGTGAAGGCCATGGGGCTGCAAACCTGCGCCACGTTGGGTATGCTCAAAGATGGCCAAGCCGAGCAATTGAAAGAGGCTGGGCTGGATTACTACAACCATAACCTCGACACCGCACCAGAGTTTTATGGGGATGTGATCACCACCCGTACTTACCAGGACCGCCTGGATACGCTGGACCGTGTACGCAGCATGAATATCAATGTGTGTAGTGGCGGCATTATTGGCATGGGTGAAACCCGTGCCCAACGTGCAGGCTTGGTGGCGCAGCTGGCCAATATGGAGCAGCCACCAGAGAGCGTACCGATTAACTTGCTGACCCAAGTGGAAGGCACGCCATTGCATGGCACCGAGCCACTCGATCCGCTGGAATTTGTACGCACCATCGCGATTGCGCGTATCACCATGCCAACCAGCTTTGTGCGTTTGTCCGCAGGCCGCCAGAGCATGGGCGAGGCCGTGCAGGCGCTATGCTTCCATGCCGGTGCCAATAGTATTTTCTACGGTGAAAAATTACTGACGACTGGTAATCCTGAAGTCGAGTCAGATAACGTGTTATTCGCCAAGTTGGGCCTGAAGAAAATCTAATGAGCGATTTGCTGGAGTCTTTACGCGCCGACCTCGACAAGCGGCAAACCCTGGGCCTGATGCGCCAGCGCCGTTTGCTGGACTCGCCGCAAGCCGAGCATATTACGGCCAATGGCCAGCCATTTCTGTCGTTTTGCAGTAATGACTACCTGGGCCTGGCCAATGATGCTGCGCTGGTGACCGCACTGCAAACCGCGGCGGCCGAAGCTGGCGTCGGCAGTGGTGCCTCCAATTTAATCACTGGCCACCACCGTTATCATGACCAGTTGGAGCAGGTCTTGGCGACGTTTGTCGGCCAACCGGCGGCCTTGCTGTTTTCGACTGGCTATATGGCCAATATTGGCGTCATCAGTGCCTTGATGGGGCGTGACGATGCCGTGTTTTCCGATAAGCTCAACCATGCTTGCCTCAATGATGGCGCCTTTTTGTCACGGGCCACGCATCACCGCTTTGCGCACAATGATGTGGCTGCGCTTGAAAAATTGTTGCAAGCCAGCACGGCACGCCACAAACTGGTGACGGCCGATGCGGTGTTCAGCATGGATGGCGATCTGGCGCCCTTGGCCGCTTACCTCGAGCTGTGTGAGCGCTACGATGCCTATCTGTACGTAGATGATGCCCATGGCTTTGGTGTACTGGGGCCACAAGGTCGCGGTTCGCTCAAGCACCTGGGTTTGCAGTCGCCACGTTTAATCATGATGGGCACACTGGGCAAGGCCGCGGGCGTGGCTGGCGCCTTTGTCGCTGGCGGGAAAATTGTCATCGACTACCTGATTCAATACGCCAATAGCTATATTTACACCACCCCGGCGCCGCCACCGTTGTCAGCCGCCTTGCTGGCCTCGGTCAAAGAAATAGAGCAGGGCGATGCGCGCAGAAAACAATTGTTTGACATGATTACCTTGCTCAAAAGTGAGCTATCACTGTCACGCTGGCACCTGCTGCCCTCTGAAACAGCGATTCAGCCCTTGGTCGTTGGTGACACGCACGAGGCGCTGGCGTTGAGTCAATATCTGCAGGCACGTGGCATTCTGGTGCCAGCGATTCGTCCGCCCACCGTGCCTGCCAATACCTCGCGTTTGCGTATTTCACTCTCGGCTGCGCACAGCGAGGCGAACGTGCGTACATTGATTGCGGCCCTGCATGCCGCCGAGCTTGAGATTCCGGCCGGGACGCAGGCATGAGTTGTTTTATCGAAATCATGGGGCAGGGCAAGCCGCTCGTGTTGCTACATGGTTGGGCGATGAACAGTGCGGTCTGGGAGCGCGTGGTCAAGCGTCTGTCGGCTAGCTACCGTTTATTTCTGGTGGATTTGCCTGGCATGGGCCAAAGCCGCCCGGTGTACCCTTACCATTTGCATAGCCTGGCTGAAGCGGTGGCCGAAGAGATTCCTGGCGTGTCGACGATTCTAGGCTGGTCATTAGGCGGCCTGGTGGCGCAACAGATTGCGCTGAACCAACCTGACCGCGTCGAGAAGTTAATTCTGGTCGGGACCAACCCTTGTTTTGTCAGCAAGCCGGATTGGCCAAACGGTATTGCCGCCAGACATTTTGAGCAGTTTAATCAGCGCTTTGAGCAGGACTTTAACGCGACATTGCTGAATTTTTTAACCCTGCAATGCATGCACGCCAAAGATGCCCGCGCGACCGTGCGTCAGTTGCGCACTGCCTTCGCGGCCAAACCAACACCGACGCAAGACAACCTCAACCAGGCGCTGGATATTTTGCTGCAAACCGATTTGCGTGAAGAGGTGGGTCGGATATTTCAGCCGACCTTGCTGATACATGGTGACCGCGACACACTCGCGCCGGTGGCCGCCGCACATTGGTTGGCCATGCATTTACAGCGCGCGCAGTTACGCGTGATGGCCGGGGCGGCGCATGCGCCATTCTTGTCACATGCGGATGCTTTCTGCGAGACTGTTGAAGCATTTATGGCCGATGACCAGGCCACACAGCAAGTGAGCAGCTAATGCAGGATGTTTACCAGATCGACAAGTCGCGCATGCGGCAGTCGTTTCACCGCGCCGCCAAAAAGTATGATGCCGCCGCCATTTTGCAGCGCCAGGTGCGTAAAGAAATGCTCAGTCGCTTGGATGTGGTTAAACTCGAACCCGCCGTGATTCTGGATGCCGGTTGCGGCACCGGCCATGGCTTGCATGCCTTGCTCAAACACTTTAAAAGCGCACAGGGCATTGCGCTGGATATTGCCGAAGGCATGCTGGCACGCAGTCGTGCCTTATTTCCCAGGTATCGGTTCTGGCAGGCCAAACCACGTTTTGTCTGTGCCGATATCGAGTCGCTGCCGCTAGCGACCGCCAGTGTCGATATGGTGTGGTCCAACCTCGCTGTGCAATGGTGTAACGATCTCGATGCCGCCTTGCAAGAATGGCGCCGCGTATTGCGCCCGAACGGCCTGCTGATGTTTGCTACCCTGGGCCCGGATACGCTCAAAGAGTTACGCGCCGCGTCTGGCGCAGACCATACCCATGTCAGCCGGTTTATTGATATGCATGATATTGGCGATGCGCTGACGCGCGCGGGTTTCAGCGCGCCGGTGCTGGATGTGATGCATTACACCTTAACCTATGACACGGTGGAATCTTTGATGCGCGACCTCAAGGCGATTGGTGCGCACAACGCCACCGCTGGTCGTGCCAAGGGCTTGAGCGGCAAAGGCTTTTTACAGCAGCTGCGTCAAGGCTATGAGGCGTTTCGCCACGAAGGTAAACTGCCAGCCACCTATGAAGTGGTGTTTGTGCATGCCTGGACGGGCAGTCAACCTTACACCGCGCCGGGTAGCAGTCCGGTACAGTTTATGCCGCGCAAAGCGGCGCATGCAGAGTAATCATGCACAGCTTGCCACGTCATTTTTTTGTCACTGGCACGGATACCGGGGTTGGTAAAACAACGGTTACCGTGCGCCTGATGCAGCAACTGATCGCGCAAGGCTTGACCGTGATCGGCATGAAACCAATTGCGTCCGGGTGTGCATGGGTGGATGGCCGCTGGCAAAATGACGATGTGTTGCAATTAACCGCTGCGTCTAATGTGAGTGCGCCGCCCGAGCTCATTAACCCCTATTGTTTTGAACCGGCTATTGCGCCGCATATCGCAGCGGCCCAGGCGGGCGTGACGATCGACTTTCACGTCATTCAAGCGGCCTATGCGCAATTGGCGAGCATGGCCGATGTCGTGATTGTCGAGGGGGCAGGCGGCTTGCTGGTGCCGCTCAATGGCAGCCAAACCATCGCTGATTTAATTCAGGCATTACAGCTCCCGGCATTGCTGGTGGTGGGCATGCGACTGGGGTGTATTAATCATGCGCTGCTCACGGCACAGGTGCTCAAGCAACGGAATATCGATTGTTGTGGCTGGGTGGCGAACAACATAGACCCGCAGATGTCCGTGCCACAAGAAAACTTGCAGAGCCTGATCACAGGCTTGCAACAGCCCCCGGTGCTGCAAGTCCCATTTCAGGCATCGCTCAGCTAATGGATCAGTCACTGCTCAACCGCATTGAGTTACGCGCGCCGGTGCCGCCGATGACGCGGCTGCTGATCATGCTGAATGTGCTGGTGTTTGTGGTCATGTTGTTTGGCGGCGCTGGTTTTTGGCATTCGCCCAATACCGTGCAGCTGACCTGGGGCGCCAATTTTGCCCCGGCCACTGCCGATGGCCAATGGTGGCGACTGGCAAGTGCGATGTTTCTGCACTTTGGCGCCTTGCACTTGGGCATGAATATGCTGGCCCTGTGGGATGGCGGCAAACTGGTCGAGCGCATGTTCGGCGCCGTGCGTTTTGTGGTGATTTACTTGATCAGTGGCGTCGGTGGCAATCTGTTGTCGTTGGTGATCCAAGGCAATGATGCGGTATCTGGCGGGGCCTCCGGGGCCATTTTTGGGATTTATGGTGCGCTGCTGGTGTATGTCTGGTTTGGTCGGCGCCAGATGCAAGTGCAGGAGTTCCGCTGGCTGTTTTGGGGCGCGCTGCTGTTTTCTGCCCTCACCATTGCCATGGGCTACATCATTCCCGGCATTGATAATTCGGCGCATATTGGCGGCTTTGCCACTGGCATGGTGATGGCGGCGCTGTTGTTACCGACCACGATTGTGCCCAGCAAACAATTAACGCTGACGCAATGGCTGGCGGCCATATCATGGGTGGTAGCGCTGTTTGTCTTGGTGACCCATTTGCCTGCGCCAAAATATCGCTGGCAACAAGAAATCGCGATACAAAAGCAGGTGCAAAAGCTCAATCAGATTGACCAGCAGGCACAGCAAAAGTGGCGGCAGATTATGCTCGAAGGCCGTGAAGGCAGTGTCAGTTTTGATGAGTTAGCGGCGCAGATTGATGCCCAGGTCGCGACACCTTATGAGCAGAGTTTTGAGAAACTGTCAGCGTTGCCGGAAGATCCTAACTTGCCTTCTGCGGCCTTATTAGAACAGGCGAAAGCTTATGCCTTGCAACGCAGCGAAGCCAGCAAAGCGGCGGCAGACAAGTTACGCAATGTGCCATTTATGCCGGGCAAACCGGCAAGCCCTTAAGGCGCTTGTTCGCCAGAAGGTGGCGACGCAATGATATTGGCTTCAGGGTGGGCCAGTTGCGAAGCCGCCATGCGCTGCACAAACGCCTTGGCATTGTCTGACCAGGCTTGGGTTGATAATTGGCGCAGCATCTCAACCAGGGCCCGATTCATGGCTGCCTGATCAAACGGCTCTGCTAACACCAGGCCAGCCTGCGCCGCACTAATATAGCCCGCATAACCACAGACGCCGGTCACCATTTGCGGCAGGCCCGCCGTCATGGCTTCAATCAGCACAATACCCGCCAGTTCCGAGCGTGCCGCATGAATCAGCAGATCACAGCCTAACATCAGTGCCGGAATATCCGGGCGGCCGCCTGCTTCTATGCAGCGGTCGGCAATCCCGCGTTGTTCGGCATAGGCCTGCATATTGCTGCTGGATTCAAATTCGCCCACCGCCAATAACCAACAGCGTTGTTTAAGGTCTTCTTGCAAGCTGCTTAAGGCCTCTATCGCCCGGTCTACGCCTTTGCGCACAAACGCCGAGCCCACCGTCAGCAAGACAATGGCATCGTCAGGCAGATTAAAGCTGCTGCGTACATAGGCGCGATGATCTTGCGCTGCAAGGTCGTTGAACCGTTGTAGCGGAATATTGGGCGGAATCAGGTGGAAACGCGCAGCGTCTGTGCCATACCAGCGCTGGAACATCGCCTGGTCATGCTGGTTCAGCAGCAATATCTGCGTCGACGCCTGTTTGCCGAAGACGGCGTGTTCCATGGCCGAAAAGAAACGATAGCGGCCAGACAGTTTTTTGTACCAGGGTTCGTGCGACATGCGCTCGGCGTAGCAAGGGTCGGCGGCAAAATACACATTGAGCCCGGGCATACGGTTAAAACCCACCACGCGGTCAAACCCTTGCTGTTGTACCGCCTGCTGCATTTGCTTGATCAGCGATTGGTGTCTATGGTGATTGAGCCAGCCGCTGGCTTTTAACAGATGGACGCTGATGTCCTGTGGCAGCGCACCGCGCCATTCGCCAGTGAAAATCGTGACCTCATGGCCGAGGGCGACGCAGTCTCTGGCAATGCGCAGCATATCGCGCTGCACACCGCCGTAAGGAAAGTATTTGAATATGAGAAACGCAAACTTCATGCGATGGCATTGTATGCGAAAATAGCGGCCATGAAACGCATCCTGATTGTCAAAACCACCTCCATGGGCGACGTGGTCCATGCCCTGCCTGTTGTGGAGGATATCCTGCAATACTGTCCTGATGCGCAGATCGACTGGCTGGTAGAAGAAAGTTTTGCCGATATTCCCCGCCTGCATCCGCGGGTGCAGCAAGTGTTTACGGTGGCCGTTCGCCGCTGGCGCAAGCAATGGTGGCGTTGCCAGACCTGGCGTGAAATCGCTGCCGTGAAGCAGGCTGTGGCAGCACACCCTTATGATCTGGTGCTGGATTTACAAGGCTTGGTGAAAAGCGCGGTCATGGCGACGTGGGCGCACGCGCCGCGCCATGGCTACGACAAGCACTCGATTCGCGAACCACTGGCCAGCCGTTTTTACCAGCATCAATACGCCATTAGTTATCGCCAGCACGCGGTGGTGCGTATGCGCACACTGGCGGCGCTGGCGCTCGGTTATGCGGTGCCACAAAACAAGCCAGCTTATGGGCTAGTGGGTTTGGGGCGTCACACGCCAGTCGAGGCTTTTTTAGCGCTGCATGCCACCAGTCGCGATAGCAAACTATGGCCGGAAGCGCATTGGGTCGCCTTGGGGCAGCATTATGCTGCGCAAGGGTTGCATATGTGGTTGCCTTGGGCCAGTGACAGCGAAAAAGCGCGTGCGGAACGGATTGCAGCGCACGTGCCGCAAGCGTTAGTGCTGCCTAAACTGACGCTGCAACAACTGGCTAGCCAAATGCCGCAGGTACGCTTTGCCGTGGGCGTGGATACCGGTTTATCACATCTGGCCGCCGCGCTGGATATCCCCATTGTTGCCTTGTATACCGATACCGAACCGGCGTTTACCGGGGTGGCAGGCGGCCGCGTGGCGCCTGCGGTCAATCTCGGTGGTAAGGGGCAAGTGCCATCCGTTGCGGCAGTCGTCGCAGAGGTGTCCACCATGGTGAGTGCAGTTTCCAGCCATTTCTAAAAAATCATGCACAAATGCATGCTTTACCCTTGAAATCAGTAGGGGCATCCCAACATTGTAGAAATATTGAAACAGTCTGCATAAAACTGTTTCAGGTGAACAGTGTTGAACAAAAAGGGGAGCTGCATGCAAGAAGCAAATACACCTACCGAGGTGAACACCGACGAATCCGCCTTGAATGAGGCGGCACAGGCCAGCCCGGCTGATACTCAAGAAGCACGCATTGCTGCGCTGGAAGCCGCGCTCGAAGAAGCCAAGGCACAAGTACTGTATGTGAAAGCGGAAGGCGAAAATATTCGTCGTCGCGCGTCTGATGATATTGATAAGGCCCGCAAGTTTGCGCTGGAAAAATTCAGTGGTGAACTGCTGGCAGTCAAAGATAGCCTGGATGCGGCTTTGGCAGTAGAAAGCAACGAAGTCGCCAGCTATAAAAACGGCGTGGAGCTGACCGCCAAGCAATTGTTGAGCGTATTTGAGAAGTTCAATATTGCCGAGATTAACCCGCTGGGTGAAAAGTTTGACCCGAACAAACATCAGGCCATCAGCATGGTGCCTGCCGAAGGTGAGCCAAATACCGTGTTGAGCGTGTTGCAAAAAGGCTACAGCCTGAATGAGCGCGTATTGCGTCCGGCATTGGTGACCGTGATTCAGGCCAAGTAGGCCTAAAGACCATTTAATGAACAGGGGCTTGAAATCTGTCTCAGCATCCCAATGTTCACTGCATCAGTAGATTAAAGATTAACGAATTTAAGGAACATACAATATGGCAAAAATTATCGGTATTGACTTGGGGACGACCAACTCTTGCGTTGCTGTCATGGAAGGCGGCAAGCCACGTGTGATTGAAAACGCTGAAGGCGCACGTACTACGCCTTCTATCATCGCTTATCAGGAAGATGGCGAGATTCTGGTCGGCGCACCGGCAAAACGCCAGGCCGTGACCAACCCGAAAAACACCTTGTTTGCGGTGAAGCGTTTGATCGGTCGCCGTTTTGACGAAAAAGAAGTGCAAAAAGACATCGACCTGATGCCTTACACCATTGCCAAAGCCGACAATGGCGATGCTTGGGTAGAAGTGCGTGGCAACAAACAAGCGCCACCGCAAATTTCTGCCGAAGTCTTGCGCAAAATGAAGAAAACCGCTGAAGACTACCTGGGCGAAGAAGTGACCGAGGCCGTGATTACTGTGCCTGCTTACTTTAACGACAGCCAGCGTCAGGCAACTAAAGATGCAGGCCGTATTGCTGGCCTGGATGTGAAACGGATCATTAACGAACCAACCGCAGCTGCGTTGGCGTTCGGTATGGACAAACAAGAAGGCGACCGCAAAATTGCGGTGTATGACTTGGGAGGCGGTACGTTTGATATTTCGATTATCGAAATTACTGAAATCGACGGCGAACACCAGTTTGAAGTGTTGTCTACCAACGGTGACACGTTCTTGGGTGGTGAAGACTTCGATAACCGCATCATCGACTTTTTGGCGGATGAGTTCAAAAAAGAAAACGGCCTGGACCTGCGCAACGACTTGCTGGCCAAGCAGCGTTTGAAAGAAGCTGCTGAAAAAGCCAAGATCGAATTGTCTGGCGCACAGCAAACTGAAGTGAACTTGCCTTACATCACGGCAGATGCCAGCGGTCCTAAGCACTTGGTGGTGAAAATCACCCGTGCCAAACTGGAATCACTGGTGGAAGAGTTGATCGAGCGCACGATTGCACCTTGTAAAACTGCCTTGAAAGATGCGGGTGTGTCTCCGTCTGATATTTCTGACGTGATTTTGGTTGGTGGTCAAAGCCGTATGCCAAAAGTGCAAGAAAAAGTGAAAGAGATTTTTGGCAAAGAGCCACGTAAAGACGTGAACCCGGATGAAGCCGTAGCGGTAGGTGCTGCGATTCAGGGTGGCGTATTGAAAGGCGACGTCAAAGACGTGTTACTGCTGGACGTGACACCGTTGTCACTGGGGATTGAGACGTTGGGCAGCGTGATGACCAAGCTGATCAAGAAAAACACGACGATTCCGACCAAGGCATCACAAGTGTTCTCGACTGCCGAAGATAACCAGAACGCCGTGACCATTCACGTGCTGCAAGGCGAGCGTGAAATGGCCTCTGGCAACAAGAGCCTGGGCCAGTTTAACCTGAGCGACATTCCACCATCCCCACGTGGCATGCCGCAAATTGAAGTGACGTTTGACATCGATGCCAACGGTATTTTGCATGTGTCTGCCAAAGACAAAGCCACCGGCAAAGAAAACAAAATCACCATCAAGGCGAACTCCGGTTTGTCTGAAGAAGAAATTCAGCGCATGGAAGAGGATGCGGCGAAATATGCTGATGAAGACAAAAAACTGCGTGAACTGGTCGATGCCCGTAACCAGGCTGACAGTGTGTTGCACAGCGTGAAAAAATCACTGGCTGAGCATGGCGACAAGATTGAGGCAGACGAAAAAGCCAAGATCGAAGACGCGATCAAAGACCTCGAAGCCGTGGCCAAAGATGGCGATGACAAAGAAGTGATCGAAGCCAAAACCAATGCCTTGATGGAAGCCTCACAAAAACTGGGTGAGAAAGTCTACGCCGAGCAACAAGCGCAGGCCAACACCGAGAGCGCACAACAACCTGAAGGTGAAAAAACGGTTGAAGGCGATGTGGTGGATGCCGAGTTTGAAGAAGTTAAAAAAGACTAAGCGTGAAAACGGCGGGTATGCAGATACTCGCCCTTTTTCAATGATGTCGGCAAACACACTACGCGCATCGCGGGTGTGTTTGTCTTTATGACGCAAGCGCGTTAAACGGAAAAACTATGGCAGCTGCAAAAAAAGATTATTACGAAGTGTTAGGTGTGAACCGCGACGCCAGCGAAGAGGAAATTAAAAAAGCCTTTAAAAAGCTGGCCATGAAGTTTCACCCGGACCGCAACCCGGATAACCCGAAAGCCGAAGAAAGCTTTAAAGAAGCCAAAGAGGCTTATGAAATGCTGAGCGACGACCAGAAGCGTGCCGCCTATGACCAGTATGGTCACGCCGGGGTAGACCCCAGCATGGGTGGCGGCGGTTTTGGTGGCTTTAACTCCGGCAATTTCAGTGACGCTTTCGGCGATATTTTTGGGGATATTTTTGGGGGTGCCCGCAATCAGCGCTCCAATGTCTATCGCGGTGCTGACTTACGTTACAACCTGGAAATTTCGCTCGAAGATGCCGCCAAGGGGACAGAGACCAAGATTCGCATCCCGGTGCAAACCAGCTGCGAAACCTGTCATGGTTCGGGCGCGCGCCCAGGTACTTCACCAGTGACGTGTACGACGTGTAATGGCCACGGCCAGGTGCGTATGCAGCAGGGCTTTTTCTCTGTGCAGCAAACCTGCCCCAAATGCCATGGCACTGGCAAGATGGTGAAAGAGCCTTGTCCGACTTGCCATGGCGGTGGTCGCGTCAAGCAAAACAAAACCCTCAATGTGAAGATTCCATCGGGTGTCGACGAAGGCGATCGTATCCGCTTGAGCGGTGAAGGCGAAGCCGGCGTCAATGGCGGGCCAACCGGTGATTTGTATGTTGTTGTGCATCTCAAAGAGCACCCGATTTTTCAACGTGATGGTGCCAATCTGCATTGCGAAATGCCGATCAGTTTTAGCACGGCAGCGTTGGGGGGCGAAATCGAAGTGCCTACGCTGGATGGCGCCGCCAAGATGAAAATCCCAGCTGAAACGCAAACCGGCAGCGTGTTCCGCTTGCGTGGTAAAGGCATCAAGCCTTTACGCTCAAGTGAGCATGGTGACTTGATGGTGCATGTGGTGGTTGAAACGCCGGTGCGCTTAACCGAGAAGCAGAAAGACCTGCTGCGCGAATTTGAAAGCAGCACGCAAGCCGATGCTGGTAAACACAGCCCCAAGAATAAAAGCTGGGTTGATAAAGCGCGCGACTTTTTCAGTTAGTTTTTTGTAATCTCACGGCTGATCGTCTGGCAAGCAGGATTCTGCTAGACTATCAGTCGTTTGTTTTTTTACTGTTTTTATTAAACAGTGTCTGCAAGTTGTTGTTTTTATTAAGGTTACAATTTGATAACAATTGAATTTAGCCTTTTACAATTCAGTTACAGCTTGGTCAAATTGCTGCAATAACTCCTCCCTATACTGAACTCATCTTTAAACGAAACACAAAATGTTTTGTTTGATGGCTGGTTTAGTTGATTTTCAACAACTAGCATTGATTTCCTCCTGATCCAAACCCCCTTTTAACCCGCAATAGCGGGTTTCTTTTTTTCTACCGATGCTTTTACTACCCATGCTGTCTTTGGCGGGGTGGCCTCTGTTGGCAACATCGTTTATGATGACACGCATCTTATGCCGTATTTGATGTTTAACACCAGGTCTGAGCAAACACCATCATGTTGAAAATCGCAATTTTTAATCAGAAAGCAGGCGTGGGGTCTACCACCACTGCACTCAATCTGGCCGCTGCTATTCAACGTAAAAAACGTCAGGTGGCCTTACTGGATATGGATCCGCAAGCCAGGCTCACCGAGATTTACAAGCATACCGGCCTTGATACGCAGCAGCATTTATTCAAGTTTTATCAAGATGCGACACCGCTGGATAGCTTGTGCCAACCTTTGCGCAATGGCTTGCAGTTGATTGCTGCCAGCGCTGAACTAATGAAGGTCGATTCGCAATTTGGTCGTGGCCCAGCCACCTTGAATAAATTAGGGCAAGGGCTTGCGACACTCGCAGCGGCGCAACCATCATTACAGGTGTTGATGGATTGCTGCCCGTATCTTGGTGTGATTTCATTAAGTGCAGTGTTTGCCAGCGACCTGGTGCTGATTCCGGTCTCAACCGATTATTTATCCATCCACTCTGCAGTCAAAATGGATAAAGCACTCAATGCCTTGCAGCCGGTCTTAAAGCAAAAAATACAGCGCCGCTATTTGCTGACGCGGGCGGATAAACGCAAGGCAATGACGGCTGAGGTGGAGCAGGAGATGCGCCGCCTGTTTGGCAACGAAGTATTGATGAGCAAAATCTATGAACATGCTGCCTTGACGGAGAGTGCGCGTATGGGTCAGCATGTGTTTGAATATGACGCCGACAGCGCAGCTGCGCAAGACTATATGGCGTTATTCTACGAGTTGCAGGATGTGAGCAAGCAATTACCGCGTGCTGAACTGCTGGCCGCGTAGTCATTAAGATTCACGGCGGCTACTTAGCCATTGTCGTCGCCAAAACACCAGCAACATCGCTATCGCGATCAATAGCATCATGCCGATGGCCCACCAAAATCCATCCGGGTCTTTTAGCCATGGCATTTCGTTAAAATTCATACCAAAAATCCCGGCAATCAGCGTGGCAGGCATAAACAGCATGGCGACCACTGTCAGCGCGCGCACCTCGAGGTTCACGCGCTGACTGAGGCTAGTCATGTAAATATCCATCAAGCCACTTAAAGTGTCGCGAATGGCCTCAAGGGATTCGGTGAAATGCACTGTGTGGTCGTATAGGTCACGCAAATAAGGCACAGTTTGCGGGCTGAAGAATCCGTGTTCATTCCGAATCAAGCTGTTCAATACTTCGCGCAACGGCCAGACAGCACGCCGCAGTTGTATGGTGACATGCTTGAGTCGGTGAATATTCTGCAAGTCTTCCGGGCTGGGGCGATCCAATAGATGATTTTCCAGTTGCTCGGCATCGTCATTAATCGCCTCTAGCACCTGAAAATAGCGTTCCATCAAGCTATCTAGCAGGGCGTAGCATAAATAGTCAGGGCCGCTTTGGCGAAGCAAGACCTGGCCCTGGCGTAGTCGTTCGCGCACCGGCTCAAAGCTGCCAGAGGGGCGCTCCTGAAAAGTAAGCAGCCACTCACGTCCCAATGCCATACTGATTTGTTCTGAACTGACACTAAGATTTTCTGTATCGTAGTAAAACAAGCGCGTTTCAAGAAACAGATAATCCGGGTAAGTATCAAGCTTAGGCCGCTGTTCGGTATTTAAAATATCATCCAGCACCAGCGGGTGCAGTTTGAAACGGCGAGCCACGGCTTGTAGTAAGGGGATGTCCAGCACGCCATGCACATTAATCCAGGCCACGTGCCCGGCGGGTGGTTGCCAGTTGACGATCTCCTGCATGGTGAGTTGTTGCGACACGATATCTTCTACGTTGTAGCAAATCTTGTGAATACAGGCCGCAGGTAAATCTTGGCCTGCAGTTGTCTCGACAGATGTCGTGTTGTCGGCCCCCAGCAATCTGTGCTTGCGGTGGCTGTGTTTACGTTTGGCCATGGTCATCCCAGCTAAAAATGCCGCTCCAGCATAAGCGTTCACTGGCTGGAAATCAACCCACAGACAGGTGGCTGGCCAGTCTATGCTAAAATAAAGAAAATTATTGAGTGGGATAAAACGCATGTCTGGCAATACCATCGGCACCTTGTTTACCTTGACCTCGTTTGGCGAGTCACATGGCCCTGGGATTGGCGGCATTGTGGATGGCTGCCCACCAGGCCTGGAACTCAGCGCGGCTGACTTACAAGTCGATCTCGACCGCCGTAAACCGGGGACCTCGCGCCATGTGACCCAGCGCGCCGAAGCCGATGAAGTGGAGATTTTGTCTGGCGTGTTTGAAGGTAAAACCACAGGCACGCCCATTGGTTTGCTGATCCGCAACACAGATCAGCGCTCACAGGATTACAGCAAGATCATGGAGACTTTCCGTCCTGGTCATGCGGACTACACCTATACGCAAAAGTACGGCATTCGCGACTACCGCGGCGGTGGCCGCTCCAGCGCACGTGAAACCGCGGTGCGAGTGGCCGCTGGCGCCATTGCTAAAAAATGGCTCAAGCAGCAATACGGCGTGCAGATCCGTGGCTACTTAAGCCAGATCGGCGACATTAAAGTGCCGTTTGTGAGCTGGGATGCCTTGTCACAAGAAGGTAACGCCTTCTTTTCACCCAATGTAGAGATTCTGCCGCAGCTGGAAGCCTATATGGACCAGATTCGCAGCGAGCGTGACTCGGTTGGCGCGCAGATTACCGTGGTGGCTGAGAAAGTACCGGTGGGCTTGGGTGAGCCAGTATTTGATCGCCTGGATGCGGATATTGCGCATGCCATGATGGGCATCAATGCGGTCAAAGGTGTGGAGATTGGCGCCGGGTTTGCCTCCGTGGCACAGCGCGGCAGCGTACACAGCGACGAGTTGACGCCAGAAGGCTTTGCCACCAACCATGCCGGTGGCATTTTGGGCGGTATTTCTAGCGGCCAGGATATTGTGGTCAATGTTGCATTCAAGCCAACTTCCAGCATTCCGCAACCACGTCATTCTATTAATCAGGCTGGTGAGTCTGTGATGATGCAAACCACAGGCCGTCACGACCCATGTGTGGGCATCCGTGCGACGCCGATTGTCGAAGCCATGCTGGCGCTGGTGTTGATGGATCATGCATTGCGCAACCGTGGCCAGAATGCAGACGTGCATTCCAAGGTGCCAACACTGTAATTGCCTCCATCGCCCAAGTTCACCCTTGGGCGATGGTCATCCAAGCGCGAGTATTTTATGAGTCACGCCTTACACTTCAATCTCTCGCGTTTCTATTTTATTTACTACTTTTTTGTCGGTGCATTTGTCCCTTACTGGGGCTTATACCTGACGTCTGAATCGTTTTCCCCGGCCGATATTGGCATCCTGATGTCGCTGTTTCAACTCAGCCGTATTATTGCGCCCAATTTGTGGGGCTGGCTGGCAGACCATACGCGGCAACGCGTGCGCTGGATACGCACGACTGCTTTTCTCGGTTTGCTAGGCTTTATTGCTATTTTCTGGGCGCACGACTTTACCACTATGTTTGTGGTGATGATCGCCCTCAGCCTGTTTACCAGCTCGACCTTGCCGCTTTCCGAGTCTTTGGTACTCGCACATCTGGCCAGCACCAATGGCCATTACAGCAAAATCCGCTTGTGGGGTTCATGGGGGTTTATTGTCGCCTCGGTGCTGTTAGGCTATTTAACCGATTGGTTTGGCATTGGCAGTCTGCTGTGGTTTATCTTGCTAGTGCAATGCACCTTGTTTGGCCTGACCTGGAAACTACCGGAAGCCCACGTGCCGCCACATGCACATGATGATTTTTCAGTCTGGCAAATCTTAAAACAACCGGCAGTACTGTCGTTGCTCATCGGCTGCGCCATGATGGTCACCGCACATGGCCTCATGTATAACTTCTATTCTATCTACTTGGCTGAGCATGGTTACAGCAAAGGCATGATAGGTTGGTTGTGGGGGCTGGGCGTGATTTGCGAAATCGGTATTTTTATGAAAATGCCGTGGATCATGGCGCGCCTTAAGCTCAAAACTATTTTGCTGACCAGCCTGCTGATAGGCGTGGTGCGCTTTATCATGATGGGTCAGGTGCCGGACCAGCTGTGGCTGTTATTGCTGGCGCAAACCATGCATGCGTTTACCTTTGGCAGTTTTCATGCCGCTTCGGTTGAGGTGGTCACGCAATACTTTAATGGCCGTCACCAAGCCAAAGGACAGGCGATTTATAACAGTGTGGCGTATGGCGTTGGCGGTGCATTGGGTGGTTTGCTAGGCGGCTTTGCCCTGGAGTATTTAGGCGGGCAGCTCACGTTTACGCTGGCGGCGTTGTTCCCGTTATTGGGGGCGATTGTGGTCGCACTGGGCTTGCGTTTGTCGCAGCCTTACGCACGTCAGGGCATGTTTAGTCATTAAGATTGACCCATAAAAAATAGCCCGCATGCGGGCTATTTTTTATGGCATTACATCGCTGAATTAATTGACGCGTTTATCGCGTTCAATCAATGCATAAGCGCTGTGGTTATGGATAGACTCAAAGTTTTCTGACTCAACCACATATTTCACAATACGTTTTTCATCGTTAAGTTGCGCCGCCACGTCGCGCACCATGTCTTCGACAAATTTTGGATTATCATACGCGCGCTCGGTCACAAATTTTTCGTCCGGGCGTTTGAGTAAGCCATACAACTGGCAAGAGGCCTGATCTTCAATCAGCGTAATCAGGTCTTCCAGCCACATAAACTCATTGAGCAGGGCTGTCACAGTCACATGTGAGCGCTGGTTGTGCGCGCCGTAGTCTGAAATCTTTTTGCTGCATGGGCACAGGCTGGTCACTGGCACCATCACTTGGACGGTGATTTCAAACTGGCCGTTTTTGATTTCACCAATAAAGGTGACTTCATAATCCAGCAGGCTTTTCACGCCTGAAACTGGCGCTGCCTTGTTGATAAAGTACGGAAAACGCATTTCGACGTAGCCGGATTCTGCTTCAAGGCGTTCTACCATCTGACGCAGAATGGTTTCGAAGGAGTCGATAGAAATGGCGTGCTCGTTCATGTTTAAAATCTCGACAAAACGAGACATGTGCGTGCCTTTAAAGTTGTGCGGCAAATGCACATACATATCAAACATGGCAACCGTATGTTGCTCACCGCCCGTTTTGTCTTTGACAATCACCGGGTGGCGAATAGATTTGATACCGACTTTGTTGATGTCCAGTCTACGCACGTCCGGCGTATTCTGCACATCTTCAATCGTTGTTGGGATCACAGGTTGATTCATCAGGGTTCCATCGCGGGCTTTCCCGCCTGTTAATTAATAGTTGAGTTTACTACTCGGAAATTAATTTCTCAATAGCAGCGTTAATTCCGTCTTTATCTAGACCACACGCAGCCAGCATAGTTTCGTGGTTGCCATGCTCAATAAACTGATCAGGCAAGCCCAGGCAACGGATAGGCTTCACCAGGCCATGCGCTTGCAGGCATTCCATCACGGCCGCACCGGCACCGCCCATGATGGCGTTTTCTTCTACGGTGAGCAGATAGTCGTGCGTACGGGCCATCTCCAGCACCATGGCTTCATCCAGCGGCTTGATAAAACGCATATTAATCACGGTAGCATCACAGGTGTCTGCGGCTTGCAGCGCTGGTTGCAACATACTGCCAAAGGCCAGAATGGCGATTTTCTTGCCTTGACGCACCAACTGGGCTTTGCCAATAGGTAGTGATTCTAATGTTGGTGAAATGCTGGCGCCAATGCCGCTACCGCGTGGGTAACGTACGGCAGCTGTGCCGGGGAAATGGTAGCCAGTAGTTAGCATCTGACGACATTCGTTTTCATCGCTAGGTGCCATGATGACAATGTTCGGGATGCAACGCAAAAAGCTTAAATCAAAGCTGCCCGCATGCGTTGGGCCGTCGGCACCAACCAGGCCCGCGCGGTCTATCGCCAGCAAGACATCCAGGTCTTGCAAGGCAATATCATGAACCAACTGGTCATAAGCGCGCTGCAAAAAGGTGGAGTAAATCGCCACCACCGGCTTCAGGCCATCGCAGGCCATGCCTGCGGCAAAGGTGAGCGCATGCTGCTCGGCAATGCCGACGTCAAAATAGCGTTGCGGATAGGCCTCGGCAAACAGGTTAAGGCCAGAGCCATCACACATGGCAGGCGTGATGCCAACCAGTTTGTCGTCCGCGGCGGCCATATCGACCAGCCAGTCGCCAAAAATCTGCGTGTAAGTCGGGCGCTCGTTGTGGCTCAAGCTATGGCCGTTTTGTGGGTCAAATTTGCTGACGCCGTGGTATTTGTTCGGGTTGTCTTCGGCAGGGCTGTAGCCTTTGCCTTTTTGTGTCACCACATGCAAAAACTGCGGGCCTTGCAACTGGCGGATATTGCCCAGCGTATCCATCAGCGTGTCGATATCATGGCCATCAATCGGGCCGATGTAATTAAAACCGAATTCCTCAAACAGAGTGCCCGGCGTCACCATGCCTTTGGCATGTTCTTCGGCGCGGCGCGCGAATTCTTTGACCGGCGGCATGATATCTAGCACTTTTTTTCCACTACGACGTACGCTGTCATACAGCTTGCCGGACATTAAACGGGCAAGGTAATTGTTGAGCGCCCCCACATTGTTAGAGATGCTCATGTCGTTATCGTTGAGGATCACCAAGATGTTGGTGTCCATGTCGCCGGCGTTATTCAAGGCTTCAAATGCCATGCCTGCAGTCATGGCGCCATCGCCGATAATTGCGACGCTGCGGCGGTTGGAGCCTTGCGCTTTTGCCGCCACGGCCATGCCTAATGCGGCCGAAATCGAGGTGCTGGAATGGCCGGTGCCAAAGGTATCGTACTCACTCTCATCGCGCTTGGGAAAGCCCGCAATGCCCCCAGCTTTGCGTAAATTAGCCATGGCTTCGCGGCGGCCAGTTAAAATTTTGTGCGGGTAGGTTTGGTGGCCAACATCCCACACCAGGCGGTCGTCCGGCGTGTTGTAGATGTAGTGCAGTGCGATGGTGAGTTCAACGACGCCCAGATTAGAGGCCAAGTGCCCGCCGGTTTGCGATACGCTTTGAATCAGAAATGTACGTAATTCTGCCGCAAGCACTTTGAGCTGCGAGCGCTCCAGCGTGCGCAGGTCGGTCGGGGAATCAATGCGGGAGAGCAGCGATGTCATGATTAAAATGGGCGCTCACAAATAAATTTGGCAATGCCACGCAGTGGATCCGCTTGTGGTCCAAAGCCAGCCAGTCGCTCTAAGGTTTGCGCATACAAGTTGTTGACCAGTGTTTTGGCATCTTCCAACCCCAGCAAGCTGACATAAGTGGATTTCTCCTGCAATGCATCTTTGCCCGCCGTTTTGCCCAGCGTTTGTGTGTCTGCGGTGGCATCCAGAATATCGTCAACCACCTGAAATGCCAGCCCCATGTATTGACTATAGTGGGTCAAGGTGTCGATCAGAGGTTGCGCCGTATTTTCTGCCGCATAAGCGCCTAACAGCGCGGCTGCTTCAATCAGCGCGCCGGTTTTGTATTGGTGCATGGTTTCCAGTGCCTCGCGCGACAACAATTTGCCGGTGCTTTGTAAGTCTATGCTCTGGCCGCCACACATGCCGCGCGAGCCAGTGGCTTTTGCCAATACCTGCACTTGTTTTAACGCTTGCGCAGCATTCGTGCTCGCCAGGTATTCAAAGGCCTGGCTTTGCAAGGCATCGCCCACCAGCAAAGCGGTCGCATCATCATATTGCTTGTGGCAACTCAGTTTGCCGCGGCGCAAGTCATCATCATCCATGCATGGCATATCATCGTGTACCAGCGAAAATGCGTGAATCAACTCCACGGCGGCAGCGGCTGCATCTGCCGCATTTGGGGTTGCGCCCGCCAGCTCTGCTGCGGCATAACTTAACAGCGCACGTACACGCTTGCCGCCCCCGAGCACCGCGTAGCGCATGGCCTCATGCAAGCGCGCTGGCAGCACGTGCGCATCGGGCAGCGTGCGTGCAAGCACCGCCTCAACGCGTTGCTGATGTGCGCTGGCCCAATGGTCAAAAACAAATGCAGGGTTGGTCATGAATAAAAGCAGAAGGGGCAGGCGCGTTAATTGGCCTCAAAAGGGATCAGCTGTTGCTGCTGGTTCAATATCATCACGGTCTGCTCGGCTTGCTGTAGCGATGTCTGGCACGCTTGCAGTAATTGCATGCCTTCGGTGTAAGCCGTTAATGCGGCCTCCAGCGGCAGTTCACCTGACTCCATATTTTTGACAATGGACTCCAACGCTGCCAACCGTTCGGCAAAACTTTGTTGATCATTCACCGTGGTCGGTGACTTTTTGGAAGCACTCATGAAAATAGGCCTGTTAAAACGCCAGCTATTTTAACAAAACTCCCCCGGCTTGCGGGATTATTCTCAACTCAGTCCATCAGGCTCAGGCAGGTAAAACCCGCAGTAAAAATTGACGAATATCGTCAATTTCGGCTTCACACACACTATGTGCCATGTCGTACTCATGCCATTCCACCGCGTAACCTGCCGCTTCTAGTGATTGCCTGGAGGATTGTGCAGTCGGCAGCGTAATTACGCTATCGTGTCGCCCATGCGCCATCCAGATCGGACAGTGCAGGTTGGCTGGGTGTTGTGCCTGTAGCAATTGCTGCTTCAAGGGTAGGTAAGTGGATAGCGCTAATACGCCCGCTAGCGGTTGACCAAATCGCGTTGCGGTATGTAATGCCATCGCGCCGCCTTGTGAAAAGCCCGCCAGCAAAATACGTTGCGAAGGAATGCCGTTAGCTATTTCTGCTTCAATCATGGCATTAATGGTCGCTTGCATGCCGTTGATGCCAGCCTCGTCTTGCTGGCTATCTGATTGCAGCCCAAAAATGTCATACCAGGCACGCATCTCGTAACCGTTGTTCAATGTCACCGGGCGATAAGGCGCATGCGGCAGGATAAATTTGATATGTGGCAGATTGAGCATTTGAACCACGGGCTCAAAGTCGTGACCGTCGGCGCCTAGGCCGTGTAGCCAAATGATGCAGGCATCGTTCTGACTTAAAGCATTAATCTCAATTTTTTCAATATTAGACGCCAACATTTTTCACTCCTAATCTGGGAGCGAAATTGTAATGTCTAAGATAGGGTCACTGAAAGAGAAAAGAAAATTTAAAATGTAAACGGTATTAATCAAGAACAGACCGCAGTTGCCAAGATGCAAGTTGTAGTTTTCGTTCCCGGTAATTTGGCTGTTGCCGAGATGGTGGTCGCGGTGATTGTTGCAGCTGCGTTGCAGGCCCCACTTGTACTTATTGGAAGCAACCTGCCGGTTTTGTCGGCCAGGATATAATTGTTTGTAAACTCCTTAGTCTGAATTGCGCATGAGTTGTCTGCAGTATCTTTTGTGTAATCTTGGTATGCCGGAATAGCA
Organism: Methylophilus sp.; assembly: GCF_008015755.1. Classification (GTDB taxonomy): domain Bacteria; phylum Pseudomonadota; class Gammaproteobacteria; order Burkholderiales; family Methylophilaceae; genus Methylophilus. The sequence goes on along the minus strand of NZ_SSGF01000015.1, from coordinate 42,091 downwards.
ATTGAAGCGAGCACGCCTATGATTGCAACCACAATCATTAATTCAATGAGGGTAAAGCCTCGATGAATATTCTTCAATTGTTGTTTCCTCATAATATTCAAATCTCCTTAAATGCCCTGTAAAAGGCATTTAAGGTAGATTGGTTAATTACGCAGATGTGCAAACGCCAGTTGCTAGAACGCAAGTAGTGGTTTTGCTGCCAGGTGTTTTCGCAGTAGCTGAAATATCTGTGCCAGAAATCGTTGCTGCGGCAGCACAAGCGCCAGCGGTACTGGTCGGCAATGTTCTACCAGTTTGCTGTGCGAGAACATAATTATTTGTGAAGCCCTTGGTTTGAACTGCACATGCATTATCTGCTGCATCTCTGGTGTAATCTTGATAAGCTGGAATCGCTACAGAAGCCAAAATACCGATAATGGCAACAACGATCATCAATTCAATCAGGGTAAAACCTTGTTGTACGTGTTTTTTCATCATGTTTTCCTTTTGAGTCAAGTTTAAAGTGAACATCTTCTGTTTCATTCACTGCTTTTCCAACAGTGTTCGCTAAACCCTAAAGCAACAGCTGTGCCAGCTGTGTATTGATGTCAATAACTTATTGAAAAATATGAATTAAAATGTTTTTATGCTTTATTTCTTCGATTTGAATTCAAGATTTTTTGGCTGGGTCGGCAAAGCTGGGCATGACGTAAAATGACAGCATTCGTCAAATTTTGGCAATGCAGGTGATGTTTTTGGTCAGGCGATGGTTGGCGGTGCAGAATGCAAAAAAGGGATTGTGTGGTACACAATCCCTTTATTTGGTGTCAGTGTTTCGCTTTTGACCAAACACTGCATTTGCAAAAAACTGTTGTTTACAACGTAAGACTTACCAGAACTTCCACCAGGGTTTACTGTTGCCTTGCGTGCGCTTTCCAGAACCCTGGCTAATTACTTTCCCGATTCGGCGACCTTTTTCAGGCTTTCCAGACCAGCGTCAAAATAGTCGTTGACTGCTTTAGTGGCAGCGTCGTCATTTTGTTCAGGTTTAGGGATGTTTGAAGAGTCAGCGCGGGTATAGCTACCTTTAACGGTGACCACTGCTTCGTTGCCGCTACCAGTCACGGTGATGCTTGGGTAGAAGTTGGCGACTTGCAAGGTGCTCTTCTCAAGCACGTATTCATATTTCAAACGCATGCCTGCATCGTCAGCTGAGCGTAGTTTTTCGTACATCACGCCGCCGTTTTTCAGTTTAACGGTACGATAAGTTGCGTCATCGCCGTTTTCGTCTTTTTTCTGCTCAACCGTGGTCGATTCCACCCCTGCGTGCCATGCTTGCACATTGCCAAAGTCTTTGAGCAAGGCCCATACTTTTGCCGGGGCTGCCTTGATGGTCACGGTTTTTTCAAAACGCAACGCAGCTGCACCGTGTGCGCCAGCAGTCAGAGGAATCAACGGCAATAAAGAAACAGCAATAATGCCAAGAATTTTTTTCATTACATTTCTCCTGATATTTACAGACTTTCAAAACTAAAGGTAAAGCGGCGCTTGATGAAAGCAGGCTGTCTTTGAGTTTTAAAAACAACCCGTGACTTTACCTAAAAAAAAGCTTCTTTGCGACTAATTCGTTGGTCATCCCGTGAAAAAAACATATTTTATTTGGCCTGAAGTATAAATTGCCCAAATGATCGGCACAGTTTGGGGCTGGCGATGGTGTGTGTGACCTGGTTGGTGCGTGCGTCAATTACTGACACGGTGTCTGAGCCCCAGTTGGCAACGATAATTTGATTGGTCGTTTTGTCATACTCAATGCCTTCTGGAAATTCGCCGACGGCGATCGTTTTGACGGTTTTGCCATTGCTTAGGTCAATCAGCGAAACGTTTTCTGCGTGGTTGTTGCTGACATACGCCCAGCGACTATCCGGGCTAATGGCCACGCCATAAGGGTGTTGTCCAGTTTTGAGAGTGCTCGATTGGTAAGTGTCGACGTTTAGCAAGGTGAGGGTGTTGCTGACGACGTTGACCACAAACAGTGTGTGGCCATCAGGGCTTAGCGAAAGTGCAAACGGATGCAGCCCGACCGGGATTTGTGCCAAGGTTTTCAGTGTTTTGGTATCCACCACGGTCACATCGTTGCTGTCGCGGTTGGCAATAAATAGTTTTTTGTTGTCTGCACTCACGAGTAGGCCTGAGGGCGTTTTGCCAGCCTTGAAGGTTTTTTGCCTGTCAGGGTGTGCCGTGTCGATAGCAACCACTTGCTCGCCACCCCAATCAGCGACATATAAGGTGTTTTCGTCTCGACTCAGGGCGATCCCCACGGCTTGCACATGCACCGGGATGTCTTCTATTTTTTGCTGGGTGTTACTGTTGATGACCGACACGCTTTGGCTATTGGCATTGCTTATATACACGCGCTGCTGTTTGGCGGCGATGGCCACGCCCACCGGCGCTTTGCCAACGGCGATGGTCTGTATGATCTGGAGTGTTTGCGTATCCAGCACCGAGACCGTGTCGCTGCCTTGGTTGGTGATATAGGCCAGGTTGCCTGCAACAGCGTGCAGGCTGCACGCCAATAATAGCAATCCGCTTAGCCGTGCTTGTAGTGGTTTGAATGGCTGGGTGATGAGCATGAAAAACAGGAGCATATGTGTCAAACGGTTGTGAGCGCGTCGGGTTGACAGCGTGATTGATTATATAACCATAAATGTGTTGTGGGGATTTGGCAATTTATTTGCAAAGGTATGAAAAGAAACAAGATTTTCGCCTCCGACCCTAACGGACTATTTTATACATTCACTACCTTGACATAAAATAAGGCTGAAAAATTAATTTGCTTTACACTTTTAAACTAAATCAAGGGAACCACAATGAAAAAAGTATTGGATACTGGCCTTAAGTTGCTGCTGTCGTTGTCTATGCTGGTCACAGCACAATCGGCTTTCGCGCTGACCACAGGCACGGTTGTTGGTAGTAATTTTGTCAACGGTCAAACCAGCTATGGCACAACATTTGCAGATGGTACCACTGCTACTTTTGTTGGTAGTAGTGCATTCAAACAAAAAAGCCAGGCAGGGATCACTGGTGTGGGTATCGCCGGTGGTAGAACTGATGGCGAAATTGATATTGGTGAAACATTGACTGGCACCTTCTCCAAAGAAGTGATCGTGTCTTCGATCAATCTGGCATTGCTGTTTGATGGCCCGGAATATAACGACGTGAAAGAAGTCGCTAAAATGCTGGTGAGTTTTGCGGATGGCGGTACAGGCGTTTATTACCTGACAGCGACTGGCGTACACTCTGCTGCTTGGACTGGTGAAGGTTCAGCAGTGTCTATCGGCAGTGGTGCAGTCGATGGTGGTACAGGTGCATGGCAGTTGAATAATCCATTTGGCTTCCGCTCAGTAGACAGCATCGTATTTACCGCGGTTAAAGGCTACCCTAACTCTACATGCCATAAATGTGACAATCAGTCTGACTACACATTTGTTAGCATGACAGTGATTCCTGTGCCAGAAGCAGATACAACTGCCATGATGTTTGCAGGCTTGTTATTGATGGGTGGCTTGGCTACTCGTCGCATGAAATCCTGATACTTCAGGTGACAATTAAAAAAAGCTCACGCATAGTGAGCTTTTTTTTTGCGCAAAACACACATACTTTTATGGCAGCCGGATGATGGTTGTCCTTTCATTAAAGGGCAAAGTGTGAAAAAATTGCAGCAAATATTGAAGGCAGTTTTTTATGTTAGATCGTGATGGATACCGTCCAAACGTCGGGATTGTGTTATGCAATGCGCACAATCAGGTGTTTTGGGGCAAGCGTATCAGAGAGCATGCGTGGCAGTTTCCGCAAGGCGGCATCAAATATGGTGAAACGCCGGAACAAGCCATGTATCGTGAGCTGATGGAAGAGGTAGGCCTCAAGCCTGAGCACGTCCAGATTTTGGGCCGTACGCGTGACTGGTTGCGCTACGAGGTGCCGACCAGCTGGATCAAGCGCGAGTGGCGCGGCAGCTATAAAGGTCAAAAGCAAATTTGGTTTTTATTGCGCCTCACCGGCCGCGACTCTGATGTCTCGCTGCGTGCGACTGAGCATCCCGAGTTTGATGCCTGGCGCTGGAGTGAATACTGGGTGCCATTAGAAGATGTGATTGAATTCAAGCGCGAAGTCTATCAACTCGCCCTCAACGAGCTGGCGACATTTTTGCACCATTCTGGCAGGCGCAGCGGGGGCAAGCCACGTAAGCCTGTGCCGCCGATTGTCACACCTGAGTAATCTATAGCCAGACAGCCGCGCTGCGGTCTTGCGGCAATATCCAATCTGGCCGCAAGCCATGGCAGGTGTAACCGTGTGGATATTTCACTAAATAATCCTGATGCTCGGGCTCGGCCAGCCAGAACTCACTCGCAGCGGTGACTTCTGTGACTACTTTGCCTGGCCAGATGCGGGTTGCATTCATCTCGGCAATCAGTTGCTCTGCCTCGGCTTGTTGTGCGGCGTTCGCATAGTAAATCGCAGAACGGTAAGACGGCCCCAGATCGTTGCCCTGACGGTTTAAGGTCGTTGGGTCATGAATCTGGAAAAAGAACACCAGCAATTGCCGCAGGCTGATCTGTGACGCATCAAATTCGACTTCTATCGCTTCTGCATGGTTGCCATGATTGCGATAAGTGGCGTGCGCAATCTCGCCGCCGGTATAGCCCACGCGCGTATGGATGACGCCAGGCAGGCGCCTAAACAGATCTTGCATTCCCCAAAAGCAGCCGCCAGCCAAAATAATCGTGTCTTGCATCAGGTAATCTTTCTGTTCGTTATTAGGCTTCATGCAGGCATGAAGCCGTGTTTGTATGATTTTTATGCTTTGTCGTGTATCAAATCAAATACTTACAATCTGTCCAGTATAGGTGGTTTAGGTTAAAATACTGAGCTTTAGTTCTAAGCAATGTTGGGGAGCATATGTCAGTGAAGGTAGGCATTAACGGGTTTGGGCGCATCGGCCGTATGGCGTTGCGTGCGGCGATTGAGCAAGCAGAGTTCAGCAATATCGAAGTGGTAGCCATTAATAGTTCGTATGATGTTGAATACATGATGTATTTGCTCAAGTATGACTCGGTACATGGTCGCTTTAATGCCAAGGTGGAAGCTGACAATGGTGCGCTGGTGGTAAATGGTCAACGTATACACTTAACCGCAGAGCGTGATCCTAGCAACATTGACTGGCGTATTGGTGGTGCAGATATCATCATTGAATCTACCGGTGCCTTTTTGACCCAAGACAACTGCCACCCGCATATTAGCGGCGGCGCTAAAAAAGTCGTGCAATCTGCCCCTGGCAAAGATGACACGCCGATGTTTGTATATGGTGTAAACCATACTGAATATGCTGGCCAGGCAATTATTTCTGCGGCTTCCTGTACCACTAATGGCCTGGCGCCCTTAGCCAAAGTGCTGCATGACAGCTTTGGGATCAAACGTGGTTTGATGACGACGATACATGCGGCGACAGCTTCACAATTGACGGTCGACGGCACCTCGAAAAAAGACTGGCGCGGTGGCCGCAGTGTGTTTGAAAACATTATTCCTTCGAGCACTGGTGCGGCCAAGGCCGTTGGCAAGGTGATTCCATCCCTCAATAAAAAACTCACCGGCATGGCGATGCGTGTGCCGTCCGCCGATGTGTCTGTAGTGGATTTGACCGTAGAACTCAACACTGAAACCACCTATGAAGCGATTTGTGCCGCCATGCAACAAGCGGCTGATGGTGCGTTAAAAGGCGTGCTAGAGTTTACCAATGAAAAAGTGGTTTCCAGCGACTTCCGTAGCAGTGCGGCGGCCAGTGTGTTTGATGCCGATGCAGGCATTATGCTGGACCCAACTTTTGTCAAAGTGGTGGGCTGGTACGACAACGAATACGGCTATACCTGTAACCTTCTGCGCCTGGTTCAACACATTGCTTAATCATGCACGGGGCTTTATGCCCCGTTTGTTTTTTCAGTGATATTCTTATCCTGACCAGTTTATATTCAAGCGGCGGCGACCGCTCAAGGGAGAGCTTCATGAAATTCATCAAAATGACCGACCTAGACTTGCGTGGCAAGCGGGTGTTTATTCGTGCCGACCTCAACGTGCCAGTGAAAGACGGCGTGGTGACCAGCGATGCCAGAATTGTGGCCAGCATGCCTACCATTGAGTTTGCCCTCAAGGCTGGTGCCAAAGTGATGGTGACTTCGCATCTGGGTCGCCCGGAAGAAGGGGTATATAGCGAAGAAAACTCATTGCAGCCAGTGGCTGATGTGATGAGCAAGTTGTTGGGGCAGCCGGTGCGCCTGGTGAAAAACTGGTTGGCACCTAATGCGCCAGAAGACAGTTTGACCACCGAAGATGGTCAGCTGATTTTGCTGGAAAATTGCCGCTTTAACGTCGGCGAAAAGAAAAACAATGATGAGCTGGCCAAGAAGTACGCCGCCTTATGTGATGTATTTGTGATGGATGCGTTTGGTACCGCACACCGTGCCGAAGCCTCTACGCATGGTATTGCCAAGTTTGCGCCAGTCGCCTGTGCCGGTATTTTGTTGACGCAAGAGCTAGATGCGTTAAGTAAAGCCTTGCTGGCCCCTGCGCGGCCACTGGTAGCAATTGTCGGTGGTTCCAAAGTGTCTACCAAATTGACCGTGCTCGAGAGCTTGTCCGATAAAGTCGACCAACTGGTGGTCGGTGGCGGTATCGCTAACACCTTCCTCAAAGCCTCTGGCCAGGAAGTCGGCAAATCTTTGTGTGAGGATGACTTGATTGGCACCGCGAAATGCCTGATGGACAAAATGTCTGCGCGTGGCGCCTGCGTACCAATTGCCAAAGATGTGGTGGTCGGCAAGCAATTTGATGCCAATGAACCTGCAGTGAAAAAATCGGCCACAGAAGTCGCGGCCGATGAGATGATTTTTGACATCGGCACGCAATCAGCCGCTGAGCTCGTGGAGATCATCATGAAAGCAGGCACCGTGGTGTGGAACGGCCCGGTTGGCGTGTTTGAGTTTGACCAGTTTGGTGAGGGCACCAAAACCATTGCCAAGGCGATTGCTGAAACCAAGGCCTTTACACTGGCGGGTGGTGGCGACACCATTGCCGCGATCCAGAAGTATGATATTTATGACAAAGTGTCTTATATCTCAACCGCCGGTGGTGCTTTTCTTGAGTTCCTGGAAGGTAAAACCTTGCCAGCAGTCGCGATTCTGGAAGCGCGCGCAGCTTAAGATGTCTATGGGCTGATGCGTGTCGCTACACGGAGAGCGGCACCGTCAGCCTGTGGTGTTTATCGTAGACTTCTACCCGGTTGCGGCCCTGTTTTTTGGCCACATACAAGGCTTTGTCAGCCTGTTCTATCAATAAATTACCGTCTTCGCTGAAGTTGAGCCACTGGTTGCGCGCATGCTGCTCTTTGTGTGACTGTGACTGCTGTATGCCCAATGAGGCTACGCCGATGCTCACGGTCATCAGGCGGTGACCAGCAAAGCGTATATCCAATGCCATGACTTTTTGGCGGATACGTTCGGCAATTTTAGCGGCTTCTTGCTGCGTGGTTTGGCTAAGCACCAGGACAAACTCCTCACCGCCAAAACGCGCTGCCAGGTCTCCCGGGCGGTTGCTGTAGCGTTTTAAGATGCCCGCCAACTGGCGCAAGCACTCATCCCCCGCACCATGCCCCATACTGTCGTTCAGCTGTTTAAAGTGGTCGGCATCCACCATCATCACGCTCAGGCTGGATTGATGACGGATGGCGCGTGACCACTCGTCACGCATAAACTGCTCCAGCCGACGGCGATTGGCCAGCCCGGTCAGCGGGTCGGTTAAAGTGAGGGCCGAGATGCGATCTTCCGTCTGTTTGTGGTGTGTAATATTGGTGAGTGACAGCAGAAATAGTTTGCCGTCTGCCAGCGTGGTTTGCATGGGCTGTAAACTGAGGGTCAGCCAGGTGGGTTCCTGGGTCGGCGTGTGACACAAATAGTCAGTCGTGAAAAGTGCTATAGAGCCGCTGAGTACACGCTCAATGCCGTCGACTAACAAAGGTTGGTTGGTGTCTTCGTTGGCGCGGCAAACATCAAGATAAGCGATGCCAAACCAGTCTGTTTCCAGATCCAGGCCGTAAAGCAGCCCAAATTTTCGCCAGGCTTGGTTCACGTAAATAATGCTGCTGGTCTCATCAATCACTGCAATTTGCAGGGGTAATGTGTCCAGGATACCACTCAGTAATTGCTCTGCAATGTTCACAAAATATCCGATGGTCAGTGGCTTGCAACATTCAAAAGATTCAATACTATTCTATTCAAGGCTATCGCGCCTGTCTAATGCTAAATATTGAACATTAGCATCAAAATTGCTTGTTCTTACCTTATCCAGTGACAAAGGAGTCAAAAATGGGTATTCGGGTTGGCATTAACGGCTTTGGCCGGATTGGTCGTATGGTGTTGCGGGCCGCATTAAATCAGGTTGAGTTTAAAGATATGGAGGTAGTGGCCATTAACGGCATCGAAGCCCCCGACCATATGTTGTATATGCTCAAATATGACTCTGTGCACGGCAGGCTGGCGCAGGATGCACGCTTAGAGGGCGATTTTTTAGTGGTGGATGGCAAAAAAATCCGCCTGACTGCGCACAGCAAACCGGCAGACATCGACTGGAAAGCGGAAGCGGTGGATGTGGTGATCGAATGTACTGGTGTTTTTCTGACCCAGGAAACCTGTGCGGCGCATATTGCCGGTGGCGCGCGTATCGTGGTGCAGTCTGCGCCCGGCAAAGACGATACACCCATGTATGTCTATGGCGTTAATCACTATCATTACCACGGTGAAGATATTGTCTCGGCGGCCTCTTGCACCACCAATGGCTTGGCGCCTATTGTCAAAGTGCTGCATGACCATTTTGGCGTCAAACGCGGCCTGATGACCACCATTCATGCAGCCACGGCCACGCAAAAAACAGTCGATGGCACCTCCAATAAAGACTGGCGCGGCGGACGCGGTGTATTTGAAAACATTATTCCTTCCAGTACTGGCGCGGCCAAAGCAGTGGGCAAGGTGATTCCGGCGCTCAATAAAAAACTCACGGGTATGGCGATGCGCATTCCGTCGGCCGATGTGTCAGTGGTTGATTTAACCGTTGAGTTACAGCAAAAAACCAGTTACGAAGAGATTTGTGCCGTGATGAAGTACGCGGCAGAACGCGATTTAAAAGGCGTGCTTGGTTACACCGAAGACGCTGTGGTTTCCAGCGATTTTCGCGGGTTTTCGGCGGCCAGTGTGTTTGATGCCGGTGCAGGCATTATGCTCGACCCCACGTTTGTTAAATTGATCGGCTGGTATGACAATGAATACGGCTATACCTGCAACCTGTTGCGCTTAACGCGCTATGTGGCATATGCCAAATTATCCATGGCCAACCTGCCTGCGGTTGAAGACGACGAAGCGGTCGCGGCCTAATTGGTTGCACTTCAATTTATTCGCCAGCAATCGCGTCACGCATTTATAATGCTGTTTTTACTTGTGTGATAGACATTATGCGTGCGCCTTTGCTCGAAACTTCCATCAAAAGCCTGAAAAAACTGCACCAGGGCAAGGTGCGTGATATTTACGATATTGATGCGCACACAATGTTACTGGTCAGCACTGATCGCCTCAGTGCGTTTGATGTGATTTTGCCGACGGGCATTGCCAACAAAGGCGCCATGCTGACGCAAATGGCCAATTTCTGGTTTGAGCAATTGCAGGATGTGGTGCCTAACCATCTCACCGGGATTGCCCCTGAATCTGTCGTTGCCCCTGACGAAGTTGAGCAGGTTAAAGGGCGCGCGGTGGTGGTGAAAAAGCTCAAAGCCTTGCCACTGGAAGCGATTGTGCGTGGTTATCTGGTGGGTAGTGGCTGGAAAGAATATCAAGCCAAGGGCACCGTGTGCGAGATCGGATTGCCCGCCGGACTGCAATTGGCACAACAATTACCTAAACCGTTATTTACGCCTTCAAGCAAGGCTGCGGTTGGCGAGCACGATGAAAATATCAGTGTGGCGCACGTCGAAGCCTTAATTGGCAAAGACATGACTGCCCAGGTGGAAAAAGCCGCCATTGCTTTGTACACGCGTGCGGCGGAATATGCGCGCACCAAGGGCATTATTATTGCCGACACCAAGTTTGAATTTGGCGTTGACGAGCACGGCGTGTTACATGTGATGGATGAAGCGTTAACGCCGGATTCTTCACGCTTTTGGCCGGCCGACCAATACCAGATTGGCAGTAATCCACCGAGTTATGACAAGCAATACGTGCGCGACTGGCTGGAAAGTTGCGGCTGGAATAAGGTTGCCCCTGGCCCTGAATTGCCCGCCGATGTCGCACAACGGACTTCTGATAAGTATATGGAAGCGTTTGCCAAGCTGACCGGTCGTACCTTGCAGGTGGATTAATCACACATGGGTTTGCGCGCGCAACTGGCGGCCTTGGCTAGCCGCTTTAAACAAGAGGTGGTTTTTTACCGTGCCTTGCATGCGCATCCGCAAACGCCCTGGCTGGCCAAGGCCTTGTTGTGGCTGGCATTGGCTTACCTGGTGTTGCCGTTTGACCTGATCCCTGACTTTATTCCGGTGATTGGCCAACTGGATGAATTGGTGATTATTCCACTGCTGCTTTACCTGGCATTGAAGCTGACGCCGGTCGCGGTGCGGCAAGCCTGCCGCGATACCATACGTGTTGCGCAAGATCAAAAATAGTGCTGTTTGTCAGTCAAATGTTCATATTATTCGCCTATAATGGCGCTTTTTTGTTGAAATGGGTTTAAGAAGATGTCTTTGAATTTGGTGCCTAGCGGCAAAGATTTGCCGCACGACTTTAACGTCATTATCGAAATTCCGGCCAACGGCGACCCGGTTAAATATGAAGTCGACAAAGAAAGTGGCGCGCTGTTTGTGGATCGCTTCATGGGTACCTCCATGCAATATCCATGTAACTACGGTTACATTCCACACACCTTGGGTGACGACGGAGACCCGGTGGATGTGTTGGTGATTACACCAGTGCCATTGTTGCCGGGTGTGGTAGTACGTTGCCGCGCATTGGGCATGCTGAAAATGACTGACGAAGCCGGTGGCGATGCCAAAGTGCTGGCGGTGCCAATTGAAAAAGTGTGCGGTTTGTATGCTTATCAAAAAACATTGAGCGATGTGTCCCCATGGCGTTTGGACATGATTGCCCACTTCTTTGAGCACTATAAAGATTTGGACAAAGGTAAATGGGTGAAAATCGAAGGTTGGGAAGGCATTGAGTCTGCCCATGCTGAAATCCTAGGCGGCGTTGAACGTTACAACGCGTTAGAAGTGAAGCCCGCGTTTTAATCTGTATGACGTGTGACAAAAAAGTCGGCCTAGGCCGACTTTTTTATTGCTTGTGCGACAGGTTAATGCAACAGCGGAACGATCAGCAGTGCCACAATATTGATGATTTTAATCAACGGGTTCACTGCCGGGCCGGCGGTATCCTTGTAAGGGTCCCCGACTGTATCACCTGTGACAGCCGCTTTGTGCGCATCCGAGCCTTTGCCGCCATGATGGCCGTCTTCAATGTATTTTTTGGCGTTATCCCAGGCGCCACCACCCGTACACATCGAAATCGCCACAAACAGACCAGTCACAATCGTGCCCATGAGTAAACCACCCAATGCCACTGGGCCCAAGAATAATCCGACCAGGATAGGCGCGGCGACTGGTAATAAGGACGGCAGCATCATCTCCTTGATCGCTGCGCTGGTGAGCATGTCTACCGCTTTGCCATATTCAGGTTTGGCGGTGCCTTCCATAATCCCTTTGATTTCGCGGAACTGGCGGCGCACCTCTTCCACCACACTGCCCGCGGCGCGGCCTACCGCTTCCATTGCCATGGCGGCAAACAGGAAAGGAATCAGGCCGCCAATAAACAAGCCGATAATCACCTGAGGGTCGCTTAAATCAAAGCTGGCAGTGATGCCTGCACTTTCCAGTTTGTGTGTGTAGTCGGCAAACAGCACCAGCGATGCCAGGCCCGCGGAGCCAATGGCATACCCTTTAGTGACCGCTTTGGTCGTATTGCCTACCGCATCCAGCGGATCAGTCACGTCGCGCACGCTGCTAGGTAATTCGGCCATTTCGGCGATGCCGCCTGCGTTATCGGTAATTGGTCCGTAGGCATCCAGCGCGACCACAATACCGGCCATGCTCAACATGGCCATGGCGGCAATCGCTACCCCATACAAGCCTGCCAGGTGAAACGCGACATAAATCGCGAGGCAGACCGACAGTACGGGCAGGGCGGTCGATTTCATTGAAACGCCTATACCAGCAATGATGTTGGTGGCGTGGCCAGTGGTCGAGGCTTGCGCCACGTGTTTGACGGGGGCGTAGTCGGTGCCGGTGTAATATTCGGTGATCCACACCAGCGCTGCAGTTAATACCAGGCCGACCGCACAGGCGCCAAACAGGGCCTGGCTGGTGACTGTCACTTCACCATGTGTGTAGCCTTGCGGAAACACATATTGTGTGACGAAGTAAAATGCGATCAGGGATAACACACCAGCCACGGCCAGGCCTTTATAAAGCGCGGGCATGACGTTTTTCATGCCGGGGGAGGCTTTCACAAAAAAACAGCCAATAATCGAGGCCACAATCGAAACCGCACCCAGCAGCAAGGGATAAATCACGCCGTTGGCACCTGCTTCTGCCGCCATCAGGCCACCCAATACCATGGTAGCGATTAAGGTCACTGCATAAGTTTCAAACAGGTCGGCTGCCATCCCCGCACAGTCGCCAACGTTGTCACCGACGTTATCGGCAATCACGGCCGGATTGCGCGGGTCATCTTCGGGGATGCCTGCTTCTACCTTACCGACCAGATCAGCGCCGACATCAGCGCCTTTGGTGAAAATACCGCCACCCAGCCGGGCAAAGATAGAAATTAATGACGAGCCAAACGCCAGGCCTATCAGTGGATTTAAGTCGGTGGCTTGCTCTGCGCCCAGGTAGATATAAAAGCCTGCCACACCGAGTAGGCCAAGTCCAACCACCAGCATGCCGGTAATGGCGCCACCTTTAAACGCGACATCCAGCGCCGCGCCGATGCCATTGGTCGCGGCCTGTGCGGTGCGCACATTGGCTTTGACTGACACGTTCATGCCAATAAAACCACAGGCCCCAGATAATGTTGCGCCGACGATAAAGCCAATGGCTGTTTGTAGACTCAAAAAGACGCCGATCAAAATGGCGAGGATGATACCGACCAGCGCGATCGCCTTGTATTGCCTGGACAAATAGGCTGCTGCCCCTTGTTGAATGGCACCCGCAATCTCCTGCATGCGGGCATTGCCAGCGGGTAACCCTGAAATCCACTTGCTCATTACTACGCCATAGAGCACCGCCAACACTGCAGCACCGAGCGCTAACATTAATGCGACTGACATGACTTCTCCTGTTCCTGATGAGACTGCGTTAAACGTAATGACTGCTGATCCCCTGCTATTTTAGTTGTAAATAAAATGTAACAGGTTGGGCCATTATTGCACTATTAAAGTGCGTCTACAAGCGGGTTTTCAGGGCGGTTTTTAAGCCGGAAAAGACTCACTCAGTCGTGGCGTTGCTGGTCAATAAAATGACGTAAAGCGGCTTCAAGTGCTGGATTATTGGCCTCATTAGCATAGGTCTCCAGCGTATTTAAAGCGCGATTTGAAGGGGCTTTGATACGTTTATGCTTGCTTTGCGGGCGAGATTTTACTTGCACTTTGACCTTAATTGCGTTAAGGTTTAAGCCTTTGATTTTCCTGGAATTTTGACAAAAATCCCGGATTTTTTGCAACAGTTGGGTTTCCATTAACTTGATTCTGCTGGCCGCCGCGCCTGATTGCACCGCAATCGTCAGAGCGCCATCATGCAGTGCCAGCACATGCGAAAATCTGGAAAATTCCGGGGCAACTGCTGACCAGCATTGCTGTAATTGCTGCCTATCATCCGCTTCTTGTAATAGCGGCTTGAGATCGTGATGATGCTTGAAAATCTGATTGATTTTGAACATGGCGGGTTGTCCACAGAATGCATGAATATTGTACACCACCAGGCCAGAAAGCGTTGGTTAACCCGTTGGGTCATCATTGCGTGCCGGTGAATAGCGAGAGTTCTTAGCATGATAAATATCATTATTGTTTCAGAAAAAATGGCCAAGCCGAAAACACTGGGCGTGTTTGAGAGCCTTGGCCTGCTGCTGGCGTTGATCCTGGTGCCAGTTGTGTTAACCCTACTATTTATTACGCCACAGCAAGTGATCAAATCACAGGGCGTGAAAGCCATGTTGCCGCCGCATTTGCGCGGCGCCATGCTGTCTACCCAAAACCACCTCGATGCCTATGCCAAGCAAATTGGCGAGCTACAGGCGCGTATTTTGCGCCTGGATGCGCAGAACCAGCGTTTGTCCAAATTGGCTGGCGTTAAATCGACCGCGGAGCCGATTAACGAAAGAACGACGGTCAATGAACTGCCGGTTGGCGAGCCGCCAATCAGTGAGTCATTAGGGCAGGGCGGCCCGTTGGTGAAGGATTCACCATTAAGCGAAGAAGACTTGAAAGCGACGATTGAGCAAATGTCCGCTGATCTCGATTTTAGGGATGAGTATCAGGGCAAAATTGAAGCAAAACTGTTGCAAAAGAGTGTACTGCGCGAAATGCTGCCTAACAGCAGCCCGGTCGCGGCGGCGTATAGTTCATCCAGTTACGGCTGGCGAATTGACCCGTTGAATGGTCATCGCGCTTTTCATGAGGGCTTGGATTTTCCCGCCTCTGTCGGTATGCCGGTCTATGCCGCGGCAGATGGTATCGTGATCACCGCTGTGCAAACGCCAGACTACGGTAACCTGCTCAAGATTGATCACGGATCAGGCCTGGAAACGCGTTATGCGCACAATTCCAAGTTACTGGTGAAATCGGGTGACCGCGTGATGAAAGGGCAGAAAATTGCCTTGATCGGTAGCACAGGTCGCTCAACGGGCCCGCATTTGCACTACGAAATTCGACTCAATGGTAACCCGCTGGATCCGCGTGAATATCTCAGGAACCATTCCTGAGGGAATTCCGGCAGTGACATGCAATAATTGAGACAACCGCCCTCTATATCTTATACAATCTCGCTTTATTCCAATTTAATGCCGCGTATGCGGAAATCGGTGTGACTCATGTTAGCCTCGTTGTTTAAAAAAGTCTTTGGCAGTCGTAATGATCGACTGGTCAAACAGTATCAGCAAACCGTCAAACAAATCAATGCGTTAGAGCCCGAGATTCAAGCCTTGAGCGACGAGCAATTGCGTGCAAAAACTGAAGAGTTTAAACAGCGTTACAGCAATGGCGAGTCTCTGGAAAAATTGTTGCCAGAGGCGTTTGCGGTGGTGCGTGAAGGCAGTAAGCGTGCCTTAGGCATGCGCCATTTCGACGTGCAGCTGATCGGCGGCATGGTGCTAAATGCAGGCAAAATTGCCGAAATGCGTACCGGTGAAGGTAAAACCCTGGTAGCGACCCTGCCAACCTATTTGAATGCGCTCACCGGCAAAGGTGTGCATGTGGTGACGGTAAACGATTACTTGGCCAAACGCGACGCGGAATGGATGGGGCAACTCTACAACTTTTTGGGGTTGAGCGTTGGCATCAACCTGTCGCAAATGACGCATGACGCCAAGCAGCAGGCGTATGCCGCAGATATCACTTACGGAACCAATAACGAATTTGGTTTTGATTACCTGCGTGACAACATGGTGTTTAGCAAAGAAGAGCGCGTCCAGCGTCCTTTGCATTATGCGCTGGTGGATGAAGTCGACTCTATTTTGATTGATGAGGCGCGCACACCGCTGATTATTTCTGGCCAGGCCGAGCACAGTGTTGATTTGTATGGCGCGATTAACGAAGTCGCCAAGCAATTGGTGCGCCAGCAAGTTGAAGACGGTGAGGGCGATTTCTGGGTCGATGAAAAAGCGCAAAGCGTGACCATGAGTGAAATCGGTCACGAGCATGCCGAGCAACTGCTGGAGCAAACCGGCTTGTTGACAGCTGGTTCCAGCCTGTACGAGCCAGCCAATATTACGCTGGTGCACCACTTGTATGCCTCGTTGCGCGCGCAAAACCTCTATCACCGCGATCAGCACTACGTCGTGCGTAATAATGAAATCGTCATTGTGGATGAGTTTTCTGGCCGTATGATGCCAGGTCGCCGCTGGTCTGATGGTTTGCATCAGGCGGTGGAAGCCAAAGAAGGCGTGGCGATACAAAAAGAAAACCAGACCCTGGCGTCGATTACGTTCCAGAACTACTTCCGCATGTATCAAAAGCTCAGCGGCATGACCGGTACAGCAGATACTGAAGCCTACGAGTTTAACCAGATCTATGCGCTGGAAACGGTGGTGATTCCAACCCACAGACCGGTACAACGCCAGGATGCGATGGACAAGGTCTATCGCACCGGCATGGAAAAATACAAGGCGGTGATTGAAGATATCAAGCAATGTCAGGCCAAAGGGCAACCGGTATTGGTCGGGACGACGTCGATTGAAAACTCCGAATTGATTTCGCAATTGCTGACGCAAGCCAAGCTGGAACATCAGGTCTTAAACGCCAAGCAGCATGAGCGCGAAGCGACCATCGTCGCTGAAGCAGGCCGTCCAGGCATGATCACGATTGCGACCAATATGGCCGGTCGCGGCACCGACATTGTCTTGGGCGGTAACTCAGAAGGTGAAATTCACGCGATTCGCAATGACGCCAGTTTGAGCGAGGCTGACAAAGAAAGCAAAATTGCCCAGCTCAAAGCCGAGTGGCAACAACGCCACGATGCCGTGCTGACAGCGGGTGGCTTGCATATTATCGGTACCGAGCGCCACGAATCGCGTCGTGTTGACAACCAGTTGCGTGGCCGTTCCGGCCGTCAGGGTGACCCGGGCTCCAGCCGTTTCTATTTGTCACTTGAAGATCAATTGCTGCGTATTTTCTCTGGTGAGCGCGTGGCGGCGATCATGACTCGCCTCAATATGCCAGAGGGCGAAGCCATTGAGCATGCCATGGTGACGCGTGCGATTGAAAATGCACAGCGCAAGGTTGAGGGCCGTAACTTTGATATCCGCAAGCAGTTGCTGGAATATGATGATGTGTCTAACGATCAACGCAAGGTGATTTACGAGCAACGTAATGAGTTGCTGGAATCCGTTGATGTGGGCCAGACCATCCGCGCCATGCGTGAAGATGTGATTAACAGTCTGTTTAATACCTATGTGCCACCAGGCAGCGTGGAAGAGCAATGGGATGTGCCTGCGCTGGAGCAGGCGTTGCAAGACGAGTTGAGTATCCGCTTGCCGGTTGGCGAATGGCTGGAGAACAACCCAGACTTGCACGAAGAAACCTTGCGTGAGCGCATCATGGATGCGGCGAATGAGAGCTATGCCGGAAAAGAGTCAATGGCGGGCAATGACAATATGCGCAATTTTGAGCGCGCAGTCATGTTGCAAAGCCTGGACAATCACTGGCGTGAGCACCTGGCAGCGCTGGATCATTTGCGTCAAGGGATCCACTTACGCTCTTATGCGCAAAAGAATCCTAAGCAGGAATACAAACGTGAGGCGTTTGAGCTATTTGAGTCTTTGCTGAACACGGTCAAGAGTGAAGTCACCAAGGTCACCATGCAGGTGCAAGTGCGCTCGCGCGAAGAACTTGAAGAAGAAGAGCGTCGTGCTGAAGAGGCGATGCGTGCCACTGATGTGGGTAATTTGCAGTATCAGCACACCGACTATGACTCAGCCTTGACCAATAGTGGAGATGCAACTGAGTCTGCACCGGGCTTGCCAGAAGGTGTGCGCGTTGGTCGTAACGACCCTTGCCCATGTGGTTCTGGTAAACGTTTTAAAAACTGCCATGGCGCATTGAGCTAATCAATACACAAGGAGCTTGAATATGTCTGAACAGGAAATCCCATCCCCATGTGTCGGGGTGTGCAGTATTGATGACAGTAACGGTTTTTGCCAGGGCTGTTTTAGAACCATAGAAGAAATCCGCCAGTGGTGGGACCTTGATCACGCCGGGAAAGCCGAAGTGATCAAGCTTGCCAATGCGCGTGAATCTGCTGTATTTGGGGAATAAACGGCAAATCAATATCCGTTTTACATCACTCCGTTTCATATGACAAAGTAAAAAGCCGGCAATCGCCGGCTTTTTTGATATGCGGGGTGGCGCTAATTACATGTCAGCCAGTGGCTGATTGGACAGCGCGTTTGCTTGTGCATCGAGTTTACCGATCACCATTTTGAGGGAGATATTCAGCGTTTCGAGAGCCTCTGCATCTAGCGTGGCCAAGACTTGCGGCAAAATTCCATCAACGGGCTCAGGCGCTTTGGCCAGCACGGCATGCCCTTTTTCGGTGACAATCAGCCCGACCTTGCGTTGGTCTTGGCTCAGGCGCTGTTTTTCGACCAGCTGTTTTTTAACCAGTTTTTCAACGAGCAGGCTACAGGTGGATTGGTGGATGGCCAAGTTTTCTGCCAAACGTGAGACGCCGAGTTCAGGATGGCTGGCGATTTCATGTAACAGCCACAGTTGTGAACCGGAGATGCCGCAGGACGCTTCAATTTCTCTAAAATGTTGTCTGACTGTACCGAAAATAATTCGAAATTGTTTTAAAGCGTCTTTGGCGAGTGAGTTTTGCATGATTAATTTAATGTAAATATTTTATATGTTCATTTTACCAGTTTCCTCTAGATAACATGAATTCTCGATGTTTCGCGCGATAAAAATTCCCGGGATATTCAGTGATTTTAGACAAAAAAGTCGTTTTTAATCACAACCGATCAGCTGTTTTGCCAGACCGGTCTGTCTGAAATGAGGCTTATTTTGCCAACTGTCCATCGGCTGTGATGGCCAGTTGCTGATAAAGCGTATATAACGTTTGCAGGCCAAATTGGATGACAGTCTCAACCGGCAAATGCGGCATCGACTGCGCTAACTGCAGCAGGTGCTGATGTGCGGTCGCGGTTTGTGTGTGCAGTTGTTGCAAGAGTTGATAAGTGATTGCATTTAACTGGATAAAGCACACCTTGAATGCTGGCGTGCGATAGACCAATAAAAAGGTGGCGATGGGGGCAGCCGTTTTGTGTTTTTTAGATAGCTGATGCACTGCATAGTCGTAATGCAATAATCGGTGCACCTCGCATAGCCTCACAACGCGCTGCAGCAATGCCTTCTCGCTAGTCTCTGGCACGCTGGAGAACGCCGCCGATGTGGTCTCAAGTTGCTGGCTAAGGTGCAGCTCTATCCATTCGTAATGCGCAAGTTGCGCGGTGTAGGCTGGCAGGTCGGCCACTGTTTGTGTTTGTAAAAAGGTCACGAAACTGCCGGGAATATCTCTAAACAAGGGGCTGTTAAAGTGCTGTGAGTAGAAACATTGACGCACCAGTGTGCTAAAGCGCCGTTTGCCGAGAATCTCGTGCAGTACCGGAAAGCAGGCGCGAATACTGGCTAAAAAATGATTAAAGACGATTTCACGATAAATCCGCATGCGTTTATCGCTCAATCCCGCTGGTTTGGCATGCAGGGCAGGCTGTCGCAAGTGCGTGGTAAAGGCTGTTTGGTAGGCTTGAAACGCTTTCATCAGGCGACTTGCTGCAAGGGGTGCGTATGGCTAGGACGTGTCGGCTGTTGCAGTGCAGCGATACGGTTGACCTCGGTCATTAGCACAGGCAAGGGGGGAATATGGCTATCGCGTTCCAGTAGGGTTGGAAACACGCCAAGCTTGTTATAGGCGTATTTGAGCAGATGCCACACCGGCTCAATAATCGCTTCGCCATGCGTATCCACCAGTAAGTCGGGCGCTACCTGTAAATGCCCGGCCAGATGCCCATATACAATGCGCTGCGCGGGGATTTGATCCAGAAAAGCATACGCATCAAAGCCGAAATTGACGCTATTCACATAGACATTATTGATATCCAGGTGTAAATCGCAGTCGGCTTCAGTCAATACAGCGTTGATAAAGCTGATCTCATCCATTTCCGAGATCGGCGAATCCACATAAAAAGAAGTATTTTCTACGGCAATCCGGCGTTGCAGAATCTCCTGTGTTTGCCGGATGCGTTGCGCCACATACTGCACGGCTTCTTCAGTAAACGGGATAGGTAACAGGTCGTAAATGTAGCCATTGCTGGTATCAGTGCAATAGCTTAAATGCTCGGTGTAAAGCGGGATTTCAAAATCAGTTAAAAATTGTTTGATCTGTTTGAGAAATTTAACGCTGAGTGGGTCCGGCCCACCCAGTGACAAGCATAAACCATGACATGCGATTGGATAGCGCTGGGCAAACCAGTCTAGCTCGGCGGCATATTTACCACCGGCCTCTATCCAGTTTTCGGGCGCAATTTCTACAAACTGCAACTGGCTGAGCAAGGGCTGCCCATGTTGTTGCATCAGCTGCGGAAGGAGCTCGCGCTTAAGTCCCAGGCCTGCCCCCCGAATCTCTGATAGTTCTGCCATGCGTTTACGCGCCGCTAATCACGTTGCGAATTATTTAGTTGCGTGACAAGCGCCTTCTTTCATTTTTTCAGCCGAACAACTGCCTTCTTTCATCTTGTCCGCAGAGCAACTCCCTTCTTTGGCTTTGTCATGATGACAGCTGCCTTCTTTCATTTTTTTCTTCTCGGCGCCGCATTTGCCGCTACTGCATTTGCCCTCTTTGGCTTTGCTATCAGTGGCATCGGCTACCTGGTAGCCTTGGTTTAATGCTTTAACCTCAAATGGATTAATGTCTGCATGGGCCGTCGCCGCTGCAATCGATAACGCAACTGCGCCAGTCATAACAGCTATTTTAGGTGTTGTCATCTCGATTCCTTTTTAAAACAGGGGTTAAAGTCGGACATCAGTAAAACTTGTCCAGTTGTTGTGCAATTCGCTCGCGTGCGGCTTGGGATAACGCCACTTCACTTTGATCTGTCGCTTGATCTTGCCAGGCGTGCATCATGCGACGAATCAAGGCGAGCTGTTGTGTAAAGCGTCGGCAATAGACGCATATCCACAGATGCATGCGCACCGACATTCTTTCGCGCCAGCGCAGCCGGCGGTCTAGTGATTGTGAGACCAGCAGGCTGGCTTGTTTGCAACTCAACATATTCACTCCACCGTATTTACCAATGCATTTCCAGACATTTTCTTAGCCCCATTCTGGCCCGATATAACATCACCCAAGCATTGGTCGCGGTAATCTCCAGCGCCTTACAGATTTCCTCGTTGTCCATGTCATCGACGTCGCGCATGGAAAAAATAGCAGCCAGTTTTTGTGGCAAACGGTCCATACATTGCTGTAAGACCTGCAAAAATTGTTTTTGCTGCAAGGCATCTTGCGGCACATCCCACGCTTGCGGTTTTTCTGCCCAATGCCCGGTGTCGTCAAAAAACTCATCCATATTGGCGTCTTCCTCAGACATCAGAGTCGAGGCAGGGATTTCGCGCACCTGCTTGCGCATGCAATCAATGATTTTGTGCTTAAGGATGCCAGTTAACCAGGTGCGCGGACTGGATTGTTGTGCAAAGCTAGGATTTTTGATCGCCGCCAGCAGGGTTTCCTGTACCACATCCTCCGCCTGATGCGGGTCGCGCAGCCGTGTCAGCGCAAAACGGTATAAATAGTCACCATGTTCATTAAGCCAGTCGTGCGAGTTAGAGGTCATGCCGGCTATTGAAGCATAGTTTAGGCCGACGGAGCAATGCCGGCGCGCTGCTCGATCAGGTTCAGGTAATGCGCGGCATCCAGTCCGGTCTGGTTGCGCTGCGCCAGCCAGATGGTTTCGGCCAGGCATTCGAGTAACACGTGTTGCGCGTCATGTTCTTGCTGAAAGCGCGTGCATAGTTTGCCGTAGGCTTGGGTAATACCGATCGGCTGATTAATGCTGATTTGCTCCTGGATCGACAAATGCAAACTCATGTGCAAAAACGGGTTGGTTTCACCCATTTCCGGGTAATAGGCTTGCGCCAGGTAGTGCTCGGGATTGTCCAGAATCGCGTGGTATTCCGGATGCATATGCATAATGCTCACCGCCATTTTTTCAAGGTCAGTCAGTGTGTTTTGTTGCTTAAATTTTGACCAGGCGTCAAAGAAAAATTGGCGGACTTCATCGCGGCTGGGGTTGAATAAGGCCATGGTTAACTCTCTGCCGGTGGTTTAACCGGTTGTATTTGCTTGTCTTGAAATTCACATAAGTCGGCGATGCAGCATTCGCCACACTTGGGGCTGCGCGCCGTGCAGGTGTAGCGACCATGCAAGATTAACAAATGATGCGCGTCTTTTAAAAATGGCTTGGGGGTAGTGTTTAAAAAGCGCTGCTCGACCTCAAGCACATTTTTTCCTGGCGCCAGTTTGGTGCGATTGCCGACCCTAAACAAATGTGTATCGACAGCAATCGTTGGTTGGCCAAAAGCGGTGTTGAGAATGACATTGGCTGTTTTGCGACCGACCCCGGCCAGCGCCTCAAGCGCCGCGCGGGTATCTGGCACTTCGCCGCCATGCAACTCCAGCAATTGCTGGCAGCATTTGAGCACATGATTGGCTTTGGCATGGTACAGGCCTATGGTTTTAATATAGCTCTCCAGGCCTTCCAGACCGAGGTCGAGAATGGCTTGAGGTGTGTTGGCAACTTTGAACAGTTTGCGTGTGGCAATGTTTACGCCTTTGTCAGTTGCTTGCGCCGACAAAATCACCGCAATCAGTAATTCAAAGGTAGAGTCATGCTCCAGCTCTGTGGTGGGGTTAGGGATGGCTTGTGATAGTCTCTCGAAAATCGCCAGTCTTTTTTGGGCATTCATATCAAAAATTCGTTGATTAAAGCCAGGCTTAACCTGCTTTTTGTGCTTTTACTCGGGCCATCGCGGCGGCGATCGCTGCTTTTTTAAGCGCTTCTGCGTTGGTGTTTGTGGTCTCAGCTGCTGCATGGTCAGTATGTGCAGTGGCTGGCTTGTGATAGGTTTGGGCTTTGTGGTGTTTTTCAAGCGCCTGCCTCTGGTTTCGCTGCTCGTGGCGGCGTCGCGCCAGGGTTGCCTCCTCAGTATTCATTGCCAATTCACGGCCGGTCACCGTGTGCATGCTGATGCAATCGACCGGGCAGGGCGGCAGGCACAGTTCACAACCGGTACATTCCTGGCTAATCACGGTATGCATGAATTTGGCGGCGCCGAGGATGGCATCGACCGGGCAGGCGCTGATGCAGAGGGTGCAACCAATGCATGTGGCCTCGTCAATCACCGCGACGGCTTTGGGTTTGGTCACGCCATGGGCGAGATTTAACGGCTGGTAGGGGCGTTGCAGTAAGGCGGCCAATGCGTGTATCCCTGCATCGCCGCCTGGCGGGCATTGATTGATGTCTGCTTCACTATTGGCGATAGCCGTCGCATAGGGTTTACAGCCGTCATAGCCACACTGGCGGCACTGTGTTTGCGGCAGCAGGGCATCAATCTGCGCAATCAATGTCTCCTGCGTGAGTCGGCGTGTCGTCTGCATATTACCCTGGCAAAAACGCTATTCAATCCCTGTTGCAAAGGCTGTCATTATAACTGAAAGCCTGTTTGACGATGGCTTGACAGGCCACGCTGGCTGGGTAGACGGCTTCTTTGGCGTTCAGGCGCATAATCAGTTAAAATATTCGCTTTATTATTGAATGGCGCTAGGTATGTTTACGGGCAGTTTGGTCGCAATCGTGACCCCGATGTTTGAAGATGGTCGTTTGGATCTGGACGCGCTCAAAAAGCTGATCGATTTTCATGTCGATGCTGGCACCGATGGCATCGTCATCGTCGGCACCACCGGCGAGTCGCCCACCGTCAATGTGGACGAACATTGTTTGCTGATTAAAACCACGGTTGAGCATGTGGCCAAGCGGGTGCCGGTGATTGCTGGTACCGGCGCTAACTCGACCGCCGAGGCGATTGAACTGACAGCAAAAGCGAAAAGCCTGGGTGCCGATGCCTGCCTGTTGGTCGCGCCTTACTACAACAAGCCTTCACAAGAGGGCTTGTATCAACATTTTAAAGCCGTCGCCGAGGCGGTTGCCATTCCACAAATTTTATACAATGTGCCTGGCCGTACTGGCTGCGATTTAACCAACGATACAGTGGTGCGTTTGGCCCAGGTGCCGAATATTGTGGGCATTAAAGACGCCACCGGCGGCATTGAGCGCGGCACCGATTTATTGTTGCGTGTGCCTGCCGAATTCGCTGTTTACAGCGGCGATGATGCTACTTCACTGGCCTTGATGTTGCTAGGCGGTAAAGGCGTGATTTCAGTCACCGCCAATGTGGCACCAAAATTGATGCACGAGATGTGTGTGCATGCCTTGAAGGGCGACGTTGCTGCCGCCAAAGCTGCCAACACCAAATTGTTTGCCCTGCATCAAAAATTATTTGTCGAGGCAAATCCGATTCCAGTGAAATGGGTATTACAGCAAATGGGCTTGATTGCGACCGGCATTCGTTTGCCGCTGGTCAATTTGTCCAGCCAATATCATGCAGTATTACGCAGCGCCATGCAGCAGGCCGAGATTGCCGCTTCAGTGGGCTAAGACTAATTTAGGGTGAAATAAGTGAAATACATGAATCATGTTTGGTTACAACGGGCGGTGTTGGTCAGCCTGGTCACAGTGCTGGCTGCTTGTGATTCTATCCCGTTTATGAATAACAGCTCAGACTACAAGGGCGCAGGGCGCTCCAAGCCGTTGGAAGTGCCTCCTGACCTGACCTCTGTACGCACCAGCAGCACCTACAACGTGCCGGGTAGTACCAGTTATTCTGCTTATAGCCAGAATCAGGATGCGCAGGAGCAAAATGGCCCGCAACCTGTGTTGGCCGACATGAAAAATGTGCGCATGGTCAAAGCCGGACAACAACGCTGGCTGGTGGTGAATGCCCCGGCTGAAAAAATCTGGCCGATTGTGCGTGATTTCTGGTTAGACCAGGGCTTCGCGGTCAAGGTAGAAAATCCTGAACTGGGTGTGATTGAAACCGAGTGGTTGCAGTCAGATGTGATTAAACCAAAAGAAGATAACCGTGGTTACGGTGAAAAGTTTGATGCCTGGCTGGACAAGTTATCCGGCTTTGCTGACAGACGCAAATTCCGCACCCGGCTGGAGCGCGGTGAAAAAGAAGGCACCACCGAAATCTATATGACGCATCGTACGGTGGCGGGTGCGCCGGATGATGGCAAAAACTATGTCAACACGCAGTTGGGCAGGATTGATACGGGTTATCGTGTCAATGCGGCTGACAATAAAAACAACGCTGGTCAGGAGTTTGATGCAGACCTTGATGCTGAGTTGTTGCGCCGCATGATGGTCAAGTTGGGTCTGGATGAGCAAAAAGCAGATCATGTGATGACGCAAGTGGCTTCTGACAAGCGCGCAGATGTGATTAAAGAGCCTGATCAGAGTGTGACGTTAAAACTCAATGAGCCGTTTGACCGCGCCTGGCGTCGTGTAGGTTTGGCACTGGATCGTATTGGGTTTGTCACCGAAGACAAAAATCGTTCTGAAGGCATTTTCTATGTGCGTTATGCAGATACTGATGCTGAAGACCCAATCAAGCAGAAAAAAGGGTTGCTGGAGCGCCTGAAATTCTGGGGCAGCGATGAAGACGAAAAAGCGCCAGCACCGGCAGAAGTGAAACCCGGCGATAAAACCAGATTCTGGAAAGGTACCTCAGACGGTGACAAATCCAGTAAGCAATATCGTATTCAGGTGCTGGAAAACGCGGATGACACGACCGATGTCTATGTGCTCACTGTGGATAACAAACGTAATACGTCGACGACGGCTAACCGCATTATTTCACTGCTATATGAGCAATTGAAGTAACCGAGGCAGCGCGTGCGATTTGCATCATTAGGCAGTGGCAGTGCAGGGAATGCCACTGTGGTAGAGGCCGGGGAAACCCGGCTTTTGCTTGACTGCGGTTTTAGCGTCAAAGAAACCGTACAACGTTTAGCGCGCCTGTCGCTGCAACCTGAACAACTTTCAGGCATTCTGGTCACGCATGAGCATGACGATCATGCGCGCGGGGTGTTCAAACTTGCCGCCCGTTACCAAATCCCGGTCTGGCTCACGCATGGCACTTACAGCATGTGCCAGCGCTACCTGCCCACACAATCTGTGACCATTAACATCATCGATGCTCATACGACTTTTGCGTTGCAAGAAATCGAGGTACAGCCGTATCCAGTGCCGCACGATGCGCGTGAACCGGCGCAATTTGTGTTTGCTGACGGCGTGCGTAAATTCGGTGTATTGACCGATGTCGGCAGCGTAACGCCGCATATTGTGACGATGTTGCAAGCGTGTGATGGATTGCTGCTGGAGTGCAATCATGACCTGGAGATGTTGCGTAGCGGCCCGTATGCCCACTCATTGAAAAAGCGTGTGGGCGGCTGGCTGGGGCACCTGGATAATCAGTCCAGTGCGCAGCTCCTTGCCCAACTGGATAACAGTAAACTGAAGCACCTGGTGGCGGCACATTTAAGTGAAAAAAATAATACGCCTGCGTTAGCACAGCAGGCGTTGAGTGGGGTGTTGAATTGCAGCGAGGACTGGGTACAAATTGCCAGCCAGCACATGGGGCTGGACTGGCGTTGTTTATAAGCGCATTTAATCCAGTGCTATTTAATCCAGCACCATAATCTGTTCTGATAAACGGATCATGCGTTCCACCGGCGTCACCCAGACGATGCCATCACCGACATTGCCAGTATGTGCCACTTCAACAATGGTCTGCAAGACGCCTTCGACCAGTTCATCCGGCACCACCATATACAAATACATTTTGGGGCTGTAGTCGGTCAGCTCCTCGCGTACACCCACACTCGGCTTTTGCAAGTGGGGGCCGCACCCTTCCATTTTGTTGACCGACATGCCGGGAAAGCCTTTGATATTACGCAGTGCGGAACGTATCTTAGGCAATCGCGACGGTTGTATGACTGCTTTGATTTCTTTCATAAAAGTATCCTTTTGTGCATAGACTCACTGGGTCGGCATTATGCCTCTATCTTGCTTTCTTCAAACTTACGATAGAGTGTGGGTACCACAATCAGGGTGAGCAGCGTTGAGGTAATCAGGCCGCCGATCACCACAATCGCCAATGGCCGTTGTACCTCGGCCCCCGGCCCTGTCGCAAACAGGAAAGGCACCAGGCCCAGCATGGCCACGGTCGCCGTCATCATCACCGGTCTAAAGCGCTGGGCGCAGCCTTTGCGAATGGCTTCTAGCTGGCTCAGACCTTCTTCACGCAGTGTGCGGATATACGAGACCAACACCACCGCATTCAACACGGCAATGCCCCACAAGGCAATAAAGCCGACTGATGCTGGCACTGACAAATACTCGCCGGTGACAAACAAGGCGATCACGCCGCCAATCGAAGCAAATGGCAGCACCAGAATAATCATGGTGGCAAACCGCAATGACTGGAACAGCAGGAACAGCAAGAAGAAAATCGCCGCAATCGTGACTGGGATAATAATCATCAGGTGGCCCATGGCGCGTTCCATGTTCTGAAACTGGCCACCGTACTCCAGATAATAGCCATCCGGTAACTGCAGTTTTTGTCCTAACACTTGCTGAAGCTCAGCCACAAACCCACCGAGGTCACGGTCTTTGACGTTGACGCCAATCACGATGCGACGTTTGGCTAGCTCGCGGCTGATTTGCGCCGGACCATCCTTGATTTCAATGTCTGCCAGGTCCTCCAGCGCCACGCGTGAGCCATTGGGCGAGGTGAGCATGATATTGCGGATCGCTTCTTCATTATTGCGGAACGATTCCGGATAACGCACGGCGGCTGAGAAACGACGCTGGCCTTCAAAAATCTCGGTGGCAATCTTGCCGCCAATTGCGGTTTCAATCACGTCATGCACATCCGACGCATTGATGCCATGCCGGGCAATCGCCTGACGGTCGATGGTGATATTCAGGTATTGTTGCCCCGATACTTTTTCGACCTTGATTTCGGTCGCGCCAGTCACCGAGCCGGCAATCTTGGCGATTTCGTCCGCCTTTTGCTTGAGTGTATCGAGGTCTTCACCAAAAATCTTCACCGCCACATCCGCACGCACGCCAGTTAGCAACTCATCGACGCGGTCAGAGATCGGCTGCGCCATGATGATTTGCACGCCAGGAATGTATTTTTCCAGCACGGCGCGCATTTTCTCGGCAATGTCATCCTGGGTCCAGCCTGAAGGCCACTGGTCACGTGGTTTGAGGCTGATAATCGGCGTAGATTCGTTTTGTGCCTGCGCATCGGCCGGGCTTTCACCACGGCCCAGGCCGGAGATCGCTGATTTGACCCCTGGCACTTGCTCCATAATGAGCTTCATCGCCTTGTTTTCCATTTTCATGGATTCTTCGAGCGAGATATTCGGCACGCGGTTAATGCCGGGCACAATAGAGCCCTCTTTCATTTCTGGGATAAATGAGGTGCCCAGAAACGGAAACAGCGCAATCGTACCGACAAACACCAACGCCGAGGCTAAAATGGTTTTTTTCTCGTTGTCGAGTACCCAGTTTAGCGCTGATAAATAGGGCCGCTTGATGGCTTGTATCAGTTTGGTATCGTCACCGCTACCACCTTTGAGAACGTACGAGCACAAGGCAGGTGTTAGGGTCAGCGACAAGACCAGTGACACAAACAGCGCAATGGCGATGGTGTAAGCCAAGGGGGCAAACATTTTGCCTTCCATGCCTTCCAGCGTCATCAGTGGCAAGAACACCAGAATAATGATGCCGACGCCAAACAGTACCGGCGTCGCCACTTCAGTCGCCGCCTCTAGCGCTACCCGAATGCGACTTTCGTCTTTGCGATGACCCAGGTGGTGAAAGGTATTTTCAACCACCACCACCGAGCCATCGACCATCAGGCCAATGGCAATCGCCAGCCCGCCCAGTGACATCAGGTTGGCAGAAATCCCATAGTGATTCATGACCATGAATGTAATCAGCGGTGTCAGGACCAAGGTGCCGACCACTATCAGGCTGGAGCGTACATCGCCCAAAAACAGGAACAAAATCACAATCACCAGGATAATGCCTTCAATCAGCACCTTGGTCACCGTATGCAGCGCGGCATCGACCAGCTCACTACGGTCATAGTAGGGCACAATTTGCAAGCCGTGTGGCAACATGCCTTTGCTGTTGATTTCTTCAACGCGCGCTTTGATACGGCTGACCACTTCTTTGGCGTTGCCACCACGCATCATAATCACAATGCCGCCGACGGATTCGGTGTCACCGTTTTTAAGCACGACGCCTACCCGCACTTCATGGCCAATGGTCACTTCCGCCACATCGCGGATATAGACCGGAATGCCGTTTTCTTCCTTGAGCACCATGTTGCGGATGTCGTCCAGGTTTTGCACCAGGCCGACGCCACGAATCAGGTACTGTTCGGCATAATGCGGCAAAATGCCACCGCCGCTGTTGGCATTGTTGCGCGCTAGCGCTTCATATACATCTTTGAGTTTGATTGAAAAATGCGTCATGCGGTCCGGGTTGACCAGCACCTGATATTGCTTAACGTAGCCGCCTTGCGAGTTGATTTCAGCCACGCCGGGGATGCCGCGCAGCAAGGGGCGCACTACCCAGTCCTGGATGGCGCGACGTTCTGTCAGGTCGGCTTGCGTCAGCGCTTTTTTACCGTCATCGGGTTTATCCAGCGTGAACTGATAGACCTCACCCAAACCGGTCGAGACCGGTCCGAGGATGGGCGTCACGCCTTGCGGCATGCGTTCCATCACTTCCATCAAGCGTTCCATCACCAGTTGGCGGGCAAAATAGACGTCGGTGCTATCGGTAAAGACCAAGGTGATCAGCGACAACGCATTTTTATTCACCGAGCGCATTTCAGTCAGGCCGGGCAAGCCGGTCATGGCGATTTCGAGCGGCACGGTGATAAAGCGTTCGACTTCTTCCGGTGATTTACCGGTGGCTTGTGTGGCAATCATCACCTGCACGTTGGTGACATCAGGAAACGCATCGACAGACAATTTTTTGACTGCAAACAAGCCTGCAAGAATAAAACCGACAGCCAGGACCAACACAATCAGGCGCTGCTTCAGCGCGCCTCTAATTAGCGATTCAATCATGCTTTACTCCATTTCTTTGCGCTTGCGTTCATTGTTCACATGAAACGCGCCATCGAGCACGATTTGATCGCCAGGCTGCAGGCCTTGCAGCACTTCTCTCTTGTCCTGATAAGTACGGCCCAGGGTCACTGGCAGCAATTTATACTGCGTCGGTTTTAAGGTTTGTACAAATACATGGTCGGCATTGTTTTCACGTACCACCGCGGTGGAGGGGATGGCAATCACTTTTTCCGGTTTGGCTTCGAGCAAAATGGTGATCAGCATGTCAGGCTTGAGCAGCATTTTGTCATTGCTGATGTTGGCGCGTGCCATCACGGTACGCGTGGCCGGATTCACAATGTCACCGACAAAGGCCAGCGTGCCGGTCAGTTCTGCATCGTCGAGGGCGGGGACTTCAATATCCAGCGACTGGCCTTCTTTAATATGTGCAATTTGCTGCTCAGGGATTTCTGCCACGGCCCACACGTGTGACAAATCAGCAATCACAAACAGCTCTTCTGCCGGCGCCACCACTTGGCCCAGCCGGGCTTTACGCGCAATGACGGTGCCGGTGATTTTAGAGTTGACCTGGCTGGTAGACATGCCACTGTTGTGCAAGCCTAGTTGCGAGATGCTGGCCGGTGCCATGCCTAATACCAGTAACTGATCGCGGGCGGCGTTGAGTTCGGCGTTCGCTGCATTGAGCTCACCTTCGCGGCGCTGTAATTCTGCCAGGCTGATCACGTCTGCTTCTAGTAATTGTTTGGCGCGGTCGACGGCTTTGGTTTGCAACTGCATTTGCTGGCTGGCTTTAATATAGCTGAGTTGGTATTGCGCCAGTTCAGTACTTTTAATGGTTGCCAAACGCTGGCCTGCTTTCACTTCGTCGCCCAGATTCACATCCAGCGTGCTGATACGTCCTGTGATGGATGCACCGGCTCTGGATTCATACTGTTCATCGACCTGAATACGGCCAGGGATACGCAGGGTGTCGACAAACTGAAATTCTGTCACTGGCCCAGTTTTGACATTGGCTTCCAGTTCTTTGGTCAGCATCACCAAGTTGGGGTCGACGACTTCTTTAGTTTCTGCGGCCGGGGCGGGTTTTTCGCTACACGCGGTGGACATGACGGCCAGCGCGGCAGTCAGCAAAGTTGAGAATAAAATACGAGACATGACCATCCCCTTATGGTTGAACCAAATCCGAACCGATGAAGCGTTCGATTTGCAATACACTGAAAAAATAATCGAATTTGGCAATCAGATAGTCACGTCTGACATCACGATTGACGCGTTGTGCATCCAGATATTCCAGGATGCCGCGTTCTCCGAACTTATAGGCGGCTTGTGCGCGACTCAGAGTCGCTTCTGATTGTTGCAGCAAGCCATTCTCAAACACTTTGAGCTGGTTGCTGGCAATCACTGTGCGCTGATAGGCGCTATCGATTTCTTTGCGCAATATCTGTTGTTGAAGTTTGATATTGGCATCTGCCTCATCAATGCCTGCCGCCGCTTGTGCGATCTGGCCTTCACGACGGTTCCAAACAGGTAATGGCACCACCACGCCCACCCTGAAGGTGTTCAGGTCGGGGTCTTGGGTGAAGTCAGACTTCAAAGTGAGGCCGGGAAAACGCAAAGCTTGCTCCAGCTTTAACTTAGCTTCCGCACTGTCTTTTGCGGTGATCAGCTGCTGTAAGTAAGGATTGTTTTCGGCAGATTTGCGTAACTCAATAATGCTGGGCAAGGTAGAAATTGCAGGCAGCTCAGATTTAACCTCAAACGTGTCTGGCATATTGCCTATCATGCCGCGCAAAATAGCCTTGGCCTCGTCAATACGAGTTTGCGCACTGGCATAATCACGCTCGGCGGCCAGCACCTCAGTGTCGGCCTTGATCAGCTCATATCTGGCGGCTTCGCCGACATCCACCTTACGTTTAATTTTGGTCTGGATTTCCTGCAGAATACTCAAGTTGGCACCCAGCATTTGCAGAATCTGCTGGCGCAACAGCACGGTTAAATAGGCCTGCTTGATCAGGTTGCGTAAGTCAAAGCTGGTGGTGTGTATGCCTTTTTCCGCGTAAGTCAGTTGCTGTTCAGCCAGTTCGCGGCGTGAGGTCCGTGTGCCAGGAAAATCAAGCGGTTGCGAAATGGTGATGCCGTAGTTTCTCTCAGTGGCGCCTGGTGTTGGTACACCGCGGTATCTGGCCGGGCCTGCCATCACTTCCATATCCGGATTATAAAACGACCTGGCGACAGTAATGCCTGCCGCAGCGGCCTCAATTTGTGCTTTGCTCACTGCCATCATCGGGTTTTCGGCGACGGCTTTATCCAACAGGGTTTTCAGGTCAAAAGTGGTTTCTGCAAACGCAACGGGAGTGATGCAGCAATATAGCCACAAGAGCCTGCATGCTTTCCGCCAGCGGGTCTGACTTAACATAACGATCCTTTTTCAGATGACTGTTCATCGCATGATGTCACAGTCATCTTAACTTATGATTAAAATGACGCTGTCTGCCTGGATGGCAAATAGCGTTGGACAGTTTTTTAAGCGCGTTGCGGGGGCCGGTCTAGCCAGAAGCTGAGGAGCAGATGGTAGGAGGAGGGTTGATGTTCTGGGGCGAGGTGAGTGGTTTTGTGCAGCGGATAACTAAATCCTGGTAACAGGATTTTGTCGACATCGACCTCAGCGATTTCCAGCATGTCGACGCAACAATATCCTTCGCCAAAGTCGGCCGATAAGCTATCATCAATGGCATTCGACAGGCTGGTTGCTGAAATACCGGTTTCTAGTAGCGTAGTTGTGACTGCCGGTTCGGCAGCGGTTGTCTGCAAAGCAAACATCAAACACAACGCATGTAGAAAATAAAATATCTTTTGCATTACAAAATCATATCAGTCTGGCAATCTATTTACAGCAATAAGTATACCAGCTATGCGACCACATCTAAGTGATTGATTCTAACATCATCCGTGACCAATATTGGCTGGGTTGATCGCACAATAAGAATTTTTTGCACCAGACTGGTGCGTGAAAACCACAGTGACATGATAGTAGATGTCACTGTGGGATCAAAGTTTGAGCCAGGCTAGGCCGAAATCGTTTCTTCTTTAAAAATCAGTTTGATCTGATCCTTATCATCGATGTCGATATGCACATGACCACCTTCGTTCAGGCGACCAAACAGTAGTTCATCAGCCAATGCCTTACGAATAGTATCCTGAATTAGTCTGGCCATCGGGCGTGCGCCCATCAGTGGGTCAAAGCCTTTTCTGCCCAGATAAGCTTTGAGTTCGTCACTAAAGGTCACATCGACTTTTTTCTCGTGCAATTGATCTTCCAACTGCATGAGGAACTTGTCGACCACGCGCAGAATCACGTCCTGGCTGAGGGCGCTGAATGAGACGGTGGCATCCAGACGGTTGCGGAACTCAGGGCTAAATAAGCGTTTGAGATCTGCGGCTTCGTCAGTGCTGTCTTTACTGTTGGTAAAGCCTATGCTGGATTTAGACAGGTTTTCGGCACCGGCGTTGGTGGTCATGATAATGGTCACGTTGCGGAAATCGGCTTTGCGGCCATTGTTGTCCGTTAACGTGCCATGATCCATCACTTGCAGCAGGATATTGAAAATATCCGGGTGCGCTTTCTCGATTTCGTCCAGCAGCAATACGCAGTAAGGTTGTTTAGTCACGGCTTCAGTCAGCAGACCGCCCTGGTCAAATCCCACATAGCCCGGAGGCGCACCAATCAGGCGTGAAACCGCATGACGCTCCATATATTCGGACATGTCAAAACGCAGCAGTTCGATGCCAAGCACATAAGCCAATTGTTTGGCTACTTCGGTTTTACCAACCCCGGTTGGGCCTGCAAACAAGAAGCTACCAATCGGTTTGCTGCTGTTACCCAAGCCACTACGGGCCATTTTGACGGCAGAAGCCAGCACTTCAATCGCTTTGTCCTGACCGAAGACCACGGCTTTGAGGTCGCGTTCCAGGGTTTTGAGCGCATTGCGGTCGTCACTGGAAATGTTTTTGGGCGGAATACGCGCAATTTTGGCAATGATTTCTTCAATCTCTTTATTGCCAATAATTTTCTTCTGTTTGCTTTTTGGCAAAATACGTTGCGCAGCACCGGCTTCATCAATCACGTCAATCGCCTTGTCTGGCAAGTGGCGGTCGTTGATGTACTTGGCGGACAGTTCTGCCGCAACCGTCAGTGCGCTGGCACTGTATTTGACACTATGATGCTCTTCAAACTTGGTTTTGAGGCCTTTGAGAATCTCAATGGTTTCGGCCACACTTGGCTCTTGCACGTCGATTTTCTGGAAGCGGCGTGATAACGCATGGTCTTTTTCAAAGATGCCGCGATACTCTTGGTAAGTGGTGGCGCCTATGCATTTGAGCGAGCCGTTAGATAACGCTGGTTTCAGCAAATTGCTGGCATCCAGCGTACCGCCACTGGCAGAACCCGCGCCGATCAAGGTATGGATTTCGTCAATAAACAGAATCGCATCCGGCTTTTCTGCCAGCTGTTTCATGACGGCTTTTAAACGTTGCTCAAAGTCACCACGGTATTTGGTGCCTGCCAGCAGGGCGCCCATGTCGAGTGAGTAAACGGTGGCGTTTTCCAGCACTTCTGGAATGTCGTTGCTGACAATACGCGAGGCCAGACCTTCGGCAATGGCAGTTTTACCCACACCGGCTTCGCCAACCAGCAAGGGGTTGTTTTTGCGGCGACGGCACAAGGTCTGGATCACGCGCTCTAGCTCCTGGCTACGGCCAATCAAAGGGTCGATCTTGCCAGCAATCACTTGTGCGTTGAGATTTAATGTAAAGCTCTCCAGCGCGCCGGTGCTGACGCTTTCGCCTTCCGTTTCCTGCTCGGTGCCGGTGGCTTTAGGTTCGCTTTCCTGAATTTTGGCCACACCATGCGAAATAAAGTTGACCACGTCTAGACGGGTCACGCCTTGCTGATGCAGGAAGAACACCGCATGGGAATCTTTTTCGCCATAAATCGCCACCAACACATTGGCGCCGGTGACTTCTTTTTTGCCTGAAGATTGTACGTGCAGCATGGCACGCTGAATCACACGCTGAAAACCCAGGGTTGGCTGCGTATCGACTTCTTCAGTCCCGGCCACGGTGGGTGTGTGTTCTTCGATATATTGGGTCAGTTCATTACGCAGCGTATCAAACTTGGCACCGCAGGCACGCAGGACTTCTGCGGCAGTCGGGTTGTCCAACATAGCCAGTAACAGATGCTCAACCGTAATCAATTCGTGACGCTTTTGTCGCGCGTCCATAAACGCCATGTGCAGGCTAACTTCAAGTTCTTGAGCAATCATGATGACTTTCCTTAATACACTACACTACAAAAAACGCCTCATTCACAGATGCCAATCCATGCAATCCGGCAACACTTGTCCGTTTATTGTTATCGTGCTTTTTTTCAAAAAATTCAATGCTCCGTCGCTACTTTTGGCTCACGTTTATATGAGTCAAGCGCGACAGAATCACCTCATTACCATGCTACCACTGTGAACGCTCAGTTGAACCGCGAGTATGTCAGTGTATTTGCCCGATATTCTCAGGATGCCACCATGAGTCAAACGCCTTTAGCCTCACATCATTACGTTTCAAGCGGCTTCAATCACACATTGCAAAGGGTGTTGTGCTTCACGGGCAGACTCCAAGACCTGATGCATTTTGGTTTCGGCAATATCTTGTGGATACAC
Organism: Methylophilus sp.; assembly: GCF_008015755.1. Lineage (GTDB taxonomy): Bacteria > Pseudomonadota > Gammaproteobacteria > Burkholderiales > Methylophilaceae > Methylophilus. The sequence goes on along the minus strand of NZ_SSGF01000015.1, from coordinate 6,223 downwards.
GCCACAGACGCCCATGCCCTCTGTATGTACTTGGAGCATGATTTGTGTCGCTTGTTCACGAGACTTGTTAAAAAAACGTTCAATGACGGCGACGACAAACTCCATTGGGGTGTAGTCGTCGTTCAGCAACAACACCTTATATAACTCTGGAGGCTTGGGTTTGGCCACTTGGGATTCAAGTGCCAAATCACCTTCACGCTTGGGTCGTACCATAGTTTTGTATACCTGTCTTAGGACCTATTTTGCGCCTTGTAGTAAAAAATTCAAGGGCTTGATGCAGGAGAATTCCGGCTTTTTCAAAGATAAATTAAAGATAAATTTTGACGCGCTTGACGACGCGATCCTCAACATCCAAGATTTCCAGTTTGTGCTCACCAATTTTAAAGCTGGTGTCTGGTTCTGGAATGCCTTCAAAATGCTCAAGAATTAAGCCATTCAATGTGCGTGGACCGTCAGTCGGCAGGGAGAGTTTCAATTTACGGTTGAGGTCGCGCAATAAGCTGGCGCCGTCAACCAGCCAGCTGCCGTCTTCATGTTGATGGTAATGGCTGGCGTGCTCGGGGGATTGGGTGGTGAATTCACCGACCACCTCTTCCAGAATATCTTCCAGCGTCAGCAAGCCTTTGAATTCACCGTATTCATCGACGACCAACGCAATCCGCTCATGCCTTTTTTGAAACTGCTGCAACTGGGTGTAAAGCGGGGTGCCAGAGGGAATGTAGTAGGGCAGGCTCATGGCCGCTTGTAATAAGGCTTTGGATGGCGCCTTGCCGATATGAAAGTCGCGCAGCAAGGGCAGGACTTTACGCACATGCAAAATGCCGACGATATCTTCGTTGTCACCTTCTCGCACCGGCAGGCGTGAGTGGTGACTGCATGTCAGTTGTTCCATGATCTGGTCTATCGGGTGATCCAGGTCGATAAACTCCACCATGGTATGCGCGGTCATCGCATCGTCTACAATAATGTCTTCCAGGTCTAGCAGATTGAGCAGAATAGTGCGACTTTGCGACGGGATATATTGCCCGGCATCGCTGACAATGCTGCGCAGTTCTTCGGTGGTGACTGATTGTGCCTGGCCGTCAAAGTTGACGCGCACCCCCAGCAGCTTGAGAAAAGCTTTGACGAACAGATTGACAAACCAGACCACCGGTGTAAATAACCAGATGAGCGGATACAGCAAGTAGCTAGTGGCAAACCCCAGTTTTTCGGCATGTGCAGCAGCAATGACTTTGGGCGAGATTTCACTAAACACCAAAATGGCAAAGGTGATGGCGAGTGAGCCAAACATCAGCACATAATCGCCTTCGCCAAACAGACGCTCTGAAATCACGACTTCTAAGGTGGAGGAGCCGACGATACAAAAGGTATTGCCTAACAGGATGGCGCCCAGTGTTTTATCTGTTTGTGAAATCAGGCGACTGGCCAGCTTGGCGCCGCGATGACCCTCTTTGGCCATGTGTCGCATCCGGTAACGGTTGAGCGACATCAGGCTGGTTTCGGCAATGGAGAAAAAGGCTGTCAGTGACAGCAGTAGCAATAGCAGACCAATCTGCCAGCTTAAGGGGATGTTGTCCAAAAGAGTGGGATTAAAAACAAGAAGCCACTAGTGTACTCACCAGTGGCTAAAAATCAAGAAAAAGACAGACTAAGTGCTTGTAGAGCTAAATTGCCCTATTACGCTTGCTTAAGGTGCAACAGCGGCTTCGTCTTCTTTCGGTTTTTTCTCGCTGTCACCAATCAGGTTGGCGCGGCTCACACCCAGCCACATGGCAATTGGGCAAGCGACCAAGACTGAAGAGTAAATGCCGAACAAAATACCAATGGTGAGCGCCAGCGAGAAGTTGTGCAGGGTTTCGCCACCAAAAAACAACATCGAGCACACCATGGTCTGCGTCATCATATGAGTGATGATGGTGCGCGACATAGTGCGGGTAATCGCATTGTCGATCACATGCACTGCACTGGCTTTCCGCATTTTTTTGAAGTTTTCACGCACGCGGTCAAACACCACCACGGACTCATTCACCGAGTAGCCCAACACCGCGAGAATCGCTGCTAGCACCGTGAGGTTAAACTCCCACTGGAAGAACGCAAAGAACCCCAGAATGATGATGACGTCATGCATGTTGGCGATAATCGCCGCCACCGCAAAGCGCCACTCAAAGCGCAAAGCCAGGTAGCCCATGATGCCTGCACACACCAGCAGCAAAGCCAGTGCGCCGTTTTCATACAACTCTTCACCGACTTGTGAACCCACAGATTCCACGCGGCGGATTTCTGCGCCAGCATCAGCTGCTTTCAGCGCGCTGGAGATTTTTTCAGAGAGTTGAGCAATCGACAGTTCTTTCTTGACCGGCAGGCGGATCAATACATCCTGGCTAGAGCCAAAGTTTTGTACTGTCACGTCTTTCAGGCCCACACCATCCATGACCTGACGTATTTGCTCGATATTGGCTGCAGCCGGATAATGCACTTCCATCACCGTACCACCGGTAAAGTCCACGCCGTAATTCAAGCCGCGATGCAGCAGGAAGAGGATCGCCAATACAAACGTAATCAGCGAAATTGAGGTGGTGAGACGCCCGTAGCTCATGAACGGGATATCTTTTTTAATTCTGAATAATTCCATAATCTATTCTCTTAGTATGCGTTGTCAGCGTGCAAGGCGGCGATTAGCCAATCCGCAGATGCTCGATCTTGCGGCGGTAGCCGTATAGCAAGTTAACCAGGGCGCGCGAGACCAGCACAGCACTAAACATCGAAGTCATGATGCCGAGCACGTGTACCACGGCAAAGCCTTTGATCGGGCCAGTGCCAAACATAAACAAGGCCAGGCCGGCAATCAAGGTGGTGACGTTGGAGTCGAGAATGGTATCAAATGCGCGGTCATAGCCAGCGTGGATACTGGCTTGTGGCGTGTTGCCATTGCGCAGCTCTTCACGGATACGCTCGTTAATCAGCACGTTGGCATCAATCGCCATGCCCAGTGCCAGCGCAATCGCCGCCAGCCCAGGCAAGGTCAGTGTCGCTTGCAGCATGGACAAAATTGCCACCAGCAATAGCAGGTTCACGCCCAGCGCCATCACAGACACACCACCAAACACCATGTAGTAAACAATCATCATCACCGCAATGGCGGCAAAGCCCCACAGCGTTGAATGCACGCCGCGTTTGATGTTTTCTTCACCCATGCTTGGGCCTACCGTGCGTTCTTCGATGATTTCCATCGGTGCAGCCAGGGCACCGGCACGCAGCAGCAGTGAAATATCTGTCGCTTCTTGCGCATTGGCCATGCCAGAAATCTGTACGCGGCCACCACCAATTTCTTCGTTAATCACCGGCGCAGTGACCACTTCGGTGCTGCCTTTTTCAATCAGCAGAATCGCCATGCGTTTGCCGACGTTTTCACGGGTGACGTTTTTAAAGATGCCTGCACCGCGGCCATCCAGCGTCACGTTGACCACGGATGAACCATTTTGACCATTGACGCCAGGGCCCGCGTCGGTGATACGGTCGCCCGTCAGCACCACGCTCTTTTTCACTAATACCGGGCGGCCTTCACGGTCAGAAAATAACTCGTCACCAAACGGCACCTGGCCTGCCTGCGCTTTTTGCAGCGTGGCCATGTCAGATTTTTCTTCATCGACCATGCGGATTTCCAGCGTTGCCGTACGACCGAGAATCTCTTTGGCTTTTGCCGTATCTTGCACGCCTGGCAATTGCACCACAATGCGGTCCAGGCCTTGTTGCTGCACGATAGGCTCAGCCACGCCTAGCTCGTTAATCCGGTTATGCAGGGTTTGCAGGTTTTGCTTGAGCGCAAACTCCTGGATGCGTTTTTGCGCCATCACGCTCATGCTGGCAGTGAGGTTAAAGTCTTTGTCACTGCCTGCAATTTTGTAGGTCAGGTCAGAAAAGTCTTTGGCCAGCAGATTGCGCGCTTTGGTCGCTTCGGCTTCTGATTCAAATTTAATCACCACTACCTGGCCTTGGCGCTCAATACCGTAGTAATTGATTTTTTCTTTGCGCAAAGACATGCGGAAGTCACCCACGGTGCTTTCGGCTGCTTTATCCAGCGCCGCTTTCATGTCGACTTGCAGCAAAAAGTGCACGCCGCCTCGCAAATCCAGACCCAAATACATCGGCTTGGCGCCGATGCTTTGCAGCCAGTTTGGCGTTTGTGGTACCAAATTGAGCGCTACGGTGTAGTCTTTGCCCAGGTTGCTGACCAGTTTGTCTTTGGCCAGCAATTGCGTATCCGTATTGGCAAAACGCACTTTGACGCCACTGGCATCCATAAACAAACCGTCAAACGGAATGTTGGCCAGTTGCAGCGTGCTCTCCACTTTTTGTAGCAAGCCTTCATCTACTTTTAATGAAGTTTTGGCCGGGCTGATTTGCACAGCTGGCGATTCCCCAAAAAAGTTGGGGATCGTGTACAGCAGGCCAATGATAAACACTGTGCCAATCAGCACGAATTTCCATATCGGATAACGGTTCATAACAAACTCTTGGTCAGAATGAAAGACAGGCGCGTCTTGTGTGGGTTAAATAGACTTCAATGTACCAGCAGGCAACAAGGTCTGTACCGTGTGTTTTTGCACATTGACGACGGTGTTGGCGGCAATTTCAATGCTGACAAAATGTTCACTGACTTTGGTCACCTTGCCGACAATGCCGCCGGTGGTCGCGACTTCATCGCCCGCCTTTAATGTCTCTAGCATAGACTTGTGTTGTTTGGCCTGCTTCATTTGCGGGCGAATCAACATAAAGTAAAACAAGACAAAAATTACCACCATAGGCAAAAAACTCATGATGTCGGTGGCTGGCGCGGCAGCGGCGTAAGCGTTGCTGATAAACATATCTGTTCCTAAGTCATACTGAAAATAACGCATGATTCTATCATAGAGCCTCCTTAATCTGTCACCGACCGTCCGCCTGCCTGCATCGCAATAAAGACTTGACTAATAATTGTAAAGATATTTTAATATTTGTTCGCCGGTGCGGTTTGGCGTCCAAGTGTTTTGATGACAACATTTTTGATATTGGAGAAGCATATGCAAAGTTACATGAAGTGTCTCGCAGCCGTCTCTTTAGCAGTTTCGTGTCAGGTCGCGCAAGCCGGCGTCATCGTGCAGGCAACGGCGATTAGCGCCTCTCATCCCGACTTCGGTGGCTCGTATGCCTTGGTCAATCAGATCAACCAGTCAGGCTTATCTGCTGGTTATGTCGCAGGCGTCACGGATTTTGACAGCTTTGTCGCCAGCACCACACATGATGGACTGGCTGCATTAAATTCCGGCTTCAGTGTCGGCCCTTTTGGCAGCTTTAGCTATGACCTCGGCGCCGTCTACAATATTGACTCCATTGGACTATGGGCGACCGACAATACCGGGTCAGTTTTGAATTTTAACTTATATGCAGATAGTGACAATGACTTTAGCAATGGCAACAGCGGCCTGCTGGGTGGTTTTACTGCGCTAGGCTCGAATTACACAACGGCAGATCCTGGTCAGGCATTCACTTTCGGCGATGTTTCTACCCGTTATGTGCACATGGAGATTCTGACCACCGATGGCGGTGCACAGCCTGGATTGGGTGAAGTGGTTTTCCGCACGGCAACCGTGGTGCCTGAACCTGAGCCATTGGCTTTGTTTGCTGCCGGGCTGATTCCTGTTTGCTTAAGGTTGCGCAGAAAGGCCTGATGGGTGCTGTTAGTGGATGAGGCTAGTCAAGTTTGAAAAGCCGGTGCGTGTTTAGCGTGCTGGCTTTTTTGTTGTTTCAGAGGGGCAGTGGAGTTCGCGCGTGGTGAGATTAAAATAAAAAGTTATTCTATGACTGGACGGTTTCTTTTCGCCTTTTCGGCGGGATCTGGTCGTTGTAGGGTGGGCATTTTTGCTCACGCGTGTTTTGTGGTTGTTTGTGATGTTGCTTTTCGCTTTTTCAGCGAGTTACTTGTTCTTTGCTTGCCCAAAGAACAAGTAACCAAAAGAAAGTGCACCCCAGCTTCCGCTTGATTCCTGTGCTACTCGGCTTGCAGGGCGTCCATCGAAACTCAACCTGGCATCTCACACAAAGCGTGAGCTGCTGCGGGATTCGGACAGCCGATGGCCGAGAAAGCTCCCGCCAACCCTGCGTTGCTCGGCGCTGCAGATGGGGACCCCGAACACCATGCGACTGCAACTGTTCGCGAACTGAATAAAAACAGAATCTGTTTTTT
>NZ_SSGF01000033.1 GCF_008015755.1 Methylophilus sp. | reverse complement strand
CAGTAGGTGTGCTTGAGAGAGATTTGGAGCGGGAAACGAGTCTCGAACTCGCGACCTCAACCTTGGCAAGGTTGCGCTCTACCAACTGAGCTATTCCCGCATTATTACTACATGTGACTGGAGGCGCGAGCCGGAGTCGAACCGGCCTAAACGGCTTTGCAGGCCGCGGCATAACCGCTTTGCTATCGCGCCAGAACCAACAACATAAAAACTACTTATGTTAAAAAGGGAAAGCGGCGCTTTCCCCAGAATTTGGAGCGGGAAACGAGTCTCGAACTCGCGACCTCAACCTTGGCAAGGTTGCGCTCTACCAACTGAGCTATTCCCGCGTATTTCCTTACGCCATGTCTCGTAAAGAAGCTGGCATTTTAATGATTTTGAGACCGGTGTCAAGGACGATTTTGAAAATAATGTTTCTTTTTTATGATTGCTTTTTTAAATGGTTTCGCGTATCGCTGGCCAGGCTGCGCGCAAGTAGTAGCCCATAGAAATCAGGGTCAGTAATGCAGCGATCACAATTAGCCATTCGCCCAGCCATTGCACGTTTAATCCAAACAAAGGGTCGTACCAGAGCAATAAGGTAATGGCGAGCATTTGGGCGGCGGTTTTGACCTTGCCCACCATAGCCACGGCGACATTCGCGCTTTTGCCGATGCTGGCCATCCATTCACGCAAGGCGCTGATGGCGATTTCACGGCCGATAATAATCAGTGCAACCACTGCGCCAGCGCGATTTAATTCCACCAGGACGATGAGGGCCGCAGCCACCATGAGTTTGTCGGCCACAGGGTCTAGAAACGCGCCAAATTTCGACATTTGGTGATATCTACGCGCCCAGTAGCCATCTAGCCAGTCCGTGAATGCGGCCAATATAAACACACTGGCTGCGATGACATTGACCCAGTGCGCTGGCAGGCCATCAGCAGCGACAGCGTGAGCGGGCAGGTAAAAGATGCCGACAAACACCGGAATCATGGCGATGCGTAACAAGGTGAGTATATTCGGGATATTCCACATTTTTATTCGTCTACGGATGCGTACAAAGGGCAGCGTACAAGGGCTTAGTGCAGGCGGTCATATATGGTTTGTGCCAACGCCAGACTAATACCTTCTACCTGGGCAATCTCGTCTATGCTAGCACTTTTTATCGCATCCAGGCCACCAAATCGCGTCAGCAAGGCTTTGCGGCGTTTGGCGCCCACGCCTTCAATCTCTTCTAAACTCGAGGTAATTCTGGCTTTGGCGCGTTTGGCCCGATGGCCGGTAATAGCAAACCGGTGTGCTTCATCACGGATTTGTTGTAATAAATGCAAGCCTTGATTATCCGTCGGCAAGTTCAGCATTTCACCCGTATCAGAAAAAATCATGGTCTCCAGGCCTGGTTTACGCTCTTCGCCTTTAGCAATGCCGACCATCAAAATATCATCGAGCCCGACTTCTTGCATGACTTCTATCGCCACACCGAGCTGGCCTTTGCCACCGTCAATAAAAATCAGGTCCGGGCGCTTGCCCTCACCTGCGGCCACTTTTTTATAGCGGCGCGTCAGCACATCGCGCATGGCGGCGTAATCATCGCCTGGCGTGATGCCAGTGACGTTATAGCGGCGGTATTCGCTGTTTTGCATATCGCCACGGTCAAACACCACGCAACTGCCTACCGTGGCTTCACCCATGGTGTGGCTGATATCAAAACACTCAATGCGCTCAGTGGTTTCTGCCAGTTTGAGTGCTTCGCGCAACGACACCAAGCGTGCCTGCTGGCTGGCAGAGGTCGCCTGACGCTGCTGCAAGGCCAGCTCGGCATTGGTTTGTGCCATTTTGAGCCAGATTTTTTTATCGCCAATAGCATTGGTTAACACACGTATTTTGCGGCCAGACTGCTCACTGAGCATGTCTTCAAATTCAGCCTTATTCACCTCTGCGCCACACACCAGCAACGGCGGCGTATTTTGTGACAAATAATATTGCGTGATAAACGCTTCTACGGTTTCGGCTAATTCAGCATCCTGGCTATTTTTAGGGAAAAAGCTCTTGTCACCCAAATGGCGGCCGCCGCGGATCATCACTAGGTTAATGCAATGCTGGCCCTGCACTTCGGCACAGGCAATCACATCGGCGTCACTGACACTAAAGTCACTGACAAACTGCTTGGCCTGCACCTGACGCAGCGCCTGGATACGATCGCGCAACACAGCAGCTTGCTCGTATTCCATCGCCTCGGCGGCCACGTTCATACCATCCGCCAATGAATCAATCACTTCACTGGTTTTGCCTAATAAAAACATCGCGGCATGGCGTACATCCCCGGCGTAATCAGCTTCAGAAATCAGGTTGACGCAAGGCGCGGTGCAGCGGGCGATCTGATATTGCAGGCATGGCCGAGAGCGATTGGCAAATACTGTATTTTCACAGGTGCGCAATTTAAATACTTTTTGCAGCAACTGAATGCTTTCGCGCACTGCCGGTGAGCTGGGAAAAGGCCCGAAATACTGGCTACCCTTGCGCTGCGTGCCGCGATGAAACGCCAGGCGAGGATAAGCATCGCCCGTCAGTGCAATATAGGGATAAGACTTGTCGTCGCGAAACAGCACGTTGTAACGCGGCATCAAGCCTTTAATCAGGTTGTTTTCCAGCAGTAACGCCTCAGCTTCCGAGCGCGTCACCGTGGTTTCGATATTGGCAATCTGCGACACCATCATTTTGGTCCGCGGACTAGCCAGATTTTTATTAAAGTAACTGGAAACCCGTTTTTTCAGGTCTTTGGCCTTGCCGACATAAATCACCGTATTTTCCGCATTGAGCATGCGGTAAACACCAGGCAGATTAGGCAGGTTTTTGAGGATAGGTTTGGGGTCAAACATCGAAGCATTTTAGCATTAGATATTCATTCGAGTTCAAAGCAAGTCTACAACACCACTGTACAACTTAATTAAGAAGGTATTACAATTGATATTAAGTATTACATTTTAAAATTTGAAATACTTAAGACCAAATACCATACCAAAAGGATAGTTATGGACATAGTGACAGTTTCACCCAAGTTTCAGGTAGTGATTCCCAAAGAATTGCGGCAGTCACTTAATATACAAGCAGGCCAAAAACTCAGAGCACGCATCCAGGGCGAACATATTGAGCTGATTCCCGAACAGCCGATGAGCGCGGCACGTGGCTTTTTGGCAGGCATAGAGACAGAAGTGACTCGTGAGAAAGACCGGGTATGAATGTTGTAGATTCATGTGGCTGGCTAGAGTATTTTGCCAATGGCAGCAATGCTGATTTTTTCGCACCAGTGCTTGAAGATACAGAAAACCTGCTGGTGCCAGCCCTGATTGTGTTTGAAGTGTGTAAACGTGTCACGCTACAGCGTGGTGAAAAAGCCGCCCAATCCGCAGCTGACTTTATGGCGCAAGGCACCGCTGTGACCTTTGACTCAGAAACGGCGCTGAATGCCGCTTTATACTCGGCCAAACACCAACTCGCACTCGCTGACAGCCTGATTTTGCAAATCAGTAAAGAACATCATGCAACCTTATGGACACAAGATATTGATTTAAAAGGGCATCCAGGTGTGCAATACAAGGCAAAAATTAATACCCTTTAAACGCTTGATTAAACGCGATTCTGTTCTGGCCCTAATATCATCGATTAGAAAAAGTCGCTAATCGCATAACCACACGCCTTCAACTCTTTGGCAACCTCAGTTTTCCATGCGCCAAATTCGTCAAGTGAAACATACACAACGCCGCTTATATCATTTGGCGTTTCAATATTGCCTTTTACTAATGAGCATACATTTTCTCGACCGAGCTTAGCCATTAAATACCCATGCTCAAATATCACATTTTGACGCGCTCTATTCTTTGGGGGTATTTTAGATTCATGAATCCCTCGCCCATGATCACAAGCTGTATAAAGAACTAGCGCGAAATCAGCATCATTTGAGTAGTGCTCAATTTTTTCAATGATCGTCATTCCTGAGCTAGCCTGCTCATGCAATATAATGGCTTCTAAGCCAAGTTTTTCGATAAAACGACTTACTTCTTGCTTGGCTTCATTGTCACGACCGTGAACTATAAACACCTTTCGTTTATTTCTAGCCACTTTAGGTGGTGAAACCGTAAAACTTTGATTAGGCATTTGAGGGCTGAGATGTTGAATCGTCTGGCCAAACTCAAGAGAGTCTAAAAGAGGCGTAAATTGTTCAGATAGAAAGGTTCGCCTTTCTGCATATGTCTTAAATTTCGGCTGGATAAAACCCCAAAAAGAATCAAGATTGCGATGCTGGCGAAGCCAACTTGGAAGCATAGATGACAGATTGAAATTGCTTAGTAGTTCGTGACGAAGAGCTTCAAACTCACGTTCGTCAGCCGCCAAGCCAGTTGCTCGCGCAGTGAGCAAATTCACTAGATAGCTCACTTTATCAAAGTCACTTTCTAAAAATTCGATACTCAATTTGTGCTTCCTTAATTGTGCTTAATTCTACGATATGAGCCTAACGTAAAGCATAATAGGCGCGCTGAAGGCGCCACCTAAAGACTGGGAGGAGCGTACTTGAGATGCGTTAAGTATAAGGAGAAAAAGACTTCTATTTGCAACCGTTTTCGGTTGAAGCATTAACATTCACTTGTAGCTAAAAATAGCTACCCCAACAACTCTCCACCTATCGCCCAGTCCTCATACTCAACCTCTTCAAACACGATATAGGTGTAATTGGCCGGTTTTTGGGCGTGTTTTTGCAAGGTTTCGGTGATTTCTTTGGCGATCAGTTTCTTTTGCTCTTTGGTGACAGAGCCTGCGAGTTTGACATTCACGTAAGGCATAGGGGCGCTCCTTTAATGGACAAAAGATTTAAACAATTAGTGATGGTGGCCAGGCTGACCACGATAAATGTCGCGAATCAGGTTGAGCGTCACCACCAATAACAGCAATGAAATCAGGATGGACAGTATCGGGTCTATGGTCATCCAGCCGGTAAAATAGATCACTACGCCAGCAGCGACGGCAGTCACAGAGCCTAACAAGTCACCTAAGACATGCAAAAATGCGGCGCGGTGGTTCAAATTAGCATCGCCACCGTGATGCGCATGCTGGTGATGCATATGTTTGGCAACGAACAGGTTCACCAGCAAACCAACCAGGGCAATCACGCTGACGTAGCCGCCTGCGACGGTCACAGGATGCTTGAGGCGTTCGATGGCCTCAATAACGATGCCCGCAGTCACCAGCAGCATGGAGGCGGCATTGACCATAGAGACGCGGCGCTCAGTTTGTTGTGATGCCGGATGGCCGGTGCGCACGCGATGTGCGGCCCACATGGCGAGCCCGAGCGCCAACACGTCAAACAGCATATGCCAGGCGTCACTGAGCAAGGCCAGTGATTGTGTCCAGATGCCGCCGAAAAACTCGATGACTGTAAATAGCGCAATCGCCAGAAAAGGAATCCAGAAAGGATTGTCCTGTGCATGGTCGTCGTGCTGAGGCCCATGATGCGCCTGCTGGCTGTGCGCGGCATGGTCGGTATCGTGATCATGCGCGCAGCCTGCCTGCGAATGATCGTGCGCATGTGCGTGTTCAGAATGTGTATGACTAGGTTTCATGTTTGCATGCTAATGCAAGTTACCCAGTTTTCACAAGAGCGCACAAACTTTGTCGCTTATAATGACGGCTTATCTAAGAGTATATGCAATGTTAAGTTACCGTCACGCCTTTCACGCTGGCAATCATGCCGATGTTTTGAAGCACTGGCTCTATAGCCTGGTGCTGGATTACTTTAACCAGAAGGATAAGCCTTACTGGGTGATAGACACGCACGCTGGCGCGGGCCTTTACCAACTGGACAGCGCTGTGGCGAATAAAACAGCGGAATATGTCGATGGCATTCAACGCCTGCAACAAAGTCAGTCTGCTGAGATATTTGACAGCTATTTGCAAGTCGTTGCCGCAGCAGCTAAGGGGCAAAAAAACCTCTACCCCGGCTCACCCTGCATTGCCAGCCATTTTTTAAATGCGGCAGACAAATTGCGATTATTTGAGCTGCACCCAGCCGATGCTGCCTTACTGGAGCAACAGTTTTCGATACAGAAACGACAAGTGTCTATCCAGCAAAAAGATGGCTTTGAAGGCATTAAAGCCTGTTTGCCGCCACCGACCAAACGTGGTGTGGTGCTGATAGACCCGCCTTACGAGGTCAAAGATGATTATGCGCGTGTGGTTGACTGCATCAAAGACAGCCTCAAACGCTTTGCGACCGGCACTTATATGATCTGGTATCCGCGCCTGCAAAGGCCAGAACCACAGCACATGATAGATAAGTTACGCAGCCTGAATACCGATTATTTGCATGTGACACTGGATGTGCAGCACCCGTCTGCCGATGGTTTTGGCATGTATGGCAGCGGCATGTGGATTATTAATCCGCCATGGACGCTGCGCCAGGCTGTAGAGCCACATCTGAACTGGTTAGCAAACACCTTGGCACAAGATGCGGGCGCACACGCTGCCTGCGAAGGTCAGCAAAGCTGACCAAACGTTAATAGCGGATACGCGTGCGACGCTGCGCATCCGGCTGATCCTTAATCGTCACCCTAAACGCATTGACCGCAATCGTTTGCCGGGTCTCGGTCTGAATACGCACGCGCCACTCGCCTGCGGTGAGGTTGGTTTTGTAGGTATATCCGCGGTAGCCGCTATCGCGGCCGCCGGTGAGCGAAAATCCTGGCATAGAGACACTCACCCACTCCCCCTTCACTTTGTTCTGCCAGTCGTGCAGCAGCTTGGTTTGCAAGCCCTGCGGCGCAAACACCGCTGAAAAACACACCAGTTTTTGCCCCGGTTGCAAATAAAAATGGTCGCTATCAACCCGCCAAAACTGCCACCAAGGTGACTTTTCAACCGTCATCCAATAGCCTTCTGGTGACTTTTCCAGGTCATAAGCGATCACCACTGCCTGTTTCACTAATGGCACCGGTGGAATCATATCGGCGCGATAGGCCAGCATCAGCAGCCCGGCAATCACCCATACCGGCCAAATGCGACCAGCATGATGCGGCGCCCGCTGATACAAGGCATAAGTCACCGTCGCCCCCAGCACAGTGCTTAAATAAAACCAGGCCGCATGCACGCTACCAAACAAAAATGGAAAAGCAAAGTTACACCACAAAATGGTGCACAAACCAAACATGCTCCAGCATAAGCTCAGGCGCCGATATTCGCCTTCCATAAACTCATTGGCCACCAGCAACACGCCTAAGACCAAGGTAACGACCCAGGCCAGGCCATAGCTGGAGCTTTTGAAATAAAGGATAAACAATGCACTGAGCAGGCTGCCAAACAAAAACTGCAATATCCAGTAAGGCCAGTCCTGCACGGTCCAGTTAGAGACACGGCGCTGTAGCCACTGCCAGCTTAACAAACGCTCCCCAAGTCGTCTGACTGAAGAAGAAGGCGCCGCCAGCTGATACATCAGCACAGCCGCTAATACCAAATAAGCCGCAAAAATAGCCATATCGGACAAAGCGACTTTCTTGCCAATGGTAATGGCATCCCAGACAAACCCGCCAATAAAAAACGAGATCGGCAATACCATGCGGCTACGTGCCAGCCAGCGCGACAATCTTGAAGGTTGTTCAGACTCAGTAGGGTTCATCATGCAGATCAATGGTTAAAGGTGCGGAATGTCGGCATTTTTATCACAGATGCCAGTAAGCACAATATTATTTTGGGTTGTGAAAAGTAAACTTTCTTTGATAATCAAATCGAGCCTGCTAAAATTTAAGTTATCTTAAGAAAAGTCCGTTAACTATCAACATAAGTTAGATTTTCAATACAGATTGGACTTTCTTTGCGTCAATATCGAGAAAGCCTATCACCTACGAACCATGATTGAGCATGCGAGATTCAGTTAGACAATTAAAGCAGAAAGTGACGGAAATCAAGTCTATCAGTTATGAAACTGAGCAGGCGCTTATTCGCGTCGTTTTTGTCAGCTTTATTACACTCTATCTCTTGGTCAACCATAGCAGTTATGAACCGGTACTGCTTTGCCTGATTTATTTGTGTTTCGGCTTTTTGATGTTGTACAACATCTTGCAAAATCCACAAAAAAACGAAAAACGGCAATGGACAGCGATGGTGATGGATATCACGGCGACCTCGTTAGAACAAATGATTTCAGGCGCAATGGCAGGCGTGTTTATCGGTATTTACCTGTGGCTGATCATCGGTTATGGCTTGCGCTATGGCACCAAGTTTTTCAAAGGCTGCTATGTGTTCAGCCTGATCGGCTTTAGCCTGACGCTGTATTTAAATCCTTATTGGAACCAGCACCAGCATTTAGCCTACGGTTTTCTCCTCACCCTACTGCTCATTCCGCCGCATGCCTTGCGCTTATTGGTTAGCCTGGAAAAAGCCACCAAAGAAGCCGGACAAGCCAGTGAGGCCAAAACAAACTTCTTGTCCAATATCAGCCATGAAATGCGCACCCCGCTCAACGGCATTATTGGTGCCAGTGAGTTGATGGCGCAAACTAAACTTGATCACAAACAATCCGAACTGCTTAACATGGTCGGTGCTTCGGCCTCCAGCCTCAAAAAACTGATTAATGACGTGCTGGACATCAGCAAGATCGAAAAAGGCAAAGTCGAGTTGGAGGACATTACCTTTTACATGCCTGACCTGATCCAGCGCTTGCAGCTGATGTTCCAGATTGAAGTCGAACGTAAGCAGCTGTGGCTGCGATTTCACCTCGATCCACTGGTAGAGCGTCACTACACTGGCAGCATGCATCACCTCGAGCAGGTATTAACCAACCTGATCGCTAATGCCATTAAATTTACCCAGCATGGTGGCGTTGATGTGGTTGTCAGCGTCATCCAAAGTCATGCCGAGACAAGCAAGCTCAGCTTTCGCATACGAGACACGGGTATTGGTATCAAGAACGACGCTTTACCGCTGATTTTTGATAGCTTCACCCAAGCCGACAGCAGCATCACCAGGCGATATGGCGGCACAGGCTTGGGTACGTCCATTGCCAAGCAATTGATCGAAGTCATGGGCGGCAAAATAAATGTGACCAGCCAAGAAAACGTAGGCACTACTTTTGTGGTGAGTCTGCCACTCGCGCATGCGGCTGCGCCAGCAAAACCAGCGACCAATGAGATCAATCTGGATAACGCGTCTAACGTTGTGCCGTTAAGCAGTCACACCAAATTCCGCAAGAAAATCCGTGTACTGATTGCTGATGACAATGTGGTCAACCGACTGATTCTAAACGAAACGCTGCAAAGAATGCACTGTGTAGTCAAGGCCGTAGACAATGGCGATGCTGCGCTGGATGCACTGGAACATCACCAGTTCGACTTGATGATTCTTGACTACAACATGCCGGAAATGAACGGCCTGGAAGTCTTTAATATTCACCATGCCTTGCCGGACAGCAAGCCTCTGCGCACCGTGATCCTCACCGCAGATGCAACTAAAACCACACAGGATCGTTGCCTGCGTGCCGGGGTGTATCAGGTACTCACCAAACCAGTGGTTTCAAGACAAATTCAAAGCCTGATTGAAGCAATTGCCAGCACGATAGAGACTGAACAAGTGGCGCCAGTTAGACGCCAAAAGTCTAAACCAGAAACGGCAGAACAAGCTGCAGCCTCAACGCCAATCCTATCTACGCCTCAGGATGAGATCATTGTAGACTCCAGAGCACCCAACTCACCGATGAGGGGGATCAAGCCCGCATCGGCAGATGCAGAAAAAATTAGCAGCATCACGCCCGTCACCGAACCTTTGCTGGATGATGACCGCATGACGCACTTGCAAAAACTGGGTGGCAGCGAAGCCTTTGTGCACAAGCTCATCACAGAATTTATTGAATCTACCGATGACTTGCTACGCGCGCTTGGCACTGCCAGCCTCGATTTAAACTTTGAGCAAGTCCATAAACTGGCGCATGAGCTGGCTGGCGAATCTGCCAATATGGGCTTGATTCCGCTCAGCAAACTCAGCCGCCGCTTATTGGGCCTGAGCATGCAAGATGCCCAGACTATTTCTGGTCTGTATCAGGCCGTTGCTGATTGCTATGAAGAGACACGCGCACAATTGCAACAATATCGCAGCAAGCTCTCGTCCAAACGCTCTCACAAATAACTGCCCCTCGTGAATGCTGGCACTGCCGGTTTGACTACTGATTAACTGCCAGATCATGTGTTGTCTCTGCTGCCAATGAATCGGGCAATAGATCAATCGCTGCTGCCTGGTCAGGAAACAGGCGTGACTGCGCACGATAAAAACGATCCATCACCTTCAAGTCTCGCTCGGTCAGGCGCAAAGCGTTTTCTACCCACACCTCAACAATGTCCTCCAATTCATCATAAGTGAGCGGATTGACTCTGGCTTTGGCCTTTTGTGCCGATAAAAAGCCTTCGGCGCGCTTATTGTTTTTATGGATAAAATCGTGCACGGCCTGTTCGCCTTCGCCCTCCTCAACCACGAAGTCAATCAGGCCCATTTGCAGGCACTCTTCCGCGCTATAACGCTCGCAACCCAAAATCATTTTATCTGCAACGGCAATACCCGCTTTGCGCGCAATAAAACTGTAGGCGCCCATGCCTGGAATCATGTTAAAAAACAGCTCTGGAAAGCAGAAAACAGATTGTTTTTCAGCAATCAGCACATCACTGGTCATGGCGGCTTCAATCCCTGCACCTAACACTTCACCTTGCAGTAACGAAATCTTAGTCACATGATCCAGTTGAAAACGAAACGCACGCTGCGCCACCACATCAATACTCAGTTTGGCATAGGCTTGCAACTGCGCCCTGTCTTGCTGACGGATGGCAGCCGCCATTTTTTGCAAGTCACCGCCCATATTAAAATAACCAGGGGTTGCTGAGGCAAACACGGAGTAACGAATGGGCAGCACGCTTTCACTCTTAGTCTGCACATAACCACCACTGCGCTGGATATCCGCATGATGCTGATGCAAGTTCTTGAGTAAGGCATGGTTGATGCAGGGAATGCGCTGGGGTTGATTTATATAGCTCCATAACGCTTGTTGCTCGGCATCAAAACGGCAAAATACCTGACCGTAATCATGTGACAGCAAACGTTGTTGATAGTTAACCAAGCCTTGTTCGAACGGTTTCATGAACTTCTCCTTTGACATTGAAAATGGATTGAATCAATCAGTGCTAATGACGCAGCGTTACATCGCATTATTGACGTCAGCAAATACATCATAATCAAAACAGCAAGTCGCAGTGAGAAGGCCTCCCAGGTTTTACAGTTGCAAGGATATGTCCTACCTTAAAAACAACAAAGGGAGCTTACGCTCCCTTTGTTGATGACTTAAATGATTCGCGATTATGCGGTTTCTTGGATCGGAATGACTTTTTTCACGTTTTCCAAAGAGCCTGCATACTGAGTCATCTGATTAAAGTTGAGATATTTGTAAATCTCAGCCGTATTGGTCAGCTTGCTGCCCAGCGTATCCATGTACTCTTGCATAGTAGGCATACGGCCCAACTTGGCACAGACGGCGGCCAGCTCGGCAGACCCGAGGTAAACACGTGCATCTTTACCCATGCGGTTATCAAAGTTTCGCGTAGAGGTAGAAAACACCGTGGCTTTGTCTGCCACGCGTGCCTGGTTACCCATGCACAACGAACAGCCTGGCACCTCAGTACGTGCGCCAGCCACGCCAAAGGTCGAATAGACGCCTTCAGCGCGTAACTGCGCCTCATCCATGCGGGTAGGCGGCGCAATCCACAGGCGGGTAGGAATACCACCAGCGCCTTCAAGCACTTTGCCAGCGGCGCGATAATGGCCGATGTTGGTCATGCAACTACCAATAAAGACTTCGTCGATTTTGTCACCTACCACGGCGGATAAGGGTTTGATGTCATCCGGGTCATTCGGGCATGCGACCAATGGTTCTTTGATCTCAGCCAGGTCGATCTCGATGACGTGCGCATATTCAGCATCGCTATCCGGCTGCAGTAGCTCTGGTTTTGCCAGCCAGGCTTTCATGCTGGCAATCCGGCGCTCCAGCGTGCGTGCATCGGCATAGCCGTTTTCAATCATGTTTTGCATCAGCACAATGTTGGAGTTAAGAAACTCGATCACCGGCTCTTTGTTCAGCAACACAGTGCAACCATTGGCAGAACGCTCGGCAGACGCATCGGCCAGTTCAAATGCTTGCTCAACTTTTAAATCTGGCAAGCCTTCGATTTCGAGCACGCGGCCGTTAAATACGTTTTTCTTGCCTTGTTTACCCACAGTCAGCGTGCCTTCCTGAATCGCTGCGTATGGAATCGCATTGACCAGGTCACGTAAGGTGATGCCTGGCTGCATTTCGCCTTTAAAGCGTACCAAAACAGATTCCGGCATATCTAGCGGCATCGCACCTGTCGCTGCGGCAAACGCCACCAGGCCAGACCCTGCCGGGAAGCTGATACCGATTGGGAAACGGGTATGCGAGTCACCACCGGTACCGACGGTATCAGGCAAAATCAGTCGGTTGAGCCAGGAGTGAATCACCCCATCACCGGCACGCAAACTGACGCCACCACGGCTGGACATAAACTCAGGTAGCTCATGTTGTAGCTTGATGTCGACTGGTTTCGGGTAAGCCGCAGTATGGCAGAAGCTCTGCATGACCAAGTCGGCACTAAAGCCCAGACAGGCCAATTCTTTCAGCTCATCACGTGTCATACCACCGGTGGTATCTTGTGAGCCGACCGTGGTCGCTTTAGGCTCACAGTAAGTGCCTGGACGCACGCCTACACCTTCGGGCAAGCCACAGGCGCGACCAACCATTTTCTGAGCCAGCGTATAGCCTTTGCCAGTATCTTTGGCCGGAATAGATTTAATAAATGTATCACTGTCGCCCAAGCCCAAGGCTTTACGCGCATTAGCGGTCAGGCCACGACCAATGATTAATGGAATACGGCCACCGGCGCGTACTTCATCGGCCAGCGTGACTGGGTTCATCTCAAACGTGGCCAATACCTCACCCGCTTCTGACAACACTTCGCCGGCAAACGGCTTGATCACAATGACATCACCAGTATTGAGCTTGGAGACATCACACTGAATCGGCAAGGCGCCGGAGTCTTCTGCCGTATTAAAGAAAATAGGAGCAATTTTGTTGCCAATCACCACGCCACCGTTGCGTTTGTTCGGGATAAACGGAATATCGTCACCCATCCACCATTGCACTGAGTTGATCGCCGATTTACGTGAAGAACCCGTGCCGACCACATCGCCAACATAGGCCAGTGGTAAGCCTTTTTGCTTGAGGCTTTCGATGGTGCTTAAGCCATCGCTCATGCGGTTGATCAACATGGCTTTGGCGTGCAATGGAATATCCGGACGGCTCCAGGCATCTTGTGCCGGGCTCAAGTCATCGGTATTGGTTTCGCCATCCAGTTTAAATACGACCACTTTGATGGCTTCTGCCAGTGCTGGCTTGCTGGTAAACCACTCAGCCGCCGCCCAGGATTCGATCAATGCCTTGGCATGCGGATTACCTGCTTTCATTTTGGCGTCCACATCATGAAACGCATCAAACATCAAAATCGTCGTCGATAATGCTTTAACAGCATGCGCGGCCATCGGGGTATCCAGCAGCGCCACCAGGGCCTGCACGTTGTAACCACCTAGCATGGTGCCTAGCAGTTCAACCGCTTTTTCAGCGCTAACTAATGGTGAACTCGATTTGCCATTGGCCACATCGGCCAGAAAGGCGGCTTTAACATAGGCCGCCTGATCTACCCCTGCCGGAATACGGTTTTGCAACAGGTCGACCAACAATGCCTCTTGACCTGCAGGCGGGGCTTTTAATAGCTCGACCAGTGCAGCGACTTGTTCTGCATTGAGCGGTAAAGGAGGTAAGTTTTGCGCGGCGCGCTCTTTAACGTGAGTTTCGTATGCTTGTAACATGATGTGTAGGCTCTACCAATAAAACAAAAGTCGGGGAACGGGTCAGCACTTTTTCTTAGACGAATCACCAGGTGTGTGACACACCAACCAGAGGCTGACCGCGAGGATTTCTTCTCGTTTGATTATAATCCAGTCCATCCGCCAGAATGTTAACTGCTTGTAACATTCCAGCAATTGACGCAATTGACAGCCGCCGACAGCAACAAAACAACACTCATGCGGTCAGCGCGTACTGTCTCCATATAACTCTTTGGCAAATGGGGTACTGCAACTCTTACCCTGAGCAGACGACTCCCATTTATCCAGTAATTCTTTCTGGTAACCTTTACCGTGCTGCTTTTCCAGGTAGGCTCGCACTTCAAACACATCGGCAAAACCGTTGTGATCTCTGTCCATCAAAGCCACCTGATCCTCCAGCGATGGCCCGCCATAGCGGCCGCTGCTATCGGTAAAATACTCCAGCGCAGACTCGGCATGCGCAGGTAAACTGATACTGATGGCCAAACCGGCCATCAAACCCATTACCCCAGTGTTTATTTTTATCATACTCACTCCATGATGACATTTAGTCGTATGACGTATCTTTCACCAATTCGTGCGTCCTCACAGTGATTGCGCTCACATTACTGGTGGTGATTAAACCGCGTGCAAAGCAATGGTTTTTTTCCATAATGCCGGGCCGGTATTGTGCACAGACTCACCATCTGCACTGACTGCGACGGTCACTGGCATATCGACGACCTCAAACTCATAGATCGCTTCCATGCCTAATTCGGCAAACGCTAGCACGCGGGACTTTTTAATCGCCTTGCTGACCAGATATGCCGCGCCACCCACGGCCATCAGGTATACCGATTTATGCTTGGCAATATCGACCAGCGCTTCTTCGCCGCGCTCGGCTTTACCAATCGAACCTAGTAAACCGGTGTTGAGCATCATATCAGTGTAGCTATCCATACGCGTTGCAGTCGTTGGCCCAGCGGGGCCCACCGCTTCGTCACGCACCGCTTCCACCGGGCCGACGTAGTAAATAAACTTGTTGGTAAAATCCACCGGCAAGGGCTCACCGTTAGCCAGCATGGTTTGGATGCGCTTGTGCGCCGCATCACGGCCCGTCAGGATTTTTCCTGTGAGCAACAAGGTATCGCCAGTTTTCCAGGCCTGTGTTTCTTCACGCGTCACGGTTTCCAGGTTTACTCGTTTGGCTTGCGGGCTAGGTGCCCAGTGCACATCCGGGTAAATATCCGGGCTTGGGGGCGTCAGTACAGCCGCACCAGAACCATCCAGCGTAAAGTGCACATGCCGTGTGGCTGCACAGTTAGGGATAATCGCCACCGGCAAACTCGCCGCGTGGGTCGGATAATCCAGAATTTTCACATCGAGCACGGTCGTCAAACCGCCCAGCCCTTGCGCGCCTATGCCTAACTGATTGACCTTTTCATACAGCTCCAACCGCAGTTCTTCAATGCGATTTTGCGCACCACGTGCCTGCAAGGCCTGGATATCAATCGGTGCCATCAGTGACTCTTTGGCCAGCAGCATGGCTTTTTCTGCACTGCCACCTATGCCTATGCCCAACATACCCGGTGGGCACCAGCCAGCGCCCATCTCAGGTACGACTTCCAGCACCCAGTCGACAATGCTTTCGTTGGGGTTCAACATCGCCAGCTTGGATTTATTCTCAGAGCCGCCACCTTTTGCCGCAATCTGGATATCGACGTTATCGCCGGCCACCATCTCGACATGGGTAATCGCTGGCGTGTTGTCGCGTGTATTTTTACGCGCACCCGCCGGGTCATTCACAATTGAGGCACGCAAGGTATTGTCAGGGTGCAGATAAGCCCGACGCACGCCTTCGTTGACCATTTCTTCAATGGTCATATCACCTTCAAAGCGCGCCTGCATGCCAACCTTGATAAATGCCACTACGATGCCGGTATCCTGGCACAACGGGCGTTTACCCTCCGCGCACATGCGCGAATTGGTCAAAATCTGTGCAATCGCATCTTTGGCCGCGGGTGATGCCTCTTTGTCATAAGCAGCCGCCAGCGCCTGGATATAATCCTCAGGATGGTAATAAGAGATATATTGCAAAGCATCTGCAATACTCTCGATAAAGTCTTGGGTTTTAATCAGGGCCATGGGGTTTCTTTGCCATTAGTTGTTCATTAGGCGGCATCTTCAACGGGCATTGCTTTTTAAATAGGCAATGGCGGGGCTGACATCTTTACGCAAGATTTTACCATTTTTGGTGCGTGGAAACTCGTGAGCCAAATAGACGGTTTTCGGCGCTTTATAGGCAGCCAGATTCTGCTTACCAAAGGCGATCAGTTCTTCTGGCGCAATCTCGGCCTCCGGTTTAGGGATGACATAAATCACCACCAGCAGCTTGTCTTTTTCAATCTCTTCCCCCACAGCGGCACAATCCGCCACCGCCGGATGGCCTTTGTAAACTCGTTCAATCTCGTACGGTGACACGCGGTAACCAAAGCTCTTGATAATGTCGTCCTTGCGGCCCAAAAACCACAGATAACCATCGGCGTCGTATTTTGCATAGTCGCCCGTAAAAAAGTAGCCATCGTGTTTGTATTTGGCCGTTTCTTCCGGCAGGTTCCAGTAGTTTAAAAACAAGCCAGGATCGTTATCAGGCACGCAAATCATGCCCTCCTCGCCTTCAGCGACCGGTTCTAGCGTTTCAGGATTCAGCAGCACAATAGCGTGCCCGGGTTGCGGGAAGCCTGCGGATCCGGCACGAATCGGCCGGAACACACTTTGCGACAGGTAGTATGAGAACTCACTCATGCCAACGGCTTCATAAATATCCAGGCCAAAGCGCTCACGCCACTGCGTCAGCACTTCGTCTGACAAATGCTCACCGGCACTCATAAAATGACGCACACTAGGCACGTCGGCTTGGGCGGCCTGTGTTTTTTGCAGCAACTGGCGATAAATGGTCGGCACGCCGATAAAAATGGTGGCACCATGCTTGGCGATCAGGTCCAGCCATTTTTGCGCATCGTTTTTACCCTCATGCACAATCACTGTTTTGCCCAGGTATAACGGATCCATGAGGCCCGTACCCAGCACATAGGTCCAGTTAAACTTGCCAGAATGCATGATGCGGTCTTGCATAGTTTCGCTATAGTTAAACCAGTATTGCGCCGCGGTTTGGCGCCCCAGCAAGGCACGGTGCGCATGCAACACGCCTTTGGGATAACCTGTCGTGCCCGAGGTATACACCAGATAAGCCGCATCGTCGCTACGGGTCTGATAGGCCGGGGCAGCCTGTTGCACGGCAGCCAATGCCACTTCCAGTGACAATACATTAAATACCGTCGAATCAGAGAGTTCGGTTTGTAATTGCGTCAATATGATATGCCTGAGGTGAGGCGTCTGTGCAATATTCTGCTGCATTTTGGTCGACATCCCCGCCCAGGCGGCAGCATCGGTCACCAGCACGACAGCACCAGAATCTTTCGCCAGATAAGCCACCTCCTCTGCGGTAAGCAACGTAGAGGTTGGCACCGAAATTGCGCCAGTTTTCATGGTGCCTAAAAAAGCGGTTGGATAATCCAGACTGTTAGGCAGGCGAATCAACACACGGTCCCCCGGCGCCACACCCAACTCACGCAATACCTGGGCAAAGCGGTCAGTACGGCTAGCCAGTTCGCCAAAGGTGATAGTACTGGTGCCAAAGGTGTCGTCCTCTACAATCATGGCAATTTCCTCGGCTTTGGCCGTGCCCAGATGGCGATCACTACAAGCTACCCCGATATTAAAAAACTCAGGGATATCCCATTGCCATTGTGGATAAGGGGCTAACTGTGTCATGTTCAAACCTTTCCATTCACTCTGTGCATGCATGGTTTATGCGATGCTGATTTTGCATTTCTTTTGAAAATGCTTTTTAAAATCTCTCAAATAGACGCATCAATGCGCGAGCGGGATGAAGCACAAGGCGCACGGAACACAGAAACCGGAATGTACTTAAAGTACATGAGGATTTCGAGTACCCATGAATAACAGCCTGCAACACCGCGATTCGCGCTAAAAATGAATTTCTTAAAGCAAAATGCCATAAGGCCAGTTTTGGCGGACTACTTGCGCTGGCATCAACTGCAAGACATGTAATGCAAACTCCATATCGCTCACTTTGAGCGCACGCAAGGCATGTGCGCGCAGCAAGGTCTGCAAGGCTTTACCAAACATGGGTGGATCCAGCATTTCGCCATCAAACTTGATCGCACCACCTAGCAAGGCATCCGCTTCAATCGCCGCTTTTAAAATGGCCACTTTCTGGTTAATTTCAGTCGGTGACGGTGTATAAGCGGTTTTACACAAATGGATATGGCCAGGATGGATCACCTGCTTGCCGGTCAGGCCCATCGCGGCCTCCTGGCAGGCATGCTTGTACACCACGCGTGACTCGTGATCACCATGCAAATCCAGCCAGCGGCGCACATCGTGCGGCTCGACAAACTTGTCTGGCATGATGTTGCTGCCGATCAATGTTTCCACGCCGCCAATCACGCCTTTACCGGCAATCCTGGCTTCAAAAATCAGCTGGTTAATAAAGTAAAATAATTCTTCAATCCAGTGCTCGGGCGTGATGTGGATGCCCAGCGCTTTTGAAAAGTCATGAATACCAAACACCACGTGTTTCACGGTGTCGTATTGCATGAGTTCCGGCGCGATTTTGAGCGACTTCGGGTGCTCGATAATCGGCTGGATGGTGATATGCGGATTGATACTGAGCAAAAAGCTGGACAGATCGCGCACTTCAGCCGCGCCGTAAGACTCCCCCGCCTTGGCCAGCATGACGACGTCGATATACTCGCCCATGTCGCGCACCAGTTTCATATCCTCTTCGTACTCGTCAGTACGGAAGGAATTGGCACGAATGGCAATCGTCACGCGTTCATTTACCTTGCGCAGCTTGGGCAACTCCTGGCGCAGCAAAGTGCGGCTCATTTCTTTCTGTCGACAGCCGTCTTCCAGGTCAAAAATCAGCGTATGCGCATTGGTGAAATGGGCGTGCTTAACCATGCGGTTAGCCGCCTGCTCCATGTCTTCATAAATGCCCAGGCTCGGTGCATACTTCACCGGCGGGTAATACAGCTGTATGCCTGGCCAGTAATCCCCCAATGCGCTGGCATCCAGTGCAATTGGCTCTTCTCCCATGTGCTGACTCATGCGGTTTCCTGTTCTGCCGTCGGTCGGCTCGCTCTTAATTTTTCAAGAATAGCGGCGGATTCCGCCATGCCAGGTTGTGAGTTGACACCCTGTATCAAGTCCCAAAACATGTTGTCTGGCAGTTCAAGCAAGGCATCGAGCTGTTCCATTTCGGCCAGCGTTAATCCGCTAAAGTGCTCACTGACAAAGCGTTGCAACACGATATCCAGCTCGAGCATGCCTCGGCGGCAACGCCAGGTCAGGCGCCGCTGCTCTGCTTCACGTAAAATTTCCGCATTCAACATTAGCGCTCCTATAACACCTTGATGCCAAAAATTTTCTTGCCTGGTTTTGCATCGCCTGACTTGGCTGCATTATGTGCCTTGGCCTTTTCAATCTTGAGGTCTTTAATCGCTGCAATCGCCGCATTCGGATTGAGTTTTTTCGGGCACACATCGGTACAGTTCATGATGTTATGGCAACGATACAAACGGTAAGGGTCTTCTAGGTTTTCCAGGCGCGCGTCCTGCTCCTGGTCGCGGCTATCGGCAATAAAACGGTAGGCCTGCATCAGCCCGGCCGGACCGACAAACTTGTCCGGGTTCCACCAGAAGCTCGGACACGAGGTGGTGCAAGCGCCGCATAAAATGCACTCATACATACCATCAAGCTTGGCTCGGTCTTCCGGGCTTTGCAGGCGCTCGGTGTCTGGCGGCGTGTCATGGTTTTGCAAATACGGCATCACCGAGTGATAGTTGTCAAAAAACTGCGTCATGTCGACCACTAGGTCACGGATCACCGGCAGGCCAGGCATGGGACGTAACACCACCGGCTCCTGCAACTCACTGAGTTTGGTAATACAGGCTAGGCCGTTTTTACCATTGATATTCATGGCATCGCTACCACAGACACCTTCACGGCAGGACTTACGCATACTCAGCGACTCATCCAGCTCTTTAATGCGCATCAAGGCATCCAGCAACATCTGGTCGCTGTCTTCCAGCGTGACGTCGTAATCCTGCATATAGGGTTTTGTGTCTACGTCCGGGTTAAAACGATAGATAGAGAAACGCATATCAATACACCCTTTTCTTCAACTCAAATGGTTCTACGGTCAATGGATTCAGGCGCACCGGTTTATAGGCCAGTTTTTGCTCATGGGCAAAATACAGCGAATGGCTGAGCCACTGTGCATCGTCACGCTCAGGATAATCTTCACGCGCATGCGCGCCGCGGCTTTCCTGGCGGGCATGTGCCGCTTGCATGGTGGCCTGCGCCACTTGCATCAGGTTATCCAGCTCCAACGCTTCGACGCGGGCGGTGTTAAATACTTTGCTTTTATCGGTAATTCTCAAGTGCTGTGCTTGCAGGTCGACTTGTTTAATCGCATCAACGCCCTGCTCCAGCAAATCAGGGAAACGGAACACGCCACAGTGTTTTTGCATGGTTTGGCGCATAATCAAGCCAACTTCGGCTACTTTTTCGCCAGCGCCAGCGCTTTCCAACCGATTCACACGTGCCAGCGTGGCATCGGCGACATTGGCGGGTAAGGGTTTATGCGCTTTGCTGGTGGCGATATCGGCGGCCATTTTGTCGCCTGCGGCTTTACCAAATACCACCAGGTCTAACAGGGAATTGGAACCCAAACGATTGGCGCCATGCACAGACACACAGGCACATTCACCCACGGCATACAATCCATTGACAACGCGTTCAGACTGCCCGTCATGCATCACCACCTGACCGTCGAGATTGGTCGGGATGCCTCCCATCATGTAATGCGCCGTCGGCACCACTGGGATAGGATCATTCGTTGGGTCAACGCCAGCAAAGGTTTTGGCAATTTCGCGAATGCCAGGCAGGCGCTTGCTGATGATGTCTTCGCCTAAATGATCCAGCTTGAGAAACACCGCATCTTTATGCTTGCCGATGCCGCGGCCTTCTTTAATTTCAGTTGCCATGGCGCGCGACACCACATCACGGCTAGCGAGGTCTTTGGCACTGGGCGCATAGCGCTCCATAAAGCGCTCGCCGTCGCTATTGACTAAATAACCCCCTTCGCCGCGCACGCCCTCGGTAATCAGCACCCCGGCATTGAGTACGCCGGTCGGGTGAAACTGCCAGAATTCCATATCCTGCAAAGGCAAGCCCGCCCGCGCCGCCATGCCCAAACCGTCGCCGGTATTGATATAGGCATTGGTACTGGCCTGAAAAATACGGCCACCGCCGCCCGTCGCCAGCATGGTGGCTTTGGCGTGAATGACATGGATATCACCAGTTTCAATTTCCAGCGCGATCACGCCCAGCACATCGCCGTCGCTATCTCGAATGAGGTCGAGTGCAAACCACTCGATTAAAAACTGGGTATTGGCTTTAATATTGCGCTGATACAAGGTATGCAACATGGCATGGCCGGTGCGGTCTGCCACGGCGCAGGTACGTGAAATCGGTGTTTCACCAAAATTGCGCGTCATGCCGCCAAATGGGCGTTGAAAAATACGGCCGTTTTCCAGGCGGTCAAACGGCATGCCAAAATGCTCCAGCTCGATAATCGCTTTGGCGGCATTGCGGCACATAAACTCGATCGCATCCTGGTCACCTAGGTAATCCGAGCCTTTAATGGTGTCATACATATGCCATAGCCAGTTATCGTCAGACACATTACCCAGCGCTGCTGCGATACCCCCCTGCGCCGCCACGGTGTGTGAGCGAGTTGGGAACACTTTGGACAAGACGGCGACATCGGCACCTGACTCAGCCAGTTGCAGCGCGGCACGCAGGCCTGCACCGCCACCGCCAATGATGACGGCATCTACCTGATGATGCTGAAGTTTGCTTGCACCGGTCGTATTGGCTGTATTGGTCATGCCACTCACCTTAAAAATCCATTCCAAATAAAATCCACATCACGGCTAGCGCATTGCCACATACCGAGATATTCACCAGCCATTGCAACACATTGCGACTACCTAAATGCGGCACATAATCACGCAGCACATCCCGCACGCCCAACCAGGCATGCAACAGCATGCAGACAAAAAACCACAGCGTCAGCAAGCGCCACCACCATGGTGCAAATAAGGCCTGCCACTCATTAAAACTTTGTGGCGACAGCCACATCACGCGCAACCACAACAACAGCAAGACCACCGCCATCGACAGCGCACACAAACGCTGCGTCAACCAGCGACGCATGCCTGGGTATTTGGCGGTCAGTAACTCAAACAACATACTCGCCTTTCACCCAGATCGCCCAGATCACGCTCACCATGGTGACAGCGACCAGCCACAACACCACACGGCTCGAAAAGCGCGCTTTTTGCAATGTCGTCATCCAGTGCACATCCATCGCCAGATGGCGAATACCGGCATAAAAATGATGAAAAAATGCACCCGCCAGTACAGTGATCAGCAACTTGACTGGCCATTGCTGACATTGCGCGGCCACGCTGGCATAGCCTTGTGCGCTCGACAACGACAAATACAAGGCCCACAACAACAATGGCTGGATCAAAAACAGCACCACCCCACTGGCGCGGTGCAAAATGGACACCACGGCATTCACCGGCAAGCGAATCGTGAATAAATCCAGATTCTTGGGCCGCTGTTTTTTTTGCTTTTTAACAATCATGCTAACGACACTTACTCAACTGCGTTGGCCGCGCGCGCCACGGCGCCAGCCACGTATTCCATCAAACGTGGATCAAACGGTTTAGGGATGATGTAGTCTTTTCCAAACGATAAAGACTGTAACTGATACGCCTCAAGTACCTGCGCAGGCACTGGCTCGCGCGCCAACTGGCTCAGCGCTTTGGCAGCGGCAACTTTCATCTGCTCGGTAATCTGTTTGGCTTTAGCATCTAGTGCACCGCGAAACAGATAAGGGAAACACAAGGCATTGTTGACCTGGTTAGGGAAATCGCTGCGGCCGGTGGCCATAATCACGTCATCACGCAAGGCAAAGACCTGGCTGGGTAAAATTTCAGGATCAGGATTCGCTAAAGCAAAAATCACCGGCTTGGCCGCCATGCTAGTCACCAACTCTGCTGGCAACCCATTTTTAGCGGATACACCGATAAACACATCAGCGCCCTGCATGGCATCCGCCAGCGTGTTGACATTGCCTGCTGCAATCGCCAGTTCACGATTGTTATCATGCAAATCATCACGACTGGTATCCAGCACGCCTTTGCGATCGACCATGGTGATATTGGTGGCGCCCATTAACTTGAGTAACTTGGCACACGAACAACCCGCTGCGCCCGCGCCTAAAAACACAATTTTGGCGCGGGGCAACGTTTTGCCTTGGAGCTCAAGTGCGTTTAACAAAGCGGCGGCGACGATCACCGCCGTGCCATGCTGATCATCATGAAATACCGGGATGTCCAGGCGCTTTTTCAATTCGTTTTCGATATAAAAACAGTGTGGCGCAGCAATATCTTCGAGGTTAATACCACCAAAGGTTGGTGCGATATTCACTACGGTCTGGATAAACTCATCCGGCGTCGCAGCGTTGACCTCAATATCAAACACATCAATATCAGCAAAGCGCTTGAATAACACACCCTTGCCTTCCATGACAGGCTTGCCCGCCAGGGCGCCAACATTACCCAAGCCTAACACCGCAGTGCCGTCGGTAATCACCGCCACTAAATTCCCTTTATTGGTATATTTATAGGCATTGGCTGGATCCGCCTCAATTTCGAGCACTGGCATAGCTACGCCTGGCGTATAAGCCAGCGATAAATCGTGCTGTGTCGCACAAGGCTTGGACGATTCCACGCTTAGTTTCCCTGGTTTGGGAAACTGGTGGTAATCCAGCGCACGTTGCTTTAAATCGTCCATTTGTGATCTCTTCTTTCTATTACAACAGCCTTGAGTTCAAACAAGACTCTTCAAAATGCATTTTGGTTAGACGGACAAGCGCAGAATTTACGATCAGTACAGCAAGCTAAGTCCAACAACGCGAAAATGCGTT
Source organism: Methylophilus sp. (assembly GCF_008015755.1). Lineage (GTDB taxonomy): Bacteria > Pseudomonadota > Gammaproteobacteria > Burkholderiales > Methylophilaceae > Methylophilus. Next base: position 11,146 of record NZ_SSGF01000033.1, on the reverse strand, counting down.
TTCAAAAAGTCTCCCTATTCCAGTTCGCTCATGTAGTGGTGATCATCCGTCAAACACAAGCCCAAACGCCACTCCATCGGCTTATCGCCATAAGTAAATGACACGCGCTCTATACTCAGCAATGGATAACCTTCTTTCAAGCCCAATGCTTTCGCGACTTCGGCATCGGCTGCCACGGCTTTAATCCGCTCTTCGGCGCGGATCATACGCACGCCAAACTGCGACTCATACATGCTATACATCGAGCCATTGCTTTCTTCGACCTTGGCGCGGTTCAAACCTTTAAACGGTGCGGCAGGCACAATAATATGGTCATAAATCAATGGCCTACCGGAAAATGTCAGCAAGCGCTTCACATCAATGGTCGTGGCACCGGCTTTCATTTCCAGCACCTTGCCAATATGCACACTGGCCTTGCCTTTAATGCAGGAGATAAACTCATTCTGCAGCATTTCCTTTTGGCCGTTTTCAGCGGTCAGGCGCAAAAAGCGCAGCTTGACGTCGTCCTGGTTGTGCGTGGCTACAAAGGTGCCTTTACCCTGGCGACGGATCAAGATATTTTCTGTCGCCAAGCTATCAATCGCCTTGCGCACCGTGCCCTGACTGACTTTAAATCGTTGCGCCAGGTCAATCTCACTGGGAATCATATCGCCTGGACGCCACTCCCCTCCGATCAAGCTTTGCGTGATTAGCACCTTAATCTGGTCATACAGCGGCCTGTAACTCGGTGACCCCAACTGCTTATCCATAGATCTGACTCCATTCATGATTGGCACCATTAAATTGCACCTAAAATAAGTTTTTTAATTTATATCACAGCGTTTTTTTGTTGTCCACTGTTTTATATCTTATATAAGACATAAGATATTTGTTGACACACTTTTTTTATTCATGAATAATAAATCCAATTTCTTGCCGCAACGAAGGAAACCCCATGTCATATGCACTCAGACCAAGACGCTCGATGCTATACGTTCCCGGCTGTAACCAGCATTATCTGGAACGTGCACGCACGCTTGCGGCCGACTCTGTCATCCTTGACTTGGGCGACCCTATTCTGGTCGATGCCAAAATCCAATCACGCCATAACGTGGTGAATGCAGTTAAAGAAGGCGGCTATGGCAAAAGAGAAGTCGTGGTGCGCGTCAACGACCTGCACTCGATCTGGGGCCATGACGATATTCAAGCGGTGGCCAACATCGGTGCCGATGCGATCCTGTTTCCTAATATAGAGTCACGCGAGGATGTGTTGCAGGCGCAGCAATTATTAGATGATGCGGGCGGCAAAGACGTGCCCATGATGGTGATGATAGAAAGTCCGCTGGCCGTGTTAAACGCCAAGGAAATTGCCGCCGCCTCCGATCGCGTGATCTGTATGGTAATGGCGACCTCAGACCTGATTTCACAACTACACGCCCGCGTGACGCATGAACGCTCCGCCATTCTGACTTCTTTATCCCTGGTGATATTGGCCGCACGCGCTTATGGCAAAGGTGTGATTGACGGCATCACCTCAGACTTTAAAAACATGCATTCGTTTGAATATGCGTGCCGCATTGGTCGCGACATTGGCATGGACGGTAAATCTCTGGTGCATCCGGCGCAAATTGCCTACTGCAATGACGCCTATACGCCGCAGCGCGCAGAAGTTGAGCATGCACGGCTGATTATCAAAGCCCTCAAAGAAGCCAATGAAGTTGGGCGCGGCACGGTGGTAGTGAATGACAAATTGGTCGAACATCACCATATCAAAGCCGCACAACGCTTGATTCAACTGGCAGCGGCCATTGCCGAGCTGGAAGAAGAGTTCATATAAAGGAGTTGAACATGAGCACAAAAATCAACACCGGACGTTTTTTTGAACACTTTGTACTGGGTGAAATCATCCAGCACGCCACGCCACGTACCATCACGGCTGGCGATACGGCGCTGTATATTGCGCTCACGGGCGCACGTAACCCGGTGCATTGCAGCGAGCCACTTGCGCAGTCATTAGGCTATACACAAGCGCCGATTGATGACCTGCTGGCGTTTCATATTGCCTTTGGTAAAACTGTGCCTGACATTTCAGTTAATGCCGTGGCTAACCTGGGTTACGCCGACGTGCGTTTTATACAGCCGGTGTACGTCGGCGATACGCTGACCACCGCCAGTGAAGTGATTGGCCTCAAACAGAATTCTAACGGCAAAAATGGCGTGGTTTGGGTACACTCTACCAGCATCAACCAGCACCAACAACCAGTACTGAGCTGGGTGCGCTGGGTCATGGTGCACAAAAAGAACCTAGAAGCCCCTGCGCCAGAAACAGTGATTCCTGAGCTGCCGGAGTTTGTGAGCGCAGAATCATTAGCGATTCCAGCCAACTTTACACTGAACAGCAGCCTGGGCACCGCCACCGGTGGCAAATACTGGTGGGATGACTACGAAGTCGGCGAATGTCTGCGTCACCCATCTGGTCTGACCATCAATGAAAGCGACCATACCATGGCCACGCATTTATACCAGAACAATGCGCGCCTGCACTTTGATGCTCACCTGATGAAAAGCACGCCGCAAGGCCAATGCCTGGTCTATGGCGGTGTGGTGATTTCAGCCTGCCGCACCTTGAGTTACGAAGGCTTGGAAAATGCCATAGCGATTGTGGCGATTAATGGCGGCACGCATGCCAATCCGAGCTATGCCGGTGACACCATTTACTGCATGACTAAGGTGCTGGATAAATGGTCCCTGCCCCATGCGGAATTAGGCGCGTTGCGCTTACGGATGGTGGGTGTGAAGAATATGCCGCCCGCGACGCTGGAAAACATTAAAACCACGCAGGGTTATCACCCGCACGTGGTGCTCGATCTCGACTATACCGTTCTTATTCCACGCAAAGGAAACTAAACATGGCTGTTCATCCCAATCAGGCTCTTTTTGGCGGCGAAAAACCGTTTCCGGTAATTCCGGCCTGTGAACACTTTGCAGGTAGTGAAAAGCTGATTCTAAAAGCATTATCACTGCAAGACCCGGCCACGCCTAATGGGGTTGGCCCGGTGTTTGATATTACCTGCGACTGCGAAGACGGTGCCGCCAGCGGCCAGGAACTAGTACATGCCGAAATGATTGTGCGTGTGCTGAACTCTGCGGCCAACCAATACAAGATGGCCGGTGCGCGTATTCATGACTACACCCATCCGCATTGGAAAAAAGACATTGATATTTTGGTTGGTGGCGCCGGTGAAGTGCTTAGCTATATCACGATTCCTAAATGCACAGACATCGCACAAGCACGTGAAATGATCAGCTACATTCAGCAAGTGGCAAAACAGCACGGCATCATGCGTGAAATACCGGTGCATATCCTGATTGAAACCCATGGCGCACTCAGGCAAGTGCACGAGATTGCGCAACTGCCCTGGTTACAGGTATTGGATTTCGGTCTGATGGACTTTGTCAGTGCGCACCATGGCGCGATCCCTGCTACAGCTATGCGCAGCCCTGGCCAGTTTGACCACCGCTTGCTGGCACGTGCCAAAGCTGAAGTCGTCTCTGCAGCCCTGGCTAATGGCGTGGTGCCTGCGCACAACGTGACGCTGGACCTGAAAAACGTAGAAGTGACCTACAGCGACGCCTCACGGGCGCGCAACGAGTTTGGTTTTATGCGCATGTGGAGTATTTATCCAACGCAAATTCAGGCGATTGTGGATGCCATGAAACCCAACTACGACGAGGTGACTGACGCCGCCAATATTCTGCTGGCTGCGCAAGCGGCAGACTGGGGCCCGATTCAGTATGCCGGTGAATTGCATGACCGCGCGACCTATCGTTACTTCTGGGAAGTGCTGCAAAAAGCCAAGCAAACTGGGGTTGCCATGCCGGAAGATGCTGAAAAAGCATTTTTTTAATACTTAACCACAGAGGTCACAGAACACACAGAGAAAACCTGAGACTTTTCTACTCAGTTTATGAGTATTCAATCAATGTTGAAGGACTCTCTCTGTGAACTCTGTGTTCTCTGTGGCAAAAAATTAAGGATTCAAATATGCAACAAACAACTTCAGCAGGTGCACGCTTTCGTGCCGCACTCGCCGCCGAAAAACCATTGCAAATCATAGGCGCGATCAACGCTTATCACGCCATGCTGGCGACACAATCAGGGTTTCAAGCCATCTATTTATCTGGTGGTGGCGTGGCGGCCGGTTCTTTGGGCCTGCCTGACCTGGGGATTTCCGGCCTGGAAGATGTGCTGGTCGATGTCCGCCGGATTACCGACGCGGTGGATACCCCGCTACTGGTGGATATTGATACCGGCTTTGGCGGCGCATTTAATATTGCGCGCACGATTAAAAGTGTAGCCAAAGCAGGTGCAGCAGCCGTGCACATTGAAGACCAGGTCATCGCCAAGCGCTGTGGTCACCGCCCTAACAAAGCGATTGTGAGCCTGGACGAAATGGTAGACCGCGTGAAAGCAGCAGTCGATGCCAAACCTGATGATGATTTTGTCGTCATGGCACGTACCGATGCACTGGCCGTCGAAGGTTTGCAGTCAGCCATCGATCGCGCTTGCGCTTGTGTAGAAGCCGGAGCAGACATGATTTTTCCAGAAGCGATGACAGACCTCAACATGTATCAGCAGTTTGTCGACGCCGTCAAAGTGCCAGTGCTGGCCAATATTACCGAATTCGGCTCTACGCCGCTGTTCACCGTAGATGAACTGGCCACAGTTGGCGTGGGCATGGTGCTGTATCCATTGTCGGCCTTCCGCGCCATGAACCAGGCAGCGCTCAAGGTGTATCAAGGCGTGCGCAAAGACGGCACACAAAAGAATGTGCTGGATTTGATGCAAACGCGTGCCGATCTTTACGAGCATCTGGGCTACCACATTTTTGAACAGAAACTAGACGCGCTGTATACCAAATAAAGTCGCGCAACAGAATACAAGGAGTTTAGTGATGAACACCACCACAGATTCAACCACACCCGCTACCGAAGCCCCCAAACGCAAAAAAGGCGTCGCGCTGGCCGGTGTGGCTGCAGGCACCACGGCCATTTGTACCGTAGGCCATAGCGGTAATGACTTGCATTACCGTGGTTACGATATCCTTGAACTGGCTAAACATGCCACTTTCGAAGAAGTCGCTTATTTGCTGATATACGGCGAGCTGCCCACCCAACCACAACTCACCGCCTATCATCAAAAGCTCAAAAAGCTACGCGGCCTGCCCAGTGCACTTAAAGCCGTGCTGGAACAGATTCCTGCCAATGCGCATCCCATGGATGTGATGCGCACGGGTTGCTCGATGTTGGGGACCTTAGAACCGGAAGCGGTTGACCGCAATACCGCTGGCGCACAAGCGCTGGGGGACCGCCTGATTGCCTGCTTTGGGTCTATTCTCATTTACTGGTATCACTTTAGCCACCGCGGCGTGCGTATTGAGGTAGAAACCGATGATGACTCTATCGCGGCGCACTTTCTGCACATATTGCACGGCAAAAAACCGTCAGCGCTGCACATCAAGGCTATGAACACCTCGCTGGTACTTTATGCAGAACATGAGTTTAATGCGTCCACCTTTACCTCTCGCGTGATCGCGGGCACGCTATCTGATTTGTATTCCTGCATCACGGGTGCGATTGGTGCTTTACGTGGCCCCAAACACGGCGGTGCCAATGAGGCGGCGATGGAGATTATCGAACGCTACCAGTCGCCAGATGAAGCTGAGGCCGATATCAAAGCCAGAATGGCACGCAAAGAAATCATCATTGGCTTTGGTCATCCGGTCTATACCATTGCCGATCCGCGTAATGAATCCATTAAAGCCGTCAGCAAATCGCTGTGTGCAGATGCCGACAATATGCAATTGTTTGACATTTCGGCCCGCATTGAAGACATCATGTGGAACGAGAAAAAAATGTTCCCCAACCTGGATTGGTACAGCGCCTCCAGCTATCACATGATGGGCATCCCTACTGGCATGTTCACGCCTATTTTTGTGATCTCACGCACCACCGGCTGGGTCGCGCACGCGATTGAGCAACGGATAGACAACAAAATTATTCGCCCGAACGCCGAATACAACGGGCCCGACAACAGGCCATTTGTGCCGCTGGAAAAACGTTAACTTAGTCTAGCCACAGAGGACACAGAGAGCACAGAGAAACCCGTGCTTTTTTAGCCTCTGTTACTCTGTGGCTTAATCTTTTTATTTGAAAGAAACACATTATGTCAGCCCATATTTCTAACGTCCGTCCCGACCCAGACCAGGTCATTGTGGATATTGCCAACTACGTGGCAGATTATGAAATCAACTCCAGTGAGGCGTATGACACCGCCCGTAATTGCCTGATGGATACTTTGGGCTGTGGTTTTGAAGCGTTGGACTACCCCGCCTGCACCAAACTACTGGGGCCAGTGATTGCCGGGACTGTTGTGCCGAATGGCGCCAAAGTACCAGGCACCTCTTACCAGTTAGACCCTATTTTGGCGGCATTTAACATTGGTGCCATGATCCGCTGGCTGGACTTTAACGACACCTGGCTGGCGGCTGAATGGGGCCATCCCTCTGACAACCTAGGGGGTATTCTGGCTTCTGCTGACTATATGTCACGTAAACACGTCGCTGAAGGTAAAGCACCATTGACGATGAAAGAAGTGCTGACCGCCATGATCAAGGCGCATGAGATTCAAGGCGTGCTGGCGCTTGAAAACAGTTTTAACCGCGTCGGCCTCGACCACGTCATTTTGGTCAAAATCGCGTCAACGGCTGTGGTGACTAAATTATTAGGCGGCAACAAGCAAGACATTATCAATGCCGTGTCTAACGCCTTTGTCGATGGCCAAAGCCTGCGTACCTACCGCCATAGCCCCAATACCGGCTCCCGTAAATCTTGGGCAGCGGGTGACGCCACCTCACGTGCGGTACGCCTGGCCTGGATGACCTTACAGGGTGAAATGGGCTATCCAAGCGCCTTAACGGCAAAAACTTGGGGCTTTTATGATGTGCTATTTAAAGGCAACACCTTCAAGTTCCAGCGCCCTTACGGCAGCTATGTGATGGAGCAAGTGCTGTTCAAAATCTCTTTCCCAGCCGAGTTTCACGCACAAACGGCAGTGGAATCAGCATTCCAGTTAAACCAGGAAGTCGGCAAGCGCTTGCAAACATTGGATGACATCGCCAATATTGAAAAAATTGTCATCACCACCCATGAATCAGCCATCCGTATCATCGACAAAACTGGCCCAATGAACAACCCGGCAGACCGTGACCACTGTATTCAATATATGGCGGCCGTCGGCTTGCTCAAAGGGAGCCTGACCGCGTTAGACTACGAAGATGAGGCCGCCGCCGATCCGCGCATTGATGCCTTACGCGACAAAATGACGTGCGTCGAAAAAGCGGAATACACTCGTGACTATCTGGACCCAGAGAAACGCTCGATTGCCAATGCAATCCAGATCTTCTTTAAAGATGGTACAGAATCTAGGAATATCGCTGTGGAATACCCAATTGGTCACCGCCGTCGCCGAGGTGAAGGCATCCCTGAGCTAGTGAAAAAGTTTAAAGTGAACCTCGCTCGCCGATTTGACTCCACCAAACAAGCTGAAATCTTAGCACTCTGCCAAGACCAAGCTAAGCTAGAAGCACTTCCGGTGAATCAATTTGTAGATATGTTAGTAGTTTAAATCGACCTTATAAGCAACACATCATCTGCGGTTAATCCAAATCATTACAAATCAGCACTATTAAGAAATGATCCATAATAAAAAAAGCGACCCTAAGGTCGCTTTTTTTTCAGCCACTCATGATTAATCAGTAATAAGTTTTTGCTGAGACAAGAGGTTAGAGATAATCGCCGCATCAGATGTCTGACCTGTCGTCAGGTCTACACCACTCAATACAATCTGCTGCGTTGTATTACCACTGCTAAAGCTACCAGACACATTGTGCGCATCGGTTGCGAAACCACCATTAGAGCTGATGTGGATAATCGTATCGGTGCCTGATTTTTCAAAATGGAGGTAGTTTACCAAGTTGCCTGCGTTCTCGCCTTGCAACAAATCACGCACATCCAGAATGTCGCCACCCTGGCTGACAGAGCTCTTATTAAAGTCAGTGATCGTGTCACGCGGCACCAGATTATTCACTTTAACATCATCCCCCTGATCCCACTTAAACACATCCACGCCTGCCCCGCCTGTCAGGGTATCGTTGCCTTTACCACCAATCAGGATATCGTTGCCTGCACCGCCATCCAATTTGTCATCCCCTGCACCACCACGCAAAATGTCGTTACCGGCATTACCATTCAAGGTATCGTTACCAGCGAAACCGTAGATGATGTCATCCCCTGATGTGCCATTGATTGTGTTGCTACCACTGTCACCATTCAGAATTGAGCTGGAATTGTTGCTGCTCAATAGGTTCAGATTAATCAAGTTGCTTGCAGACTCGCTATCTTGCAGATTGGTGCTGTCGCTAGCGGTAATCGTAAAGTTCTGGAACAAGCCCAGATTCAAAATCTGCGTACCGGCTTTGACCGTAGACAAGAACTCGTTAATCGCGAGGTTATCAATCGTGCTGCCATCTGCAGAGGTAATAACCATCTTACCGTTGGCCCCAAGCAAGCCAAGCAGGCCATTGCTCTGGTTATAACTTACGTTTAAGCCTAACTCATCCGCTACCGCTTGTGAATAGGTCAGGAATGATGAGCCTAAAGAGACTCCCAATAACGTGTTGTAAGCAATCGTGACACTGCTAATGTTGTTATTCACATCACTGGCAGTGAATGCCTGACGGCTTGCAAAATTGAGCAAGTCGACATTTAACAAGCCAGGCAATGTAATCAGGCCGGACGCACCCAAGCTATTCGACACTTCTGGTGCAACTTGTGGAATAGCTGCCACTGTTTTGGCAACGTTCACAGTGAGCGTAGCAGAGCTGGTATCACCATCTTTGTCACTCAAGGTGTAATTAATCGATGCTGTTCCCGCAACACTGGTGTTTTTCGGCGTGAATGAGAAAGAACCATCATCCATATCTACCAACAAAGTACCCTGTGCCGTCGTAATCACCAATTTGTGGCTTGCAGAATCATAGGTACTGTTGTTAGTGCCAGTGACTGTAATTGCACCAGTCGTAGAGTTAAAGGTATAAGTGGACCCTTCTACCGCAAGCGACTTCACAAAACCACCATCTGCACCAAAGCCACCACCTGACAACAAGCTACCAGTGATTGAACTGCTTACAGTTTCATTTAAAACAGAGTCAAGCTGGTTAAATGATGTCACGCGGACACCATCAGTGTTTACGCCCGTTTGGCCGTCATATGCAATAGGATTCAACTCAGTGTTTGAAGTGACACCTGAACCAATACCAATCGAGTAAGACTTGATGTGGTTATCGTTTAAGAAATTGATCCATGTTGCCTCTTCAGCTTGTTGTATGCCTGAATCTGAACGACTATTTTCAGAACCTGACAAGCTGCTAGTTGAGCCTGAACCACGGTTAGGTTGGCCATCAGTAAAGAAGTAGGAGACGTTTTGAGCATTCTCCAATTTACCTGTAGATTCAAACGCATTCATTGCAGTGTTTAATGCAGCATCATAGTTAGTATTCCCATCAGCTGCTAGATTATTTAAATATGCTTTAGCTTCTGCAACACTCAACCATCCGTTACCTAATTGTTTGGTTTGATCTAAACCGGCGAACACAACCAATGCAACCTTAACGTCACCCATGTCATCGTATTTATCCAGCAGGTTTTTCACTGACTGAATCGCACTAGCCAAGCGTGACTGATTATTGACACCATCTCTGGTGTCCATACTGCCGGAAACATCTAGTGTAATCATGACATTCGTATTGGCAGAGTTCGTCGCTGTGACTGTCTGATTCGTTGCCGTTGGTGCGTCATCTGACACATTGACTGTGATGGAACCCTTAGTCGTGCTGTCAGCATCATTAGCATTCACAACAAACTTGATGGCCAATGTGTCTTCCTGCCCAGCAACAGGATGATCAATCGGGCCAGACAACTGCACCGCATAATCACCTTTGCTGTCGATAGACACTCGAATCACTTCTTTACCGTTGGCAGAACCAATCAACGTACCAGTGTTGTTGCCTGACCAGGTAATCGTCGCCCCACCTGAGGTGTACGTCGTGGTTGGCTCAGTCAGTGTCACACTCTTCAAATCGCCATTTGGATCAGAAATACCCATTGAGCCGCTTGCGATAACGTTGGAAGGACCCGCATCGAGTAAACCACCTGGCAACCCGTCTTCAGAAACATTCGCTTGTGCGTTAAGTGTTACAAACACTGGGGATTGATTCAAGGTATATGCGTAGTTATCGCTTGGCACACTGGTATTACCTGCATTATCGGTAGCCGTGACCGTGTAGTTATGCAAGCCTTTGGTAATGTCTGTCGTTGGTGTAAATGTCCATTTGCCATCTTTATCAGCAACAGCAGTACCAACTTTAGTCGCACCATCGTAAATGGCAACAGTACTTCCAGCTTCGGCCTTACCGGTTAATGTTGGTGTTGAATCATCGGCCACACCGCCATTCGCCACATTGCCTTTTACTGCACCAAAGTCATCGTAGATGTTATCAATGGTTGGTTTAGTAGGCGCAACATTATCGACCACATAACCTAACTGAGTGGTTGCGATACCAACGTTGCCTGCGGTATCTGTTGTTGAAACTTTGGCATCAATCGTTTTGTCATTATCTGCAACCAGCTCAGAACCCGGCACACTGACGCTAAACCCCAATTTGCCATCAGCGCGTGTAATCACTGTCGTGTTGTAGTCTTTACCATTGATGGTCACGACCACTGGATCACCAAGCTTAGCCTCGCCACCTACAGTACCTGTGACGGGTTGACTCACTCCTGGCTGAGACTCAGCAATGTTTATAATACCGTCGCCACCAAAGTTAGCATCCAAAGCAATGGTTGCCACAGGTGGTGTCAAATCAAGGCTATATGTCAGCTGAGTGGTTTGGCTTGCTGTGTTACCAGCGTTGTCAGTCACAGTGACTTTTGCATCGATAGTCTTATCAGGGTCAGCCGCCAGCTCGTTACCAGCAACATTCACACTGAAGCCAAGCTTGCCATCAGCGCGTGTAATCACTGTCGTGTTGTAGTCTTTACCATTGAT
>NZ_SSGF01000036.1 GCF_008015755.1 Methylophilus sp. | reverse complement strand
TGAGTTTCGTGACCGCTTATTTTGACGAGCAACGCAGGAATCAAGCGGAAGCTGGGGTGCATTTCTTTTGGTTACTTATTCTTTGGGCAAGCAAAGAAAAGTAACTCGCCGAAAAGGCGAAAAGCAACCCACCAGAAAACTACAAACGCATAGGCAACCATGCCCACCCTACGAGTAAGACAACGAATCTAAAGAATAACCTTTTATTGCTATCTCACCATGCCTGGATTCCGGCATTCTCCGGAATGACGCACCAAAAAAATCACCCTCTAGGATGATGCACCTTATGCAACTGTTGCAACCTCTCCCTAGCCACATGCGTGTAAATCTGCGTCGTCGAAATATCGGCATGCCCAAGCAGCATCTGCACCACGCGCAAATCTGCGCCATGATTGAGTAAGTGCGTAGCAAATGCATGCCGCAACACATGTGGGCTGATATGCTGAGAAATGCCCGCTTGCAAGGCATAGCGCTGAATAATGTGCCAAAACGCATGCCGCGTCATCGCCGCACCGCGTGCAGTGACGAACACGGCGTCACTCAAGCTGCCTTTCAATATCTCCGGCCGTGCAATCGCCAAATAGCGGTCTATCCATTCCGCCGCCTCTTGCCCCATGGGCACCAGCCGAGTTTTACTGCCCTTCCCTGTCACGCGCACCACACCGTCTTGCGTGCTGACTTCGGCAATACTCACATTGACCAACTCCGAGACACGTAAACCGCTGGCATACAGCAACTCAAGCATAGCGCGGTCGCGCAGACCCAAAGGTACATTCACATCTGGCGCATGCAGCAAGTCTTCCACCTGTGACTCACTCAGCGTTTTGGGTAGTGACTTCGGCATCTTAGGCGCTTCGATATGCAGCGTCGGGTCTTGATTAATGAGGTTTGCCAGCAGGGCAAAACGATAAAAACGGCGCAGGGTGGCAATCAGACGGTTGATACTACGCACTTTGACCAACGGAAAACGATGTGCCAAATAGGCTTGTACATCCTGTGATTGCACTTGCCACAAGTTCAGCGTCTGTTGGCCGCACCAGTCGGCAAAGCCTTTTAAATCATTGCGATAGCTGGATAAGGTATTGGCTGACAAGCCATCTTCGAGCCAGAGCTGGTCGATAAAAATATCGATTTCAGGAAACGTGACTAGTTGGGGCGAATCTGACGCTGCCATTAAAGCATTCTTTTTTTGCCGCATCTGATCACTTACTTACGGCGCTGCTCATGTGCCAACAACCAGCGTTTGATGTCCAAACCACCGTCTATGCCTTGCATAAAGCCACCCAAACCGTTGCTGGCCACAATACGGTGACAAGGATTAAACAAAGGCAAAGGATTGGCGCCACAGGCATTAGCGACTGCACGCGGACCAGACTGTACGGCAGCGGCTAACTGGCTATAGGTGCGCGTTTCACCCACGGGAATCTCACGCATGGCTTGCCAGACACGTTGCTGAAACGGCGTCCCGCGATGAGAGATAATCGGCTGCCAAGCATGTTGTGGATTTTCGAGATAAGCGGCTACCTGCTTAGCGATGGCTTGCGCGCGTGGATTAGGCTTAGGCCTGACTGGTAAGGCATGCAGTAAAAACTGCAGTGTTTCACCAGTGTCATCACAGCGCACACCAACAAAACCAAACGGCGCCGGGACTAAGGCATCAAGTTCATCATCAAAGCTCTTCATGAGCGTATTAAACTGTAATCTTGCACATGGTGCAACCGGCGATGATGTGTGGATGGCAATAAAAAAGCCCTTCTGAGGAAGGGCTTTTTTGTGCAACGTTTAAATTAAGCGTTGTTTGCAGCGATGTCTTTCTCGCGAGCAACCAATTTTTCTTTAATACGTGCAGATTTACCTGAACGCTCACGCAAGTAGTACAGTTTAGCGCGACGAACATCACCACGGCGTTTCACTTCGATAGAAGCGATTTGTGGAGAGTAAGTCTGGAATGTACGCTCAACGCCTTCACCTGAAGAGATTTTACGCACGATAAATGATGAGTTCAGGCCACGGTTACGCTTGGCGATGACCACGCCTTCGTAAGCCTGCACACGTTTACGTGTACCTTCAACCACGTTTACACCAACGATCACGGTGTCGCCTGGCGCAAAGCTAGGGATGGTTTTGTTTAAACGAGCAATTTCTTCTTGCTCTAACATTTTAATAATGTCTGCCATATCGGTTCCTTTTAATTATAAAGAGCTCGTTCCTACTCTACATCCTTGAGTAGCCTAGCCTCTTCTTTCGTCAACGGCCTTGCGGCCAATAAATCAGGGCGTTTAGCCCTGGTTAGCAGTAGCGATTGCTGTAATCGCCATTGTCTAATCTTTTCGTGATGCCCGGAGAGTAACACTTCGGGCACCTTCAATCCTGCAAATTCTTCCGGGCGCGTATAGTGCGGATAATCGAGCAGGCCATTCACAAACGAATCTTCCTGCGCCGAATCAGCGTCGCCCAACGCGCCTGGCAATTGCCGGATAATCGCATCCAGCAATACCATGGCGGGCAACTCACCCCCACTTAATACATAGTCACCAATGGAGACTTCCTCATCCACCAGTGTATCCAGCACACGCTGGTCTACGCCTTCATAGCGACTGGCCAACAACACCAGCCCCTGACATTCTTTGAGCTGCAACACTTTTTCGTGTGTCAGCGGTTCGCCACGTGGCGATAAATGCATCACCCTGGGCACAATCCCTTGCGCCTGCAAACGCGCTTTAGCATCACCAATGGCAGCAGTGAGCGGCTCTGCCAGCATCACCATGCCTGGGCCACCGCCATAAGGCCTGTCATCCACCGTATGATGCACGTCCTGCGTATATTGCCGGGGATTGGTCAGTGTTAACTGATACAACCCGCGCTGTCTGGCACGGCTGGTAATGCCATATTCAGTCAGTGCTGCAAACATCTCAGGAAACAAACTGATGACTTCAATCTGCATCATGAGCTGCGCTTTCTTTAAAAATCAGCATCCCAATCCACCAGCACAGTACCGGCTTCTATATTTACCTCTGGCACGGCATCGCTGGTAAACGGAATCAAGCGTTCGCGATATTCTTCGCGCAGCTTGCCATCTTTACCCTTGACGCTAGTCGGTTGCGATTCACGCACCACAATCACGTCATTGGCACCGGTTTCAAACACTTGCGTGATGTTGCCAAATGCGACACCTTCCGTGTTGGTGACACTCAGCCCAATCAAGTCAGACCAGTAATACTCACCCTCTGCAGGTGCGGGTAAAGACTCACGTGGTACCGCAATTTGCTGGCCTTTGAGAGCGAATGCGGCATCGCGGTCAGACACACCTGCCAGTTTGATCAGTAACACATCATTGTGCAGCTTGGCTTGCTCAACCGTGACTTCACGCCAGTCGGGTGCTTTGCCTAGCCACCAGGCGGCATAATCGAGCAGACCGTCCAGATACTCGGTATCCGGCACGACTTTTACCCAACCATAAACGCCATATGGGGCGACGATGCGCCCCATGACAACCATGCTTTCAGACGCCATATAAAGTTAGGCGCGGTAACAATTACTCAGCAGCTGGTGTTTCAGCAGCAGCGGCGGCTTCCGCAGCGGCAGCAGCTTCAGCATCTGCTTTGGCTTTTGCGGCAGCTTCTGCAGCGGCGGCGTCAGCTTCAGCTTTCAACTTGGCAGCAGCTTCAGCGATTGCTTTTTCTTTAGCAGCTTCGGCTTTGGCAACTTCTTTCGCTTTAACAGCAGCCATACCTTCAGCGCCTTTAGCGTGGAATTTTACCAAACGTGCCACGGTCTCAGACAGTTGTGCACCGTTGTCCACCCAGTATTGTGTACGTGCTTCATCGATACGCAAGCCTTCAGCGCCAGCGCGTGCAGATGGATTGTAGAAACCAACGCGCTCGATAAAACGACCGTCACGACGGTTGCGCGAATCTGCTACAACCAGGCTGTAGAACGGGTTTTTTTTGGAGCCACCACGTGATAAACGAATAACGACCATAATCTTGTTCTCTTAAAATTGAATTTCTTTGCAGAAAGGCGCGGATTATACTTGATATTATTAAAGCATGGCAAGTGTTTTTCACGCACCAGAAGATGCGCCTACATACGGTGTAGGATCAGCCACTCCGGCTTGCGCGAACCCTGCCTTGCGGAAACGACAGGAATCACACATCCCACAGGCAGCGCCCTGCTGATTGGCCTGATAGCAGGACACGGTTAACCCGTAATCCAGCCCCAAGGCATGGCCGCTGCGAATAATATCCGCTTTGGTCATCTCTATTAGTGGCGCATGCACCGTAATCGTCTGACCCTCTACTGCCGCCTTGGTCGCCAGATTAGCCATTTGCTGGAAAGCTTTGACATATTCACCCCGGCAATCCGGGTAGCCTGAATAATCCAGCGCATTGACGCCGATAAAAATATCTCTCGACTGTAACACCTCGGCCCAGGCCAATGCCAACGACAACATAATCGTGTTACGCGCAGGCACGTAAGTCACCGGAATACCTTGCGTTTCCTGCTCGGGCACAGCGATAGTGCTGTCCGTGAGTGCAGAACCGCCAAACAGGGACAAATCCAGTTGCACGGTTTTATGTTCGGTGGCACCCAGCGCTCTCGCCACGCGTTGCGCCGCCAGCAACTCAACATTGTGGCGCTGGTGATAATCCAGGCTCAGGCAGTAGCAGTCATAGCCTTGCGATTTGGCAATCGCCAGCACGGTACTGGAATCTAGCCCGCCAGAGAGCAAAATAACCGCTTTGGGTTTGTTTGATACGACCAACTTATACTCCTTGCTTCTCGCCCCAGAGGATTTTGTGCAATTGCAATTGCATGCGCACCTTGAGGTGAT
Source organism: Methylophilus sp. (assembly GCF_008015755.1). Lineage (GTDB taxonomy): Bacteria > Pseudomonadota > Gammaproteobacteria > Burkholderiales > Methylophilaceae > Methylophilus. The sequence continues at coordinate 34,347 of NZ_SSGF01000036.1, read as the reverse complement.
CCTGCAAAATCCAGCTGGCGAGTGTTTCACCACTCACATCATGAAAACTTGGGGAAAATAACTGGTCACACTGCGCAGGAAACGGACGGGTTTCTATCATCTGCTTAGCCCAGTCAAAATCTTCACGACTACAAATCACCCACTTCACTTCGTCCCCTGCTTTAAGCAGCGGCAGGTTTTCCCAGCGGTTTTTTTCCACCTCACCCGAGCCCGGGGTTTTAATATCCATAATCACCTTAACGCGCGGATCGACTGGTGCAATATCCATGGCGCCACTGGTCTCCAGCGACACTTGGTAACCAGCATCACTTAAGCGGGTCAATAAATCGATACAGGGCTTTTGCGCCAACGGCTCGCCCCCCGTCACACAGACATAAGGTGTGCCGTAAGCGGCAATCTGCTGCATGATGTCATCCAGCGTCATATTGCTGCCGCCTTTAAACGCGTACTCGGTATCGCAATAGCCACAACGTAGCGGACAACCGGTCAGGCGAATAAAAATGGTAGGCAGGCCAACGCGCGAGCTTTCGCCCTGCAAGGAATAGAAAATCTCGAAAATTCTGAGTGTGGTCATGGGGATGTAAAAAATAAACGGGCAGATATTGCTATCTGCCCGCTATTATCGCCGAAATAAGCTAATTTCAATAACGAAAATCTGCTATTTGATACTTTCCAACACCTTCAGGCGTTTTTGCGCACTCGGCGTCACTTCTGCTGACGGATAAGCGGCAATCAAGTCTTTCAGGGTTTTTTTGGCGGCCGGAATCTGCCCCAGCTGAATCTGACTATTTGCCAGGTTAAGCATGGCATTGGGCGCCAACGCATGTGTAGCATAGCTATCCAAAAATTTCTGCTGCGTTGCCGCTGAAGACTTATAGCTCTTCAATGCAAACTGGGTATAACCCATGCCATATAAAGCATCGGGCGCTAACTTACTGCCGGAATAGCTTTTCAAAAAGGCATCATAAGCATTAAATGCCTCTTTATACTTGCCTGCCTGATTTAAAGACTCCGCCTCAGCAAACGCAGTGGATTCCTGCTGTGAAACATCAGACTTGGTATCACCACTACCATTAGTAGAAGTGACAGGCATTTGGCCACTGGTCACTGACTGCGCCAGCGTTTCCAGCTTACGCACACGTGTATCAAGATCAGTGTAAGAAGCACTTTGCTTGGTACGCATGTCTTCCAGCTGATGAGTCACCACCTCAAGGTCACCCTTGAGCTGTGCCACATCTTGCCTGATCTGTTCCAACTGGTTTTGCATGTCGAGCAAGCCCTTACCATTGATCAGGGCTTCCAGGCTTTGTACTCGCCTATCCAGCGATTGCTGGGTACGCGTCAAGTCAGTGATGGCTTTTTGTTGCGCATCATGCTCAGAGGTTTGCTTGTTTTCCAACTCGAGAATCCGTTTTCTGGCCTCGGTGTCGTCAAACAAAGCCGCCTGGCTGGCTGATGAAACAGCCAGGCCCAAGGCGATCAAAGCAGCAGACAGTCGCAAATTACTGACCTGCATAGACGATGTCTACGCGACGATCTTGCTGGAAGCAACCGTCATCAGCACAATTTTGCTTAGAACGCTCTTCACCGTAACTGACTGTTTCGATTTGGCTATCGCTTACGCCCAATACATTCAACGCGTTTTTAACAGCCACTGAACGGCGTTGACCCAATGCCAGGTTGTACTCGTGTGTACCACGCTCATCGGTGTTACCTTGCAGTACCACTTTAGTTTGTGGATGCGCGACCAGGTATTTAGCGTGGTTAGCCACCAGCGCTTTGTACTCTTCACGAATCGCATCGCTGTCATAGTCAAAGAACACTTGACGTTTTGCCAGCTCAGCAGCGCTCAGCTCGTCTTTGCTGGTGTCAACGTCGACGGTTTTGATGTTGATTTTGTCTGTACTGGCAGCGCTGTCAGCGCCTGATTTGCCTTGTGAGTTCGTCATCGGGCGAGTCACGCTGGAATCTTCCACTTTTGCTGGGTTCATCGGGGTGCTTTTACAAGCAGTCAACACCAATGCAAGTGCTGCAACTGTCCAAATTGTCTTGTTCATACTTTCTCCTTAAAATGAGTGACTAAATAAATTGACCACGGATAGACTACTTGGGCGCTGCTTGAGCAGGTCCCCAGGCAGGTTCACGAATATCTCCGCCCGCTTCTGACAAACGCTGCCTGACTAAACCATCAACAGTGACAGTCGCCAGCGTGCCTTTGCCGCCAACACGGGTTGCATACATAATGGTACGCGAATTAGGGGCAAAGCTGGGGGATTCATCTTGCGAGCCGGTGCTGAGCACTTTCACATCACCGGTGCCCAAATCCTGAACAGCCACCTTGAACGAACCGCCATCATTGCGGATATAGGTCAGGTATTTGCCATCTGGTGAAAAGCGCGGACTCACATTATAACTACCTTCAAATGTCACACGAGAGGCAGAACCGCCTGACGCGGGCACTTTATAAATCTGTGGACGACCGCCACGGTCAGAGCTGAAATAAATCGATTGGCCATCGGGTGAAAACGCGGGCTCGGTGTCAATTGAACTGCTTTTTGTGACCTGTTGCAAATTAGACCCGTCGGCAGAGATAGTATAAATCTGCGAGTTAGCGCCGTAAGTCAGCACCACGGCCAATTTGCTGCCATCCGGCGCCCAGGCTGGCGCGCTGTTATTGCCTTTAAAGTTGGCCACCACTTTACGTTCACCGGTATACAGGGATTGCACGAATACAATCGGTTTCTTTTTCTCAAACGAGACATAGGCCATTTTGCTGCCGTCAGGCGACCAAGCCGGTGAAATAATCGGCTCGTTAGAGGACACCAGCGTTTGCGCATTAAAGCCATCGTAGTCTGCAATCTGCAGCGTGAAGCGTTTACCCACCTTGGTCACGTAGGCAATACGCGTCGAAAACGCGCCTGGCTGTCCAGTAAACTTTTCATAAATCTGATCAGCGATCAAATGCGCGACATGGCGGTATTGGCTGGGCGAGACGGTATAAGTCAACTGCAACAAAGCGGTCTGGCGCAACACATCCATCACTTGTACAGATACTTTTAAATTACCGCCCACTTGCTGTACCTCGCCCAGGCTCAGGCCTTGCGCTTTGAGTGCGGTCCAGTCGGTGTATTTAATTTGTGAGGCGCTGGTTGGCAAGGCAGGCATGCCGCTGGTATTGATAATGCGGAACATGCCGCTACCACGCAGATCATTGCTGATGATTTCATGCAGACGACTGCCGGATGACGCCGCGCCGGACTCAGCCATCGGCAAAATCGCGACCGGAATCTGGATCGCGCTACCGCCGCTGATCTCGAGTTCGAGGGCTGCCTGGGCTGGAAGCGCAAACATCCAGAGCAGTACGCCAGCACCGATGTTGTGAGACAAAAAATGGATCAAACCATTTTTAAAATGTTGCATGGTCACAGTTTTATTCATTTTGGTTTGCTTATAGACAAGAATTATAACGAAAAGCGTGTTCACCGTCATGGCTGTATTAGCTGCGCGGCCTGAATTTCAAACGGATTTGATCCACCATTTTCTTGCGCGCGGCCGGATCATCGGGCATCTCAAACGGTTTTGCCGCCAAAATGGCACGAATGACCGCGTCATCACAAACGGCATCACCAGAGCCTTTAATCAACTTGGGCATACCAGATATATCACCCGAATTGGTCATCTGTATGTCAACCAGCAATTCCGGATTAGTCACCGGACACAAGCCAGAATTCACATTATTGCGAATTTTACGGCTCATTAGCCCCATATAATAGTTGAGCACGGAAGGGTCAACCGCTGCTGAGGCGGCGGATTGCTGTGCATCCATGTCCTGTTGGCGCAAGGCATCTTGGATCTTTTTCAGCTTATCTTCTTCCTCTTGCTTGCGCAGGGCTTCCTGAATTTTCTTCAGCTTTTCTTCCTGTTTTTTCTGCTCAAGTTCTTTCTTTTTCTCTTCCTCTAACAGGCGTTTCTTTTCATCTTCCTGTTTTTTGAGTGCAATTTCCGCTGCTTGTTCCGCTTGTTTGACCTGCGGCTCAGGCGGTGCTACTTTTTGTGGCGGCTTAGGTTCAGGTGGTTTCGGTTCAGGCTGAGGCTCAGGCGGGGGGGGCGGAGGCGTTGGCTCTACCGGTTTTGTCACTGGCTTGGAGGGGTGCTTACTGGGCAAGCTGTCCCATAATGTCGCCTCCATCACGCTGGGATTCACGTGCACGGCTTTCCAGTCGACCATGAAAATCATGCCCAGGAATAGCAACACATGCATCAGCACAGACAATACTGCTGCACGTTTGCGTATGACCTGATCTTGTGGGGACAATGCGATTTTCATCTGTTTTAAATCACTGACCAATTACTTTTCGTTTTGAAACAGCAAGCCAACCTGATTGACCTGCGCCTGCTTGAGCAAGTCCATCACCGACACCACCTCACCATAAGGCGTGTTTTTGTCGGCAGACACCACCACCGGCTTTTGTGCCTCAGCCAGGCGTTGGCGGATCAATGCCAGCATATCGTCACGCTGCATTTCCTTGCCCTCCATCAGCACGGTGCCTTCTTTTTGCACGGTGATCACAATCGGGTCGCCACTTTGCTTGAGCGCCTGCCCAACCTTGGGCAACTCAACCATGCCGGGGTTAGTCATCGGCGCGGTCACCATAAAAATCACCAACAATACCAGAGTGACGTCGATGTAAGGCACGACGTTAATCTGGTTCATCATGCGCCGTTTACGCGTTCTGCTCATAGTGGCTCCGATCAGGCTCTACGTTGCAAAATGTTGGTAAATTCTTCGATAAAGCTCTCATAACGCACAGATAAGCGGTCTACACCCGCCGCAAAGCGGTTATAGGCAATCACTGCCGGAATCGCTGCAAACAGGCCAATCGCGGTGGCCACCAGGGCCTCGGCAATGCCCGGTGCGACTTGGCTCAAAGTGGCTTGTGCCACGTTAGACAAGCCACGAAACGCGTTCATAATGCCCCATACCGTGCCAAACAAGCCGATGTACGGGCTGACCGAACCCACCGAAGCCAGAAATGGCAAATGCGAATCCAGAGCATCCAGCTCACGGTTATAAGCAGCACGCATGGCGCGGCGAGTGGCCTCCATCACGTCACTCACTTCGGTGTCTTTTTGCTGCTTGTAGCGGATAAACTCTTTGAGACCAGCCTGGAAAATACTGGCCATGCCTTGTGGCGTTTTTCTGCCCGAAGTAATACGCTCATACAACTCGTTCAAGTCACCACCAGACCAAAACTGGGCTTCAAATTGATCGACATTTTCATTGGCTGCCTTTAATGAAAAGACTTTAATGAAGATATACCACCAGGAGACCAGTGAGGTCAGCAGCAAGATCAGCATGACCAGTTGAACTGGCAAACTGGCCCCGCTTATCAGGGTGAAAATCGACATATCGTTTGCTACATTCATGAAGACTCCAGTGCAATTTTGAGTCGGGCCGGAATACCCGTTGGTTTAAATAAATCTGCATCCACGCAGGCCACCTTGACCTGCGCTTCTATTAATATCGTTTCGCCACACAGGATCTGCTGCTGGCAGCTAAAACTGCCACGCTTCATCTCGATCAAGCGTGAGACTACTTGTAACTGGTCATCCAGTCTGGCAGGTTTTTTAAATTGCAGTTGCATGCTATGCACCACAAACAACACCTGCTCTTGCTCTCTTAATGCGCTTTGGGCAAAGCCCGCCGCCCGCAACCATTCCGTCCGCGCGCGCTCCATAAAGTTCAGGTAGCGACTGTGATAGACCACACCACCAGCATCGGTATCTTCATAATACACACGCACCGGGAACACAAACATCTTACTGCCCAGCCTCTTGCCACAACTCACCAGACACCATGCTGGCAGGCGCCTTGAGGCCAAAATGCTGATACGTCATCAAGGTTGCCACACGCCCGCGCGGGGTACGCATGAGATAGCCTTGCTGAATCAAATAAGGCTCCAGCACATCTTCTATCGTGTCGCGCTCTTCACCAATCGCTGCCGCCAGGTTATCCAGGCCGACCGGGCCGCCACTAAACTTTTCAACCACTGCCTGCAACAGCTTGCGGTCCATCACGTCCAGGCCCTGCTGGTCGACATCGAGCATTTTCAGGGCGGCATCCGCCACTTTGTCCGTCACCACGCCATCAGACTTCACCTGCGCATAATCGCGCACGCGGCGCAGCAAGCGGTTAGCAATGCGCGGTGTGCCGCGCGCACGACGGGCAATTTCAGAGGCGCCTGCCTGCTGCATTTCGACTTCAAGCAAACTGGCAGAGCGGCTGACAATCTTGGCCAGCTCGTCATGGCTGTAAAACTCCAGCCGCGCGACGATACCAAAACGGTCACGTAAAGGATTAGTGAGCATACCTGCACGTGTAGTGGCGCCCACCAGCGTAAACGGTGGCAGATCCAGGCGCACACTGCGTGCGGCCGGACCTTCACCGATCATGATATCCAGCCGGTAATCTTCCATGGCCGGATACAAAATCTCTTCGACCACCGGGCTTAAACGGTGGATTTCGTCAATAAACAGGACATCATTGGGTTCAAGATTGGTCAGCAAGGCGGCCAAATCCCCTGCGCGCTCGAGCACGGGGCCTGAGGTCATGCGTAAATTGACGCCCATTTCTTTGGCAATAATATGGGCAAGCGTGGTTTTACCGAGACCGGGCGGACCAAACAGCAACACATGATCCAGCGCTTCCTGGCGGCCACGGGCAGCATTGATGAAAATTTCGAGTTGACCGCGCGCTTTTTCCTGCCCCACATACTCATCCAGCACTTTGGGGCGCAACGCACGCTCCAGCGCCTCTTCTTGGGTGCTGGCAGTGGCAGGAGCGACGAGTCTATCAGTTTCAATCATGGGTGGTCAGTGATGAAGTGCAAAGCAAACTTAGTCAATACAAAACCTCATTGCCGGTCACTGGAGAAGTTATTTTTTGTCATGATACCATGCGACGTTTGACTATTACAGACTATGTCCCATGGCAGTGGCCTCTTTACTTGGCCAGATATTTCAAAGCCTGGCGTATACCATCGCTGACACTGATGCCCGGCTCCAGCAACTTAACGGTCGCAGAGGCTTCACGTTCGTTATAACCCAGGGCCACCAGCGCATTGAGGATATCATCCGTCGCTGCTTTGGCCGATGGTTGCGCCGACGTAGAGCCAGTCACCACAAACTTGTCTTTGAGCTCCAGCAATAAACGCTCGGCGGTTTTTTTACCGATGCCAGGGATGCGTGTCAGCATGGAAACTTCTTGCTGGCTGACGGCCAGCATTAAATCATTGACGCTGACGCCACTGAGAATAGACAGCGCAGACTTGGCACCAATACCGTTTACCTTCAGCAATTGCTTGAAGGTATTTTTCTCCTGCTCACTGCCAAACCCATACAGTAATTGCGCATCTTCACGTACCACCATATGTGTCAATATTTGCACCGGCTGGCCCAGCTCAGGCAAGTTGTAGAAAGTGCTCATGGGCACCTCCACTTCATAGCCGACGCCATTGCAATCAATCACAATCAGAGGCGGTGACTTTTCCAGCAAACGACCTTGCAAACGCGCAATCATACTAATCTTCCATTTTTAACTCTAAATCCGGTGGTCGCTAGTGCGCCCAAGCCCTGGCCGCCATGTGCGTGACAGATGGCACACGCCAATGCATCGGCAGAATCCGGACTGGGTGTTGCAGGCAATTTAAGCAAGCGCTTAACCATCTCTTGCACCTGCTCTTTTTGCGCATGACCATTACCCACCACCGACTGTTTGACTTGCAATGCCGTATATTCCGCCACAGGCAATTGCCGGATCACCGCTGCTGAAATGGCGGCGCCTCGCGCCTGGCCCAGCAACAAGGTCGACTGCGGATTGACGTTGACGAACACTTTTTCAATCGCCACTTGCGTCGGCTGGTAAGTGGCAATCACTTCAAACAAGCCATCCAGAATCACTTTAAGCCGCTCAGGCAAAGCTTCTTTTTCCGGCTCGCCCTCTGCACTTTTTTTAGCCGCCGCCGTTTTAATCACGCCACTGGTGACATACGACAACTTGCCATCCACCGCTTCAATCACCCCAAAGCCGGTGATTCTCAAGCCGGGGTCTATGCCTAAAATGCGTTGAACCGCCATCAGACGTCTTTTGACCGCACACAAGCAGCAAACAACACCAATTACGCCTCTTCAATCACGGCAGAGGTATACACATCCTGCACGTCATCCAGGTCTTCGAGCATATCGAGAATTTTTTGCATTTTGACTGCATCATCGCCGGTGAACACCACCTCATTGAGTGATTTCATGGTCACTTGCGCCATCACCGCTTTGAGACCAGCCGCTTCCAGCGCCTCTTTCACGGTGACAAAATCACCCGGTGCCGTTACCACTTCAATACTGCCGTCTTCGTCAGCAATCACATCCTCTGCGCCAGCTTCAAGTGCCACTTCCATCACGGCATCTTCAGACACGCCCGGCTCAAACACCAGTTGACCACAGTGCTTGAACATAAACGCCACGCTACCATCAGTGCCCAGATTGCCGCCGTGCTTGGTTAGCGCGTGACGCACATCCATCACCGCGCGCTGGCGGTTGTCTGTGAGGCAGTCAATAATGATGGCGGCACCATTAATGCCATAGCCTTCGTAGCGGATTTCTTCGTAGTTCACGCCTTCTAGCTCACCCGTGCCTTTTTTAATGGCACGCGTGATATTGTCTGACGGCATATTTTCTTCTTTTGCTGCCGCGACAGCCGCGCGTAAACGCGGATTCATGGCGGTATCGCCGCCGCCCATGCGCGCTGAAACTGTGATTTCTTTGATCAGCTTGGTGAAGATTTTGCCGCGTTTGGCGTCCTGACGGCCTTTACGATGCTGAATATTGGCCCATTTACTATGCCCAGCCATAGTGCTTCCTTGTATTTTTTAACAACGTTGTTGAGATCATTTAACCCACGGATTTTACCACAGCCGCCTGTTTGCCAAGCGCCCCTTGCGTACAACAAAAAAGGCCTGACATTGTCAGGCCTTGCTCTTTCATACAGACTGGCTTTGATTATTGGCTTTTGCCGTAACCTGGCCGCATCATCAACACAGAAATCAGACTCAGTGAAAAGATAATCAACGCCATGCCCGTCATTTCCATCTGGTCTGGCACTTCATTGAGTTGTATCCAGGCGGCAATGACGCCAATCACTGGCGCCAGCATAGATGCCATGCTAGCCACCCCCGCAGGCAACCGCTGCAAAGCGAATAACCATAACAACCAGGCCAGCGCGCCACACAACACCACGTTAAACAAAACAGCACCAACTAGATACGGCGACCAGTCTATCGGTGGCGCAGGTACCAGCCAGGCAATCAGCACCATAGGCAACGAGCCCAGCAACATCGGCCACGCCGTCAGATTGATTAAATCTAGCGTCGGATGGCGCCTATGCAATTGCTTGGTCATGATGGCAGATAACGCCCATGACACACCAGACAACACCGCCAACAGCATGCTAAAACTATCGGCACGGATATGCAGCGGATCGAAAATAAACAGCATGCCCAGCACTGCAGCAATCACCGCCAGCCACTGCCAACCGTGCACACGTTCACCCAGCAACGGCCAGGCGAATAACAGCGTCCAGAATGGCATGGTATAAGTCAGCACCGCCGTTTTACCAGCGCCGCCTTCTACCAGCGCCCACATCAGCACGCCGGTAAACCCGACGTTTTGCAAAATACCCAGCAGCAACATCGTTGGGAATTCAGTGAGCCCCATGGGGCGGCGTGTCACATACAACACCAAAAACAACACCAGCGCGCCAAAAAACGTACGGATGGCGGCAAACTGAAACGGGCCGGCGTATTGTAGTGCGCTCTTCATCACCACCCAGTTATACCCCCAGATGATGGTGAGTACCAGCAGCGCAGTCAGCGCTTGTGAACGTTGTTTAATCAGTTGATCCATAGCTGTCTTAAGTGTTGCCTGCCTCTAGTTGGGGTTAGATAACAACATTAATTCCAGATATGCGTCACAGCCAGCCATTGGCCATCGGCTTGTTTCTGGAACACCACCTGCACATTGCCGCCAAATTGCTGCTTCACGCCATCCTCGCCTATCATGGCAGCGGCCCAGTTGCCGGTTTGTGTCGCCAGCGTGTCAGTGACCACAGCTTCTGTCATGGTCAGTGCGTGCTCAATCACACCCGCCTGAATCAGGCCCCCAAAAAAGTCTTCTACGCCCTGGCGGCCCTTAACCACTTGACCAGCGGGCGCTGGCATCAGGATCGTGTCAGCGGCATACAAAGCGGCAATCGCCTGGGCATTTTTGCTATTAAACGCAGCGTCAAATTGCTGGTTCAAACTGATTAAAGTATCGACAACAGTTGCCATGGTGAAACTCCTTCATTAAAAAACTAAATTGACTGATTAAAATCCCAGGCCGACATCCCGTGGTCTATCACGCCTAAAATGGCTTGCAAATCATTGCGTTGCTGCTCGCTTAAGCCGCGCATACACTGCCGAAGGCGGGTGTAGTAATCTGGCATCACGGCATCCAGCTTGGCTTGGCCTGCTGCGGTGAGCCTGATCTTCACACTGCGCCTATCCTCAGGCACAGAGATACGTTGTACCAGGCTACCTTGCTCCAAGCCGTCTAGCAGGCCGGTCATGGTGGCACGCGTCACCCCTAGTTTTTCAGCCAGCACTGACGGCGTCGAGGTCAAATCGGTTTCTCGCATGAGTAAAATCAACACCCACCAACGCCCCTGCAGCAACTCGTGCTTGCTGAGACAGGCATCCAGCGCGACCGACAAATCGGTCGCCACGCGCAGCAACATTAAAAAGCTGGCAATAGCAGTCACATCTGCTGCGGGATACCGTTGGGCAAACCGCTGCAGGACTTCTGGGGTAGGGAGATCTCTAAGCTGCAACATAATTAGCCACATTATAGTTAGCTGGCTAATTATGTCAAGAGCAATGAAGTTGCATAGGGACTACAAATAAGGCCAAAATCGAGCATGTCGCACCCTGATCTTATACTCAGCGCGCTATAAACCATGCCCGTTGGCCCACATCAAATTGATAATGGTTGCCAGTCAACAGGCGTTGCTGACAGGGCGTTGCCGATCGCTGCGGGCGGATATTGCCATAAACTCCCCTGCTCCTCGCACCACAGATGCAACCATCCATTAGACACCAGCTGCTTCACGATGGCGTGTTTCTCAATAATCGCCTGGATGCGTGCCCGCGTTGCAGCAATCACGACGGTTAACCTGAGTGGTTCATGCATCCATTGTTGCCCATTATGCAGCGATTGCCGTGACAGGCCGATGCGCAAATCACCCCCATTGCCTTCAAACACACCAATGCGGCCACCAACGACATTATGCAGCAGTTTATTACCACTGCCTAAACGCTCTGGCGCACAAGTAGAGGCGTGATACTGCCAATTGATCCAATGTGTTACGAGCATGGGCGCGGTCATCAACTGCTCAAGCAACGCGCCATCACTATCCTGACTTGAGTCATATTCATGCAAAAAGACGCGGCCTGCCAAATCCAGATGTTGGGTACGCGCACGCGGGGCAAGTATAAACGCGGCGTTATTGGCCAATCCCCATTCCGGGCGCACTTGTGCAGCATCGTTGGCACGCATCATAAAATACTTCAACAAGCCGCTCGCATCTCTGGCAGGCACCGCGTCGGACACGGGCATATGAGAAGCTTGCAACTGCGCTCTCACTTGATGACTGGCTTGTTGTAACCATGGCTGCAGCGCTTGCCAGCACGCCAAGCTAGATGCATCCAGTAAATCAAGGTCAAACCCCTGTATTTCTTGGGTCGTGGTATTGTGCAAGGCGGCAACGAATCTGGTTTGATCAGGCAGCTGGATACCATGCTCACCAAGTGCGAGCCGCACTTGCGGGTCGTTGAGCATCATTGCCAAGGCGCGGGTATTAGCTTCACCCGACTGTCCACAACAGGCCCCGCAATCAAGGCTGGAGGCATGTGCATTGTTCGCCGTCTGACTCGCATGACCAACCAGCATAACGATTGGCGCAAACGGTGCTTGCAACCCCATCGCGCGTAAGATGCCCGCACACAGCTGGGCTTGCTCATCCAACGGCAGTCGCTGCATGCTGGGCCGCGTGATATTTTTATACTTTTTAGGCAACCCTTGATGCTCTACTGCTTGGCGAGCACGCTGAGATGGCCGCACCATGGACCATAAAGATTTAAGAAAGAGTGGCCCGGCGGTCTCTACCAATGAAAACGCAGCGCCTGGGTATTGTGTCAATCGCGCGACTTGATCTGCCAGCATAAAGTGCCGCTGCCGCTGCTGACCGACGGCGGCACTGATGTCCCGCAGATGAACCCTGCCAGATGCCGCATGCGCTGATGAAACCGGGGTCAACACACGATCAGCCATGATTTGCTTGGGGGCCAACAAACCCGGCAATTGCGGCCGCTGCTGACGCGAGGCAAGCGGTTGATAAGCAGCAGGCAATCCGAAAAAGCCTGCCACTCCCAGGGTGCGTATACCAGGATTGACCGCTTCCAGCGCACTACGCATGGGTTCGCTCCTGACATCAATACAAAAAGCCGCTTGCAAAACAGGGGCTTGCGCGACATCACTTGCGCTCGCTGTGACAGGCTTTGCCAACTGCTGTGCCAAGCTACGCTGATAACCAATCTCAAGCGCATATTGCCACACTTCATCCAGTCGCAACGATTCAGCTGCTGCCTGAATCTGATGATCGACTGACTGCCATTTTTGACGGACCTGCGCGATGGCATTATGAGACGCATTGAAACCTTTGCATTGCATGACGATTACCCCCCAGGCTAAGCGGATCGCTAGCAAATCTCGCAAACTGTGGTCAGATTGACCATTCAGCTTGGCCTGCCAGTCGAGATAGGCACACCAGGACGCCCAGCCGTTGACTGTCAATAACACGGCTTCAAAATAGTCAGCAAGCATGGACGCCTCCAGGCCCAGCACTTGCACCACCCAGCGCTCGGCTTGCTGTCGGGTTGGCGGCAGATAGTCAAGAATATCGTGAATCTGGGGCAAGCCCATCAGGGTGCCGATACCATGGTCATGCACCAGCGTGTCACGCCAGAAGGCATATAGACTATCGCCGCGCTCGGGCTGCCAACCAGACTGATCTCGGTCAAAATAAGCAGCACAAGTCTGACTCACTTGATGGGTGATGGCGTCACGCCAGGACAAGCGCCGGAAACGCTCTGCGTCATCATCAAGCACATCAATCAATAAGGGAAGATGCATGCTGCGTATGGGCTTAGACAGCGCCCGCACACAATCATCGATATGCTCATGCACATCATACTGCTGCAGAGCAAGCTGCAGGTCTTCCGCGCGAATCCGTCCCCGCTTCCAAGCCTGCAGTACATAATCGCGAGCAGGATAGATCTGCATATCGGCCAACACTGCCATACGCGCAGCGACCTCACGCAGTGGCAACTGCACGCGTTTCCAGTGTGGATTGACTGCAATCGACTGATCCAACGGCCAGGCAGGGGCAATCTGGTCGCAAGCCTGCTGGCAAGCTTGCTCGATGCGGTCAGGATCTAATGCCATCTTTGCCATGGCAGGCACTGCAGATGGCATCGCCTCTAGCGCCATCTGATCATTCATCATAAACATGGTTGACTCCTAAGTAGATGCGGGGTAAGTTGGGTCATAGTCAATGGCTTAAAATTATCGATAGGCATGTGTACTCCTTCCCCAACTGACCGGCCAGAACCGCAGCACACAGCGGGTGTAAAAGGCATCCAGATACAGTCCGGCATAAATCCAGCGATGTAAAATATGCAAGCGTTGTGGCACCACTTGAATGAGCACACTAAACAGATAGAGCGCGCCCATGGCCAACACAACCACAAAGGCATACTCGCCACGTGGCTGATCGACGGTACCCAGCGGCAGATGATGAAAGCCAACACTCACCAGAGTGAGAATCGCCGTCAATACGCTGCCGGATAACAAGCCCTGCCAGCGCAGACTCAACGACTGATCAGAGGCATGACTCCACCACAGTACTGGCGCCCAAGCCAATGCCAATACCAACGACCACCAGATGGGCCATGGTGGCACCGAAAATAGCGCCTGGCTGCCAAATACGATCGCCAAAGCCAGCAACGGAGCCAAACAAAAACTCAATACAGAAAATGTCTGGCGACCAGCGATCTGCGCCACGCGTGTATCAGACACAATTTCGGCAGCGGATAAGAATGCATAGGCCTTGTAAATAGAATGGCCTATTAAGTGCAACGCTGCAAACGTGTACAAACCGAGTGCACACTCAACAATCATGAAGCCCATTTGGGCAACCGTAGACCAGGCCAGGCGCACCTTGATACTGATCCGGGTGAACATAACCAATGCAGCGAATACACAAGTGACGAGACCAATGCCCAGCAATAAGCTATTGGCAAACGCACTGTGTGCAAATAAGGGCGAAAAACGAATCAGCAGATAACCCGACAAATTAACTACCCCCGCATGCAACAATGCGGACACGGGTGTGGGGGCTTCCATCACTTGAATCAACCAGCCATGCACAGGCAATAATGCAGTACGCAACACCACAGCAGCCACCAGTAGCACAGCACATACGTTGGTGAGCTGTGTGCTTCCATGCACACTGACATCTGCCAACAAGGCCGAAATACTGCCACTGCCAACGCTCACCCAGGCGAACAACGCGGCCAGCAATAACAAACCATCGGCCATCAGGTCAGCCACTGTTTTTTTATGCGATGCCAGCAAGGCGAATGGACGCTCCTCATAAAAACAGAGCATATTTTTCAAAAACACACCCACCCCAGACCAAGCTAAGATCAGCGTCAACCAGTGATCAGCAATCAACAACAACTGAACACAAGCGAGCACCATACTCAACGCCACGATATATCGCGCCTGACGTTGCTCCCCTTCGAGGTAGCGGCATGAAAAACACCCAACCACCACCCCCAACCCTTGAACGAGCACAGCAATCACCGCTTGCAGTGGCGAAACAGACAACCCAATCTCTGTGAATGACTCCAAGCTCGCGCTTGGCTGCGTCATCACCAATAAGCCCGAAAATAATGTGAATAACAAAGCGAGTCCCGCCGCCTCATTGCATAACTTCCAGCGTTGCGCCATTTCCCCGCGCATGTTGTTGACGGTGATTGCAGTCAACAACATGATCGCAATGGGTGCACAGACAATCAGACTGACAGCATCCATAACCTAATACTCCCTAATCATCAATTAATGTTCTATAAAAATGAACTTTATGTTAATTAAAATATATAAAAAGAATTCAATCCAAAGATGAACCAGCTTCACTCTCAGGCGGCGCGACCGCCCCTGACTCAGAAACATTGACCGCCAGCTGCTGTACCACGGGATCAATCACCCGAACAACCTGCGTCCCTATAGCAGGGGTTCCATAGACCGCCAATGGCTTAAACTGGATGATGACTTTGCGGCCTTCTAATTCGATCTCTTTATTCATGTGGCACCCTTACGCATTAAAAAAGGTTAATCAAGAAACACTGACACCAAAACGCCGTTATTTTGACTGGTATAAAAAATAAGTAAAATATATAATTATTTATAAATTATTCTATTAAAGTTAACTATGTCTAGATTGAATTATCATCATTTGCAGTATTTCTGGCATGTCGTGAAGGTGGGTAGCCTGACCAAGGCAGCTGAGAAACTGCATATTTCGCAATCGGCGCTGTCATCACAAATCAAACAGCTGGAGGAGAGCTTGGAATGCGCTCTTTTTTTGCGTGAGGGCCGCAAACTGGTGTTGACGGAAGTCGGCAATGTGACGTTTTCATATGCTGAATCCATCTTTACCAAGGGGACTGAGCTTGAAAACTTACTGCGAAATGGCATCGAGGTCGAAAACAAGACCTTACGGATTGGCGTACTCTCAACCATGTCGCGCAATTTTATTGAAAGCTTTGTTGAGCCCCTTCTGAATAATCCCCATGTCAAACTAGAGATCATGGCGAGCGGTCAGTCCAATCTACTCAAATCGCTCTCCAACCATGAGCTTGATTTGGCACTGACCAATATCGAAGTGCGCGGCAATGCCGACCAACTTTGGGAGGGAATCTTGCTTGACCGTCAACCAATCAGCGTCATTGGCCCGCCTGGGTTAGAAATCAAACCGCACTTTTCCAGCAAATATGCTGCTTACAACTGGATTTTGCCGCATCAGGATAGTCCGATTCGCGCTGCATTTGATGGCTTATGCGCGCTGCATCAAATAGAGCCGCATGTGGTGGCAGAAGCGAATGACATGGCAATGCTCCGCTTGCTGGCACGTGACAGCATGGCGCTCACGGTGATGCCAGAAGTGGTTGTCAAAGATGAGTTAAAACAAGGCGTACTCAAATCGTATACACAACTGAGTGAAGTATTTGAAAATTTTTATGCGGTGACTATCAAAAAACATTTCCGTAAGTTTGAAATCAATCAATTGGTGAATCAGTTTTTATTGCATAAAAAATAGGCGCTTGTCACTGCCTGGCTTACTTATTCTGGTGCAAAAGTTGCAACCCATCAGCGCAAGGAAAAAATGACGCGCAGTCTGATGGCCAAGCATACTCAAAAACAGGCCTAAAACTGTCTCTATGCTTAACCGCAAACATAGGTGTATATTACTGGTTCGTGCCCGATGAAAGGAGGAAGTGATGAAGACGCTTCAACAAGTACTCTCTCATAAAACACACCAAGGCATCATCAGTATTGCGCCCAACCGACCTGTGTACGATGCACTGGTCATTCTGGCGGAATACCAGATCGGTGCGCTGGCGGTCATCAAGGATGGCGAACTGGTCGGCATTTTTTCTGAACGCGACTATGCGCGCGAGGTGATCCTCAAAGGCCGCTCATCGAAAACTACCACCATCAGCGAAGTCATGACCGAGAAGGTGATTACCGGCAAACCGACAGACTTGGTGGAATCGGCCATGAGCACCATGCTCGAAAAACGTATCCGCCATTTGCCTGTCGTTGAGCATGGCAAAATGCTCGGCATGCTGTCGATTGGTGACGTGCTTAAAGAAACCATCAGCTACCAGCAGGAGCTGATCAAGCAGCTGGAAAGCTATATCCACAGCTAAGCCAGCGCGCAAGCATCCAAAAAACCAAGGGGCGCCAGTGGCACCCCTTGGTTTTAAACAAGCCCTCAATCAGGCTTATCTCAATTATAAATACCTGGCTACCATGGCATTATTTAATGCAGCGGCGGCGACTGGCAATTTAACAAAGTGGCCGCTACCTGCGGCTTGCTCCACTGGCGCGCCCTGCTTGTCGAATAACTGTTCAACCACCAGGTCGCGGTTACCGCTGGGATGAATCAACTGCAACTTGTCACCGACGGCAAATTTATTACGCGCCTGAATCGACGCCAATCCACGCGCAGCGTCATATTCCACCACATCGCCAACGTATATACTGCGGTTGGCGCTAGAATGCCCTTGTACATAATTCTGGTGCTCAGCGGTATGATGGCGTTGGTAAAAACCATCGGTATAGCCACGGTTGGCCAAATTCTCCAACTCGCCGAGCAAACGCCAGTCAAACGGTCGACCGGCCACCGCATCATCAATCGCCTGGCGGTAATTCTGGCAGGTACGCGCCACGTAATAACGCGATTTCGTGCGGCCTTCAATCTTGAGTGAATCCACGCCCAGCGCAATCAGTTTTTCCACATGCTCAATTGCGCGCAGGTCTTTGCTATTCATGATGTAAGTGCCGTGCTCGTCTTCCATGATAGGCAACAACTCACCGGGGCGGCCTTTTTCTTCTATCAGGTACACCTGTTCGGCTGCCGGATGACGCGGCAATGAGCCACACGACGACAGGCTGGATTTCTCCATTTCTGCCTGAAAATCAAATCCCTTCAAACGGATCACCCCTGCCGCATCCGGCTGGGCATCGTGCACCTTGTAATCCCAGCGGCAACTGTTGGTACAGGTGCCTTGATTGGGGTCGCGCGAATTAAAGTAGCCAGATAGCAGGCAGCGGCCTGAATAAGCAATACACAAGGCGCCGTGCACAAACACCTCCAGCTCCATGTCCGGGCATTCCTGGCGGATTTCGTCAATTTCATCGAGCGAAAGCTCACGCGACAAAATCACTCGCGTTAGCCCCATGCGTTGCCAGAACTTCACCGAGGCGTAATTCACCGCATTGGCTTGCACAGACAAATGGATAGGCATCTCCGGCCATTGCTCGCGCACCATCATAATCAAGCCTGGGTCAGCCATAATCAGCGCGTCCGGCTGCATGTCTATCACTGGCGCCATGTCACGCATATAGGTTTTTACCTTGGCGTTGTGCGGCGAGATATTGCTGGCAACAAAAAACTTCTTGCCGCGCGCATGCGCCTCGGCAATACCAATGGCCATATTTTGTATGGAGAAATCATTTTCCCGCACCCGCAAGCTGTAGCGCGGCTGGCCCGCATACACTGCATCCGCGCCATAATCAAACGCGGTACGCATGCGATCCAGGTCACCCGCCGGGGCTAATAACTCAGGAGATTTCATCACGCTTTATTCACCAATAATTTTCACCAACACGCGCTTATTGCGGCGGCCGTCAAACTCACCGTAGAAAATCTGTTCCCAGGGGCCAAAATCCAGCTGGCCTTCGGTAATCGCCACCACCACTTCGCGGCCCATGATCTGGCGCTTGATATGCGCATCAGCATTATCTTCGCCGGTATCATTGTGGCGATAACCACTCACGGGCTCATGCGGCGCCAGTTTTTCCAGCCACACTTTGTAGTCATGATGCAGGCCGCGTTCGTCGTCATTGATAAACACACTGGCCGAAATATGCATGGCATTGATCAGCACCAGGCCTTCTCTCACACCGCTTTCGCGCACACAGGCCACCACATCCTGCGTAATGTTCTTGAAATCCATGCGCGCTGAAATGTTAAACCATAGTTCTTTACGAAAACTTTTCATGTTGTCCCTTTCCCCAAAGCGGGTATTTTAGCACCGTGACGAAACAGGTATTTGTCATAAAACAAAAAAGGCCTCCGAAGAGGCCTGTCTATCTGATTTGTGACTAGCTGTGTACATCCAGCGTCTGCGTGAAGGTTTTACCTTCATTATCCGTCGCCACCACTTCCAGCTTGCCTGGCGCATCCGGTACAAAACTAAACTTCATATAAGGATCTTCACTGGTGCCCACGCCGACATCCACCGTCATCACTTCCTGACCATTGTAGGTAAACGTTGTTTTATTGATATAAAACGCAGGCACATAGCCTTGTGACACCAGGTCGCGCTGCAAGCCAGTACGCATGACGTGGCGGATATTAAAAGTCGCGGTCGCGGCCTCACCAAATTTTGGCGCATCAACATTCAATTTAATTTTACCGGCTGCCGCACGCACTTCAGATTCGTTATTATCGACCGTACCGCCACAGCCACCGGCCGCGCGAATCTCCCGCTTGCCCATGTAGAGTTTGCCATCAGCAGTTTCACCAATCAGCCGCACAAAAGAATCGGTTTCTTGACGGATACGCGTCGCCATTTGAAAACCGTTAAGTTTGTCAGTTAAGTGATAAGTCGAGGCTAGCTGGATCGGATTAGCATCGACAATCACATACAGTTTTTTAAGCACCACGCCATTGGCGGCAGCTTTGTCGTAGATAAAAGTCACCGGCACTTGCGCGCCACTCTCGGCACGGCGCGGGCCTTCTACTTTAAGGAAATCGACTTCCTGAATGTCCCGCTTTGGGAAAAACGCCTCTTTGACCACCGCCCATAACTTAGGATCAGCTTCCGCCTGCGCTAAACCACTGACCCCAAGGGCTAACAGCCCTACCATCATCACCCATACTTTTTTCATGATCGTCCCTTATCTTTCATTATTGATTTGCACACTATCAAATGATTGTCTAACGAACCGCTATGCGCAATATGTGATGCACATCACACACCCACTCAGGCCTGCTTGCTTGGGTCGCCAGAAGGCCGCATTTCATAGTGTGGATCGGCATATTCGGCAAAATTCAACTCGACGCCATTGCCTGCCGGGTCACGCATATTAATCTGGCGGATACCATTGGCCAGGATACGCGTGGTGTAAGTCACGCCTCGCGCCTGCAGATTGGCCTCCATGGCGGCCATGTCATTGCAGTTAAAGGAAACATGATCATAGGTGCCATGCACATGCAATTGTGGCGGCTCGGCAGTTTTATATTCTGCCAAGTGCACCACGGCTTGCTTGCCAATATACAGCCAGTAGCCATAGGTGGTGCTGGCCACGCGCTTACCTACCGTCAAGCCCAACACATCGCAATAAAAGTCGCGCAACAAATGCATAGTGTCGCGGTCCGTTCTAAAGTTGACGTGATCAATTCCTGTCAATGGCATGATGTTCCAATCTGATGAGTGCCGTGTAAAAAAGTTGCGCAAATATCCTGCGCAATATAGTACAAAAACTAATGTCCTTCAAATTGACACAGGGCAAAGGCTTGGACGCCATTTGCCTGCAAATGTTGCAAGCCGCCCAAATCTGGTAAGTCAATCACAAATCCGGCATGTGCAACCACACCGCCGAGCTGACGAATCAAGGCTACCGCCGCCTGGGCGGTGCCGCCTGTGGCAATCAGATCGTCCACCAGCAGCACACGCTCGCCTGCAGTGATAGCATCGGCGTGCAACTGCAGCGCATCTTCACCATACTCGAGGGTGTAGCGTTGCGAAATGGTGGCAGCAGGCAATTTACCGGGCTTGCGCACCGGCACAAACCCTAGTTGCAATTTGCTGGCCACGGCCGCCCCAATGATAAAACCACGCGCCTCGATACCAACCACCTTATCCAGCGCCACATCGGCATAATGCAACGCCAGCACATCAATGGCCGCATTAAAAGCGGTGGCATCTTGCAGCAAGGTGGTGATGTCACGAAACTGAATGCCCGCTTTGGGGTAATCTGCAATGGTGCGAATATACGCGCTAAGATCCATCATGCTCTCGCCTCAAGCCAGCCCACAAAGGCTTAGCCCCAATAAAAAACGCGCCCACCCGATGGCAGACGCGCTGTGATACTTTGCAATGGCCTGTGTCACAAGCCTGGCCGGTTTATTGACCAGCCGCGTTTTGCTGACGCACGCGAATATGCAATTCGCGCAATTGTTTCTCATCGACCTCATTTGGCGCATTGGTCATCAGACATTGCGCGCGCTGGGTTTTCGGGAAAGCAATCACGTCACGAATCGACTCAGCACCGGTCATCAGCGTGACCAGTCGATCCAGGCCAAAAGCCAGACCACCGTGCGGCGGCGCACCGTATTGCAAGGCATCGAGCAAGAAGCCGAATTTTTCTTGTGCTTCTTCGCGGCTGATTTTCAGCGCATCAAACACTTTGGATTGCACGTCCTGCTTGTGGATACGCACAGAACCGCCGCCTACTTCCCAGCCGTTGAGCACCATGTCGTAAGCTTTAGACAAACAGGCACCCGGATTGCTGACCAGCAAGTCTTCATGGCCATCTTTAGGCGCAGTGAACGGGTGATGCAGCGCGACCCAACGGTCATTGTCTTCATCATGCTCAAACATCGGGAAATCCACCACCCACAAAGGCGCCCACTGACGGCCATCGACATGGCCTTTTTCGTGACCCACCTTGGTACGCAAGGCACCCAGGGCTTCGTTGACGATTTTGGCTTTATCGGCACCGAAGAACACGATGTCGCCATTTTGCGCGCCAGTGCGCTCAATAATCGCTTGCAGCGCATTGACGTGAATGTTCTTCACAATCGGGCTTTGCAGGCCTTCTTCGTTCAGCTTGGTAATATCGTTGATCTTGATATACGCCAGACCTTTGGCACCGTAAATTTTGACAAACTCGGTATAGGCATCGATCTCGGAGCGGCTGATGGCAGCGCCATTAGGCACGCGAATGGCGGCGACACGGCCACCGGCCATATTAGCGGCACCGGCAAATACTTTAAAATCAACATCTTTCATCACATCGCTGAGCTCAGTGATTTCCAGGGTCACGCGCATGTCTGGCTTGTCTGAACCGTAACGGTTCATGGCTTCAGCGAAAGGCATGCGTGGGAACTGGGCTGGCAAATCAACATTCTGAATTTTCTTCAGCATGCGGCGGATCATCTCTTCGACGATGTCCATGATTTCGTTTTCTTCCAGGAACGATGTTTCAATATCGACCTGGGTGAATTCTGGCTGACGGTCCGCGCGCAAGTCTTCATCACGGAAACACTTGGTGATCTGGAAGTAGCGGTCAAAACCGGACACCATCAGCAACTGTTTAAACAACTGCGGTGATTGAGGCAAGGCGAAGAACATACCGTGGTGAACACGGGATGGCACCAGATAGTCACGCGCACCTTCCGGTGTCGAGCGCGTCAGCATCGGTGTTTCGACTTCGATAAAACCGTTGTCATCCAAGTAGTCACGCAGGTTTTTTGCCACTTTGTAGCGCAGCATCAGGTTTTTCTGCATGGCCGGACGGCGCAGGTCGATATAACGATGCTCCAGGCGCACGGTTTCAGTCAGGTTATCGTCATCCAGCATAAAGGGTGGCGTCAATGAAGCATTCAGCACTTCAATTTCTGTCGCCAGCATCTCCACTTCACCGGTCGGCAAGTTAGCATTCACGGTGCCTTCAGGACGCGCACGCACTTTACAGACCACGCGCAACACAAACTCGCTACGCACGGTTTCAGCGATGGCAAATGCATCTTTGGTATCCGGGTCAATCACGATTTGCGCCAGACCTTCGCGATCACGCAAATCAATAAAAATCACGCCCCCGTGGTCGCGACGACGGTGGGCCCAGCCACACAGTGTCACGGTTTGTCCAATATGTTCGCGGTTCAAGTGACCGCAATAGTGTGTACGCATCATAATAATTTTATAAAGTTTTAAAGTGTGTTGCGGTTAATGATGTTTAGGCAAGGGCGCCACTGTACCCATGCTAATGATGTATTTCAAGGCCTGATCGACGCTCATGTCGAGCGCTATCACATCCGACTTGGGTAGCATCAGGAAAAAACCAGAGGTCGGGTTAGGCGTGGTTGGCACATAGACGCTGACATACTCGCCTTGCAGATGATTCGCGACATCGCCGCCCGGTGTGCCGGTTAAAAAGGCAATGGTCCATGACCCCTGGCGCGGATACTCAATCAGCAGCGCCTGGCGGAAAGCATTACCAGAGTCAGAAAAAAGCGTATCAGACACTTGCTTGACGCTGGAGTAAATGGATTTCACCACCGGCACGCGGATCAGCAAGCCTTCCCACAACTCAATCAATTGCTGGCCAAAAATATTGGTGGCAACCAGGCCAGTCGCCAGCACGATACCCACGGTCAGGATCACACCAAACCCAGGAATATCCACGCCCAGCAAGGTTTCCGGACGCCAGGCAACAGGCAATAACAGCAAACTTTGGTCCAGCGTTTGCACTAAAGTTTTAAGCACCCACACCGTAATAAACAGTGGGACCAACACCAGCAACCCTGTAATGAAATATTTTTTCATGCGTCTTGATTTTTAATGGCAGGCACAGCCTGGGTTGCACTTTGCGGCTTCAGTGGCCGGGGGAGATTCAGCCGCTGGGCTACTGGTTTTCGATTGGCTGTTTTTAAAGTCAGTTGCATACCAGCCACTGCCAGTCAGTTGAAAGTTTGGCGCAGACACCTGCTTGCTAAACGTCTGTTGCGCACACTTTGGGCACACCTCAACAGAGGGCGCAGACACCTTGCGCATCAGCTCTTGCTGGTAACCACACGCGGTACATTGAAAATCGTAGATAGGCATTTGTTAACACAACCTGAAGGACAACTTGCTGGAAAAATTTCACCAAGCGCAAATTATACGCTGATTCGCGTGACAAATCATCAAAAGCACCGCGATGTATTTGAATTGAAAAGACTTTAAGGAGCTCGATATGCAACAATTCTCTCTCAAATTACCCTTTATGCTGACCATGCTGTTTTTTTTAGGACTGGCCAGTCGCGACCTCAACATACACCACAACATGCTGACACTCGGCAGCCAGGCGCAGCCCAACAAACCGGTGACCTTGCATCTGGCAAATTTGCTATACGCCGAGCCAACACTCAAAATCAAAAAAGTGAATTAAGGCTGCCACTACAAAATAACCCCTTACAGCTGCGCGTCGTAAGCCGCCTGCTCCAGCAAAGACTCCACGCCTCTGGCATCTGCCGCCAGCGTAAACAACCAGGTATCATACGGGTGATCATTGATTTTTTCGGGCGAAGACAAGGCCTCTTCATTCACCGCCTGCACCACACCAGTGAGCGGCGCATAAATATCCGAGCCGGTTTTCACTGACTCAATCAAGCCGCACACACTGAACTGCTCTACCGTCTGACCCACCTTTGGCGGGTCTACGAAGACCACATCGCCGAGCATATTCTGTGCGTAATCGGTGATACCCACCAACCAAGCCCCACTTTCGGACTGCGCTGCCCAAGTGTGGTCTTTAGAAAAGAAGTATTTCAAGCCTGCTGACATATGATTTAAAAATCAAAAGTTTAATAGATAATTATTGTGCCACAGTCTGTGAAACGCACCAAAACTTATTAAAGTTGGTCAATAAAGCGGTTTAATTTTTTACACTAGAAAATTGCGATAAGTGATTGACTCTGAATAATAACTGGGCAATAATGAGTCGGGTTTTCGGAAGGTTGATTATGAGTTTTTTCAAGCATTGTCTTAAAGTGTTGCTAATGTGTTCCATCGCTTTCGCACCTGCGGGTCAAGCCATCGCCAAGTCACCTTCAAAAAAACAGACGGTTTCGACGGCGAAGAGTAAAAAATACAGCACACGCTCTTCTCAATACCGCGTCAATCCCGAAAAAACCAAATCCATGCGCCCGGTAAAACTACATTCGCATGCCAGAAAATCAGCCAGACCAGCGGTTGACGCAGAAATGTTTGATTCTTTTTCTGGCAAATCGGCTGGCAACGGCAATTTGTCGATCGCCTCCACCAAAGCCTTGGTGATGAACCAGAACACGCACGAAATCATCTATTCCAAAAACCTGGATACACCTACCCCTATTGCCTCAGTCACTAAATTGATGACGGCCATGGTCGTGCTGGACGCAAAACTGAATTTAAATGACCAGGTCTCGATTACCGACATGGACGTGGATTACCTGAAAGGGACTTCTTCACGCCTGCCAGTCGGCACCACCATGACGCGCGAAGACATGTTAAATCTGGCATTGATTGCCTCTGAAAACCGCGCTGCCTCGGCATTGGCTACCAACTACCCAGGCGGCAAGGCACGTTTTATTCAAGATATGAATGCCAAAGCCGCCAGCCTAGGCATGATGAATACGCACTTTGAAGACTCTACTGGCCTGACCAGCAACAATGTCTCCACCGCCATGGACCTGGCCAAAATGGTACACGCGGCTTACCAATATCCGCTGATTCGTCAAATTACCACCACCTCCGACTACGACTTGAATGTTGGCAGCAGACGTCAACCGATACACTTCCACAATACCAATGCATTAGTACGTGAGAGTACCAACAGCAGTTGGGAAATCGGCCTCTCTAAAACGGGTTATATCAGCGAAGCTGGACGCTGCCTGGTGATGCAAGCGACCATTGCGGGCGAACCATTAATTCTGGTCTTGCTGGACTCGGTTGGCAAATTAACCCGTATCGGCGACGCTAGACGCATCAAAAAATGGATGGAACATAACTACAGCACCCTGACCTCCCACAACGATGGCGGCATTGTGCTGACAGGGCTCTCCATGAGCAAAACACTGGGTGACGAAGCCAACTAATGAGCACAGTCAATGCGTGTTGAAAACAATCAACCACGCAACAGGTGTTAATAAAAAACCCGCGAATATTGCGGGTTTTTTATTGTCAGCACTTCCGTGCAACTAATGCTCTGCGCCGTCAAACTCAGGGTCATAGCCCTCGGTAATCGCCGCTTTTTGCTTATGCTCTTTCCATTGTTTGCGTAACACTTCTTTTTTCTCAGGGCTCAAACTCTGAAACTGCTGATAACGCTTACGCGCATTTTCGCGCTCATAAGGCGTCATGCGACTCCATTTCACCAGTTGATGCTGAATACGCTGCTGTTTTTGCGCATCCATTTTCGGGTACTCTTTGGCAATATCGAGCATTTTCTCACGCTGCCATGGGCGCAAGCTATCCCACTCACTGCCCAACGGTGATAACACAGCACGCTGTTGATCTGTCAGGTGCGCCCATGTCACATTGGCAGCAGGGTCGGCGGGCGACAGATCATTCTTGATCGCACCGATATCTGCCATGGCCACCCAGCGCAGACCTGAATCCTGGCTAACCGCACCAGCGTGCACAGGCAAAACGCTGCTTGCACACATCGCACACATTACCCACCCTAGTAATACAGAATGATTTCGCATCATTTCTCATTATTCCATTGACGCATTGTTCTCTCAATCACGACAAACACTTGCTTTCAAGTTAGCCAAAGTATTAAATATTTTCTGAATACTGCCAGGCGTCAAAGCCGCTATCGACAAACGCTTCAACCGGCAAATCATCGCTCAACAACAAGGCATCATCATTATGGCTGGCCGACAACACAAACAGCCCAACCGCAAAAAATACGGACAAAGCCGCCATGCCGGCCATACGCGGATGCCCGAAAGACGCCCAAGACAACACATCTACCCAAGCCGGGCCAGCTTCGCTTGATTCAGCAAACCGCTTCAACGCTGCCTGGCGCGCATCTGCCAGACGTGTTTCTACCTCGGCCGACAACGGGCGATCATCTTGCTTCAGCCACTCAACACCTTCGCGCAGAGGGGTAGGCAAGTCGTCTTCTAGATGACGTTGTTTCCTCATGGCTTCACTCCTTTTTGTAACTTGCGGGATCCGATCCCGGCCTGCTCTAGCAATGTAGATAACGCACTGACCGCTCTTGAGCAATGCGTTTTGACACTTCCTTCTGAACATCCCATGACCGCTGCCGTTTCAGCAACATCCAACTCTTCCCAATAACGCAGCACGAATGCTTCTCGTTGACGTAAAGGTAATTTTGCCAATGCCTTTTCGATCAGGGCCATGATTTGCGACCGCTCCAGCTGATCGGCTGGGTTGCTGTCTGTACTTTCAACCTCTATGGTTTCCAGTGGATCATAATCCTCATCTTCAGATTGGCCAAAAGACGAAAACAGCGTGGTCCACAGGTTGCGTACTTTTTGCCGACGCCAGTAATCGCGCATGGTATTTTGTAAAATACGCTGAAACAGCATAGGATATTCTTCAACCGGTTTGCTGGCGTATTTATCTGCCAGTTTCAGCATGGCGTCCTGCACAATATCCAACGCAGCATGGTCATCACGCACCGCATACGCAGTTTGCCTGAATGCCCGCTTTTCAACCTGACGTAAAAAATCCGATATTTCTTGCGCACTCGCCACTACAAATCCTCTTCCCCGAGATCACCAGTGCTTGCCACTGATGCACGTGCTTTTTTCGCGACATTGTTGTGAATGATGAGATGTCATCACAGAAATATGCACCGTTTTATCTCCCTGTCGCCTGCGAGTATATCAGTTTTAAATTTATTTACTGTTAGAATAAGCCTGATAGCAGCGAAAGTTCGGCCACCTTTATGACGATTAAAAAAATAAATTCTATGACCCTGCTCAATCCATCGCACCTACACCCTGCCTGCATCGCTATCTGCGCTAGCATGGAGTCAACTGCATAATGGCCATCAATATCACTGCGCCAGAAAAAACCCCGGACAGCCAGCACCTGCGGCTTTACAGCCTGTTTCGCCTGGGCGCCTCGGGCATGCTTTTTGGCAGCCAGCTCTGGCCCTACTTTAGAAACGCCCCGTCTGAGCCTTCTCTCTCATTCTGGCTACTGCTAATTTTTTTCTTATACGCGATTGCAGTCAGCGTCAGCTTTGAGTCATTGCAATGCAAACGCGGCCTGGCATTAAAAATCCAAACCAGCCTGGACATCATGTTTTTGGTGCTGATGATGCACTTTTTGCCAGGTAACCAGAGCGGCATCGGCTTATTGCTGATTATCAATATTATTTTTGCCGGCCTGATTAGCGATGGCCGTTTTGCGCTGTTTTACGCGGCGATTGCGACCATCGGCATTTTGCTCGAAAACACCTTCCAGATCGTCCATCGCAACCTGCCGCTCAATGATTTTAGCAATGCGGTGGTGCTTTCGCTAAGTTGTTTCGCTACCGCCTGGCTGGCGCAAACATTAACCGCGCGCATGCAACGCAGTGAAAACCTGGCCACTCAGCGCGGCCAGGATATCGAATACCTGGCCAAAACCAATGCGCTGATTACGCAAGAAATGCCCAACGGCGTGCTGGTGATAGACCAGCACCAGCAACTCAAGCACTACAACCTGCAAGCCTGTAAGCTGCTGGGGCTGGAAGAAATGACACTTCAAGCCGCCATTCAATTGCAAACGCCGCTCGCAGAGCTGATGCCTGCCGTCATGCCATTGCTGCAAACTTCACCCGCCAGCAAACTCGCCGCCTCAGACGCCATCAAACTTGGCATCAACAATCGTGACCTGGGCATCCGTTTTCACCCGATTTCAGAGAGTATTGATAATGGTGTGGTGATTTTTATTGAAGACTGGTCGCAGATTCAAACGCAGGCACATCAGGTCAAACTGGCTGCGCTTGGCCGCTTGACCGCCAATATTGCGCATGAAATACGCAACCCGCTCAGCGCCATCAGCCACGCGACCCAGTTAATGCAGGAAGACTCACAACAGCCTGGCACCCAGCGCATGTTGCAAATTATTTCTGACAATGTGCAGCGCCTGGACCAAATCATCAAAGATGTACTGGAACTCAACCGCCGCGACCGCACCAATCAGGAACAGCTCAATATCAACCATTTTGTACAAGAGTTTTATCAGCAATTTTGTGCCGTCGAAAAAATAGACCTCAACCACTTTACGCTAGACTTGCCTGCCAAAGAGAGTGTCATCGTTTTTGACCGCAGACATATCAACCAGATTTTGTGGAATTTATGTAAAAATGGCTGGCGACATAGCCAGCAGCATGCCCAAAGTTTGCAATTGAAGGTGGTAGGCGATAAAAGCGGCCAGTTTATTCACTTGCTGGTCAAAGATGACGGCAGCGGACTAGACCCGAAAATTCAGCCGCACCTATTTGAACCCTTTATGACCACCGAAAAAACCGGCACCGGTCTGGGTTTGTTTATCGCGCGTGAACTGGCCGAAGCCAATGGCGCAAAACTCAATTACAACAGCAGTGCCAATGGCACGCAATTTTCACTGACAGTTAAAAAGGTAATCGTTTAAATGGCAAATTCTTATCGTTGTCTGGTGGTCGATGACGAGACCGATATCCGCGAACTCGTGGTGCTGACGCTGGAGCGCATGGGCATACAGGCAGAAAGCGCCAGCTCGGTGACCGATGCAAAACACATGCTGGGCTCATTCAGTTATGACCTGTGCCTGACAGATATGCGCCTGCCGGATGGCTTGGGGCTAGAGCTGGTGCAACACATCAATGCGCAGTTCCCGGGCTTACCAGTGGCGGTCATTACCGCTTATGGCAGCGCAGAAAATGCGGTCTCGGCATTGAAAGCGGGCGCCTATGACTACATCACCAAGCCAATCTCACTCAAGCAGTTACGGCCACTGGTCGAGTCCGCGCTCAAACTGTCCTCACAGAAAGAATCCCAAGGCGCCAATACGGTAGACCTGATTGGTGCGTCACCCGCCATGGGTTATGTGCGCACCATGATTGCCAAGCTGGCACGGAGCCAGGCACCGGTGTATATCAGCGGCGAGTCTGGTAGCGGTAAAGAGCTGGCGGCCAGGCTGATACACCTCAACAGTTCGCGTAAAGACCAGTCTTTTATCGCCGTGAACTGTGGCGCGATCCCGGAAAACCTGATGGAAAGCGAATTTTTTGGCTACAAAAAAGGTGCATTTACCGGCGCAATCCAGGACACGCTGGGACTATTTCAGGCGGCCAATGGCGGCACCCTGTTTCTCGATGAAGTTGCAGATTTGCCACTGGCGATGCAGGTAAAACTGTTGCGTGCAATTCAGGAGAAAAAGGTGCGCGTCGTCGGCAATACCAGCGAAGAAGCGGTAGACGTACGCATTATTTCTGCCACGCACAAAAACCTGAACGCCATGATGGAAAAAGGTGAGTTTCGCCAGGATTTATACTATCGCCTGAACGTGATTCAACTCAAAATGCCCGCCTTGCGCGAGCGGCCTGAAGACATTCCAGAACTCACTGAGCGCTTGCTTGGCAAACTATGCCTGATGCAGGGCATTAGCATCCCGAGCATTGCAGATGAAGCCAAAGTATATATTCAGCAACTGCCTTTTCATGGCAATGTGCGCGAACTGGAAAACATGCTGGAGCGCGCACTGGCCTTATGTGATGGCGCCACTATTACGGTGGAAGACCTGTCTCTGGAGGAGATGCCAGCCAGCCTGAGCGACAAGCCGGTGCTGCCATGGAATGCCCCTAGCTTGGAACAACCCAGCCAGCCAATTCCGGCCATTCTCGCGGCTACGCCGCCACGCGAGAGCCAGCCAATGGCCCAGGCGACGCCAGGCGGCACCATGCTGCCTATGGATATCAGCTTATCTGACTACCTGGAAGATATTGAAAAACGCACGATTTTGCAGGCGCTGGAGAAAACCAATAATAACAAAACGGCGGCGGCTAAATTATTGGGCATCAGCTTCCGTACCCTACGCTATCGATTGTCCAAACTTGGCTTATCCAAAGAACAGGATGCCGACCTCGATGACACGGAAGGCGACGACGAATAAGTCAGACAATAAAAAGGGCGACTACAAGTCGCCCTTTTTAACATCTATGGTCTAGCTCAACACAATCGCCAGATACGCCAGGTAAAACAATCCATTTACCAGTAAATGCCACACCAATAAGCCACCTTTGGCGATGCGGTAACGCACCCAAATGGCCGCCAGCAAGGTGATCAAAATGCCTAACGCTACCTCTGGCCGGGGTGCCCAGTCAGTCAACATAATACCGATAGCTGGCAACAACGTGCCCTGAAACACCATAGCGCCGGTGATATTGCCAAACGCCAGCGTATCTTTACCTTTGCGTATCCACAAAATGCTGTTCACCTTTTCAGGCAATTCAGTCGCAATCGGGATAATCAGCAAAGACAGCAGCAAGGCAGAGACGCCTAAAATCGCCGCCGCGGTTTCTACCTCGTTGATAAAGCCTTTGGCGCCTGCAATCAACAAGCCGAGGCCGATCAACAGTTGCAATACGATGGTCACCATATTGGTTGGCAGACCCAGACGCGATAGCATCATGACATCTTCAGCCTCAGTCGCATGGCCTTCTTCCACCAAGCCTTTCGAGGCTTTAATGGTCATCAGCACATACACAAAATAGGTCAAAATCATCAGGATGCTGATGCCGTAGCGCACCAATGCCTCGGTGTGCGGAATAAACATGGCGATGGTGGCGAAAATAAAGGCCAGAATAAAAAAGTTGAGGTCGCGTATCAGGCCAGTGCGCTCAGGACGGATATGCCCATGCGCGCCACGACGCTTCAATACGGAGAGTGCCATCAAGCTGATAGACAGTGTCGCCAGCATTAAAGGCGCCCCCAAAATGGCCCCAACACCAATATCGTGCCCGGCATGGCTGTCGCCAGTCGATGAGGTATAGGAGAAAATGGCCAGTAATGGCACCAGCGTTTCCGGCAAGGCCGTGCCCACCGCCGCAAAAATAGAACCGGTGACGCCTTCGGAAATCCCCAGCTTTTCGCCTAAATGCTCGAGCGCATTGGTGAAAACTTCAGCTGCCACCAAAATCAGCAGCAACATAAGCAATAATTGTAAAAAAACCATGACTGTTCCTGTCTGGCGGCAATCAATCTTGCATGCGGCCACCGCCTGGCGCGCATGTGCGTGACAAACGTGTGCACGCGGGCGGAATCATAACGCAATTCGCCCAAATTCACCTACAATGTTTGCATGTCGCACACACCCGCTTCTGCTATCCAGATTGATACCGCTGGCCTCGCCAGCCCGGCGCAATGGCTATTGTCGCCCAACCAGGATGAGCGACCACCACCGACCGAAGTGGATATGATTGTGATCCACAATATCAGCCTGCCGCCCAACCAGTATGGTGGTCAGGGCATTATGCAATTATTTACCAACCAGCTAGACCCGCAAGAACACCCCTATTATGCTGAGATTGCGCATCTCAAGGTCTCATCACATTTTTTGATTCGCCGCACCGGTGCGTTATTACAATTTGTCAGTTGCAATCAGCGCGCATGGCATGCCGGACTCTCGCAATGGCAGGGCCGCGAACGCTGCAATGACTTTTCAGTCGGCATTGAATTAGAGGGCAGTGACATAGAAGCCTTTGAAGATGCGCAGTACGTGACACTGCAAGCCCTGATCCATGCGTTGCAGCAACGCTATCCGATCCAACATATTGTCGGCCATTCAGACATTGCACCGGGGCGCAAAACCGACCCCGGCCCATTCTTTGATTGGCAACGCATCTCACGATCAACAGATTAAGCGTCGGCAGCGGCGGCTTCATGGGGCCGTGGCTGCTTATCCAGACTCACCGCCATCACCCCGGCCAGCACCAGCGCAGTGCCCATGCCCTGTATCCAGGAGAGCGACTCTCCCAAAAACAGATAAGCCAGCACAATCGTCGCTACCGGCCCAATCGCACTAATCAAGGCCGCCTTGCGGCTACCAAGCTGGTGTATACCCAGATTCATCAGTACCGACGGCAATACCGTGGCAATCAGCGCCATTAAAAAAGCCAGCACATACACCGCGTTTGGCAATGCTGTCACCTGCGAAAATGAGCCTCTCGCAGCAAAATGGCTAGCACTGGCAAGCGCCGCCAGGCTCATGGTCATCGCAGTAAAGCGGCTGGCACCCAATTTAGGGATTAATTGGCCGCTCACCAGCAAATACCCCGCGTAGACAATCGCGCTCAGCAAAACCAACCATGCACCATAAAGTGTATCGGCAGAATCCAGCCCCGCCAGCGCCACATCATGCCAAACCACAAGTACCACCCCCACATAACTAGTCACCATGGCAAACCACTCGCGACGCGTAATCGTGTGTTTGAGGAATACCGCACTCATCGCTACCACTAGTGCGGGGTAAATAAACAGAATCACCCTTTCCAGCCCGGCCGAGACATAACGCAACCCTTCAAAATTCAGCCACATCGAGCCATAACCACCAACGATAGCGAGCACCAGCAGAGACAGCCAGTCTTTGCTGCTCATAGTCAGCGGTGTATCTTGTTGCATCGCCCACCAGCCCAAGCCGATAAAAAATGGCATGGCAAATGCCATACGCAACGCAATCAAGGTCTCCGTATCAATGTGATAGACGTAAGCCAGCTTGACCATGATCGCTTTCGACGAAATGGCCACGGACGACACCAATACCAGCATGGCACCGTAATACGGATGAGGAGAATCTTTCATTATGAGCCCTGAATCAATGGGGCTCACCGGGAAGGGTATGACAAGATCAACCGCGGAGAGCCCGCGGTTGCAAAAAAATTACGACAAGCAGCAACCGCAGCACGATGTGGCGACTAGCCACAATGCTTTTCGGTTCATCACCACAACTGTAGATTGGAGGAATTGCTTGTTCATAAGGTTATAGAATTTACGTGGGTTTGGGAGAATGGTCAAGGGAACTGTTTAATTTATATGTGTGTTCAATACTTTTCTTTTCGCCTAGCCGGCGAGTCACTTTCTGATGCTTGCCCCTCAGAAAGTAACCAAAGAAGAGGGCACCCAGCCATCACGGCCTAAAGGCTCCCTTGCGTTGCTCAACAAAATAAGCGGTCACGAAACTCAACCTGGCAGCTCACACAAAACGTGAGCTGCTGCGGGATTCAAACAGTCGCTCCCTTCTTCCTTATTTTGTCTCCGCTACTCAGCGTGATGGAATGGGATTTGTCTCGCCAAACTCACATTGTAGAAATCTGAACGGTTCAAAAACAGATCGGTTTGTTAAGAGCATTAATGGTGGCGCTCACTAGGTGTTCGGGGTCCCCATCTGCCGCGCCGAGCAACGCAGGGTTGGCGGTAGTCTTCGACCATCGGCTGTCTGAGCTCCGCAACAAGCCACATCTTGTGTGGCTTGTCAGGGCGAGTTTCGATGGACGCCCGGCAATTCGAGTAGCGCAGGATACAAGCGGAAGCTGGGGTGCACTTTCTTTTGGTTACTTATTCTTTGGGCAAGCAAAGAAAAGTAACTCGCC
>NZ_SSGF01000019.1 GCF_008015755.1 Methylophilus sp. | reverse complement strand
GCCGCCTGCTCATGACGCACCAGAATGTGTTTGAAACCATTCTGTTTATAGAGTGCGTCGTAAATGTGCAAGACCGCGCCACCTGGATAGCCAAAAACGAATTTGACTTTCTCTTCATTCAGGCAGGAGACAACGATGTCCGCACCTGTCATGGATTTGGCGTGAGTGTCTGTCGCGGAGTGGGCTGAAGCGTCCATAAAACCTTGATTTTTCGGCTAATAATTGTTGAACCCTATACATTAGCTTGCTTTACTAATTTGGTCAAGATTGTCGATCAATCGATGAAGGCGATATCGATGGAGTGTTGGGTGGCTGCTGAATGGTTGATGCGGTTTTGGCAGGATGCCTAAATTAGGATGCAAACGGTGGTTGACATCTTAAATGAGAAACATTATCATTTTCATAACGATTAAACGAAAGTTATTGCCATGCAGATGGATTATGCAACGTCAGCCAGTCATTTGTTTGATCCGGATTTGCCGACGGCCAGTGCGGTGTTGGTTTCACTCAGTTGTGTGGCGACGCGCTATGCGGTGAATCCTTCTGAAGACTTGGCTTTGTTGGGATGCAGTCTGGCGCAGACGTTGATGGCGCCCGAATATGCAGAGAGCGGTTTGATTCAAACTGCAGCCAAGCAGTTATTGCAAGATTGGCAGGCCCTGCTGCAGGCGCATCAGGCGATGGCGATGCAGCAGGCAATCACGGATGGTCTGCCACAATCGACTACGCTGCAATAACGGCTGTGGCAATACAGGTAAAAAGATATTGATCACAAAGATAAACCAAGAAAGGCAATAGATTCATGGCAAGAACCACAGGACCCAGATTGAAGATTATGCGTGCATTAGGCGTTGAACTGCCAGGATTATCACGCAAGTCGATTGAAAATCGTCCTAATCCGCCAGGTCAGCATGGGCAGCAGGCGTCACGCCGCCGTCGTTCTGACTTCGCGGTCAAGCTGGTCGAAAAGCAGAAGATTCGTTTTAACTATGGCGTGAGCGAAAAGCAGATGCGTCGTTTGATTCTTGAAGCACGTAAGGGCAGTGAGCCAACGGGTGAAAAGTTGATGTCTTTGCTCGAGCGTCGTTTAGATAATGTGGTGTTTAGAGCCGGTTTTGCGCCGACGGGCATTGCTGCGCGCCAATTGGTGAATCACGGTCATGTATTGCTTAACGGCAAATCAGCCAATATTGCCTCTATTCGCTTGCAAGTAGGTGATGTGGTGACGGTGAAAGAAAAAAGCCGCAAGATTCCGATGGTGGTGGATGCGATGGCAACCCCTAGTCTGACGATTCCTGAGTGGTTGTCGGTGGAAGCGGCCTCAGTCACTGCAAAAATCGGGCACTTGCCTTCTATTGAAGATGTGCCGTTCCCGATTGATGTGCAGCAAGTGGTTGAGTATTACTCTAACCGTGTTTAAGCATTCGCTGGCCAGCCGCTGATCAGGGTTGTCCAGTTTAAAGTATTTGAGCAGTGCTCCTAACCCCAACATGTCATTGCTCAAATTCGGCGCGTTGTTTTGCGCCAATCACTCCCTGGTAAGGGTGTTCCTTGAAATCCTATGCCGCGATGCTTTTGCATATAAGTCGGCTTTTTTTTAATTGGATGTGAATGCATGACCAATCGCTTGCAATCATCATTAGGTAAAGCGCAAAATGCGGCCAGCGTTTCTTCGCATCGCGTGCCGACCATTGAGGCGAATCAATTGCTGGGCGATGCCGGTGTGTTGGCCATTTTGCATGCGGGTGAGACTTATCAGTTAACCCGTACCAAGCAGAATAAATTGCTGTTGACCAAATGTCATGCATTGGCAGCGTCAGCGCAGGCGCAAGATGCGCTGTTGCAAAAAAATGAATAGAGGATTCGCGTGAATTGTGTCTGTCATACTGGCAACCTGGGGTTGCCTTTTGTGGTTTTGAGTGAGGAGTGTGTGAATGGTGCAACGTGAGTCTTTGCAAGGGTTGTCGTTAAAGCCCGCGCGCGCGTCTACGCCTCAACTGCCTGAGTTGAGTTTGCATCGTCGCCAGTTGGGCGAGTTGGCAGGCATTTTCCGCTGGTCGGTACTGGCGACTGAGGATTGGCTGCAACGCGACAAGCGCCAGGACTGGCATGGCTTGGGCATGTTGTTGGTGGTTGCCTTGCATGCGGCGGTGATTGCCTGGCTGGTATTGCATCAAGAGCCAGTGATTGAGTTGCCTAAGCCTGAGCCAATGACGGTCTCGCTCATCACCTTGCCCGCCAAGAAAGAAGAAGCGCCGGCGCCGGAAGTGGTGCCTATCATCAAGCAGCAGCCGGTTGTCAAGCCAGTGATCAAACCTAAAGAGACGCCAGTGAAGCCGATAGAGCGGCCAGCACCTGTGGTTGAAAAAATTGTAGAAACCACACCTGAGCAGCCGAAATTTGAAGCCAGCACTCAGCCATCGGCACCGCCATTAGAGGTGCCTGCTGCCGCTGCGCCTAGTAAACCAGCGCCAGTGGCGTCGGCCCCGCCCAAACAAGAGGTGGTGGAAAAAGAGGAGCCACCAAAGTTCGGGGTGGCTTATCTGAACAATCCGCGGCCTGAATATCCAAGACTTTCGCAGCGCGCTGGTGAGGAAGGTAAAGTCGTGATGAAGGTGTTGGTCTCTGTTGAGGGGCGTCCAGACTCGGTGGAAGTGATTAGCAGTAGTGGTTTTGAGCGCCTGGACAAGGCGGCAGTAGCCGCTGTTAAGCAATGGCGTTTTGAGCCAGCACGTAAGGGTGGTAAGGCATTGAGTGCTTACGTTAATGTGCCGTTGTCATTCTCGCTGACGCAAGAATAAGCAGGTTTCGGGAATAAGTAGGTTTAAATTGAAAGGGAATGTTTGATGCAATCAACAAGTGGTTTGGCTTTTATCACCGAAGGCGGTGTGGTGTCGGTTTTAGTGGCATTAATTTTACTGACGATGTCAGTGCTGAGCTGGTATTTTATTCTGGTGAAAACCTGGCAGGTCTTTAAGCACAAGCGCGATGTGTCTGCGTATGTGCGTCAATTCTGGCGTAAGGCAACCTTGCAGGAAGCCTTGCAAGAGCCGCAACTGCAATCACCAGCGTTTCGCCTCGCAGTGACTGCCGCTGAGTCTACCCAGCACCACCAGCAATATGCCAGCCAGTCACTGGGCGCGGCTTGTAGCCAGGATGAGTTTATTGCGCGTCAGTTGCGCCGTACCTTGTCGCAAGAGCAGGCGGCCCTAGAGAGCGGCTTGTCAGTATTGGCTTCTGTGGGTAGCGTGGCGCCATTCGTTGGTTTGTTCGGTACGGTATGGGGTATTTACCATGCATTAACCGCCATCGGCCAATCAGGGGTTGCCACCATTGATAAAGTGGCTGGCCCGGTGGGTGAGGCCTTGATTATGACGGCGATTGGTCTGGCGGTAGCGATTCCGGCGGTGCTGGCTTATAACGCGTTTATCAAGGCTAACCGCGGCATCATGGCCGAGCTGGAAAGCTTTGCACAAGACCTGCATACCTTGTTGACCACCGGCGCGCCGTTGGTGATTAAAAACACCGGTAAACCTGCCAATGTGACTGAATTGCATGCCAAAGTGGCGAATAAAGGTGGCAATGTATGATGGGGCAAAATCCATTTAGCGCCGGAGAGCACACTCAGCCCATGAGTGAAATCAACACCACGCCGTTGGTGGATGTGATGCTGGTGTTACTGGTGATTTTTATTATCACGGCGCCATTGCTGACGCATGCAGTGAAAATTGACTTGCCGCAGGCAACCTCGCAGCCGCTGGAAGAAAAGCCGGAAGTGATTGACCTGGCGGTCGATGTCGATGGCAAAATTTTCTGGAATGATAGCGAAATCCAGGTTGCTGAGCTGGCGACACGGATGTCAGAAGCCGCGGCCCAGCAACAGCAACCTGAATTGCAGATTCGTGCTGATAAAAACACGCGTTATCAGGTATTGGCTGAGGTGCTTGCCAAAGCACAGACAGCTGGCATGAAAAAAGTCGGTTTTGTTAGTCAGCCACAACCATAATCACGCTGCTAGAGTATTTCTATGACGCAGTCCTCTATCCGTACCTGGGCGTGGGTGCATAAATGGTCTAGTCTGGTGTGCACGGTATTTATGCTGTTGCTATGCCTGACTGGCCTGCCGCTGATCTTTCACCATGAGATCGGCGACTGGCTCGGCAATCATATTGAGACGCCGCACATAGACCATCAAGGCCCCCTGGCCAGCATGGACGCGATGCTGGCCGCCGCCAAAACCAAGCAGCCCGGCATGGTGCCCTTGTATATGTATCGCGAAGAGGATGAGCCCTTGCAATGGGTCATCAGCATGGCAAAAACCACCACGGCCGAGAGTGGTTTCAAGCAGGTAGTGCTGGATGCGCGCACGGCACAAGTGTTGGGGGAGCCGCCGGTAGAAGAAGGCTTCATGTACATCATGTTCAAGCTGCATGTGGATTTGTTTGCCGGTTTGCCTGGCATGCTGTTTCTGGGCTTGATGGGCTTTTTATTACTGGTCGCTATTGTTTCTGGCGTGGTGTTATATGCGCCGTTTATGCGCAAACTGGCTTTTGGCGAAATTCGCCGTCAGCGTGGCGAAAAACTCAAACGCCTGGATGTGCATAATTTTCTGGGCATTGTGATTCTGAGTTGGGCGCTGGTCGTGGCTGCCACCGGTGTGATTAATGCCTGGTCAGACTTGCTAATCAAATACTGGCAGTTTGACCAGATGTCGCAAATGATTGCGCCTTATAAAAACCTGCCGCCACCGGAGAAATTTGCTTCATTGCAGGCCTCTGTCCAAGTCGCGCAGCAAACCGAACCAGACATGCAATTGGGTTTTATTGCCTTCCCCGGCACCGCTTACGCCAGCCCGCACCATTACGGTATTTTTATGCGTGGCGATTCACCAATCACCAAGCGCCTGTTTAAACCGGTGCTGGTCGATGCGCGCACAGCGACCTTGACCGATAGCCGGGATTTGCCGTGGTATCTGGTGGCCTTACTGGTTTCGCAGCCGCTGCATTTTGGCGACTATGGTGGCATGACCTTAAAGTGGCTGTGGGCCGTGCTTGATGTCATCACCATCATCGTCTTGTGGACAGGCTTGATGCTGTGGTGGAAAAAACGGCACCAGTATGTGCCGGATATCCGTTCAAGAATTACCCTAAGTGAGGCCTATTAAACGCAAGATTGCCGGGGGTGCGCCCCCTGTGAGGTGAGTAATGGTGACACATCTATTTATGCCGAATAAACAACTCTCCCAAATTTTCTTCTGGCCGTTGATCATCGCCCTGGTGTCTATGGCAGGCCTGATCTTCGCCCTGGTGGTCGATGATGCTCGCGAGTGCCTGGCCAATGCGGCCATTGCCATCCCTGTGCTGGTGGCCATCTTTTTCTACTGGATACAGCCACTGTTTTCGCGTCGTTAATGATGCTGCCAGGCGATCAGCGCCTGGGTTCACTGCATTCTTTTCTTTTTTCACTGGTTTTTTGTTGACGACATCAGGCAACTCAACTCTTTTTATTTAAATAAGAATGATTATCATATAGAATATCATTAACTGATGTGATGCACTGTCACAGTTTCAGCAGGCACGGTGTGAATCAAAACGACACGCAGTGCATTGAATGATAAACAGAGGAGAAGTTGCATGAGCGAAAACGAGAAGTTGCAATCCGTGGGCGAAGAAGCCATTGCTTTTAAAGGATTGTTTAAATCTGTGCAGTTGGCAACGGCCAATGCCCAGGGCATCCCCGAGGCGAGCTATGCCGCGTTTGTCGAGCGCGATAACAAGTTTTATCTCTACGTGAGCGAGTTGGCAACA
Organism: Methylophilus sp.; assembly: GCF_008015755.1. Lineage (GTDB taxonomy): Bacteria > Pseudomonadota > Gammaproteobacteria > Burkholderiales > Methylophilaceae > Methylophilus. Next base: position 17,782 of record NZ_SSGF01000019.1, on the reverse strand, counting down.
CATTGCGCCAATTTGCGTGAAACGGGCCGTTGTTCCGCCATGTTTATCGAGAGCGAAAAAGACGCGGGCCACCTGTTTGCCAGAAAACGCCTGGTGTTCAAATGTGACACGCAAGAAGTGGCCAGAACAGAGGCCAAGTTTGATGAAGTGATGGCCTTGTTTTATGACAAGTTTGGCAAGTTCATGGATGCGATTGGCAAACTGACCGATTTTCATATGGTGGAGTTGACGCCAACGCATGGTAGTTACGTGGCCGGGTTCGCGAAGGCCTACCATCTCAACGGCCAGGATTTACTACAAATCACACACCGCAATGATCAAGGCCATGCTGCGCCAGACCAGGCCAGCCAGCAAAAGCTGGACGAACTGGCTTAAGCCCGAGATGCAGTCATGAGTCACAAGAGAGCTTTTATCCGTCAGCAATTTGCCATTGAGCACCACTCTGGCAAGGCGCGTCATCGCGATATTGCAGAAACGCTGCAGAATTCTGAAGGCGAGCTGATTGCTGCGCACGTGGGAGCCGGACATGAGGAGCCCTTGATGCGTGCGATCCACCTGCAAGCTGTTTGGCCAATATGTCTGAGTTAAATATGTTACGTGTCGATCTATTGCTGAGTGATTTGCAAACAAAACCCGCTCGTCGTCAATTCTTGTTGCAGGCGAGTGCGCTCGCTGCCAGCGTTTGTTTGCCGCAACTGGCCTGGGCTGCCGATAAAAAAGCTGTACGCCGCATCGTGAGTATTGGTGGTGCGCTGACGGAGATTGTTTATGCGCTAGGCGCCAGCCATGAGTTGGCTGGTGTGGATACTACCTCGCTGTATCCTGAAGCAGCGACCAAGCTGCCTAGCGTGGGCTATGCGCGTACTTTATCCAGCGAGGGCATTTTGGCATTGGCGCCCAATCACGTGATTGCGACTGAAGATGCCGGGCCGCCCGCAGTGCTACGGCAAATCAATGCGGCGGGCGTGCCGGTCACGATTTTGGCCGCCAATGATCAATTTGAGGGCGTGCTGGAGCGTGTGACTCGACTGGGCACTTTGCTTGAGCGACCAATGCAGGCGGCGCAACTGGTTGAAAAAATGAAAGCGGACTGGCAGCGCGTGCGTGAGCCTATTCTGGCCCGCAAGACTGCTGCACCGCGTGTGCTTTTTATCTTGTCGCATAGTCCTGGCCAGGTGATGGTGGGCGGCAAGGGCAGCAGCGCCGAGGCCATGTTGCATTATGTCGGCGCGCAAAATACGGTGCAGGGCTTTGATGGCTTTAAACCATTGACGCCAGAAGCGGTGATTGCCGCCCAGCCGGACGTTGTGTTAATGACTGATCAAGGCTTGAGTGTTGTTGGTGGCGTCGATGGTGTGCTCAAACTGCCGGGTGTCGCGCAAACGCCTGCCGGGCAAAAGCGCCGCGTCGTCTCGCTAGAGGCGATGTTTTTGCTGGGCTTTGGTCCGCGTATGCCACAAGCGGCTGCGGCGCTGGATAACGCATTATTGAAGGTGATGCGTACATGAGTACCAGCATAGGGGCGATCTCATTGACTTCGCGTTTGACTACCGGCCTGCTCAACAGGCCGGTCTGGTTTTTATGGTTAGTCCTGCTGTTGTGCTTTTGGGTGGCGGCATGGGCAGGCGCCGTGCCGGTGACCGCCGATGACTGGCGCGTATTGTGGCGCCAGGATGAGCCACTGACCAGTGGCGCCTATGTATTGTGGCACCTGCGCTTGCCGCGTACGTTATTTGCGGCCTTGGTGGGCGCTGCGCTTGGCTTGTCTGGTGCATTGACGCAAGGCCTGTTTCGTAACCCATTGGCTGATCCTGGCTTGTTAGGCGTGACCAGTGGCGCCGCTTGCGCTGCCGCTTTGACCATTGTGGTGCTCGCTGGTAGCGGTATGGATATTCCCGTTGCCTGGCGTTTTTGGATACTGCCACTGGCCGCCTTTGCCGGTGCGGTTGGCGTGTGCTTGCTGCTAGATACCGTTGCGCGCTGGCTGACAGCAGATTCAATCGCCGGCTTGCTGCTGACCGGCATCGCACTCAATGCGCTGGCTGCAGCGATTATCGGCTTGTGTACTTACCTGGCCACAGACGAACAATTACGGAGCCTGACCTTTTGGACGCTGGGCTCGCTGGCAGGGGGCAGTTGGCCGTTAGTGGCGGTATTGTCATTGTTATTGCTGACCGCGATCTGGTACGTGTGGCGACTGGTCGGTGCTATGAATGCCTTGGCGCTAGGCGAAGCCGCTGCCGCGCACGTCGGCATTCACGTCCGCCATCTGCGCCGCCGTGTGATCATTCTTGTCGCGCTGTTGTGCGGCTTCTCCGTGGCCTGGTGCGGTGTGATTGGGTTTATTGGCCTGGTGGCACCGCATATTGTGCGGCTGATTGTCGGGCCTGATCAGCGTCGTCTCGTGCCATTGGCCATGCTGGTAGGGGCCATTATTTTACTGGTTGCCGATACCACTGCCAGAATCGTCGCGATTCCGGCAGAAATCCCGGTGGGCATCTTTACCGCCCTGCTCGGTGCACCTTTCTTTCTGGCCTTGTTAACCAGCGTTAGAAAGAGCGGTTAGACATGTCTCACGCGCAACAAGACACGCACATACTATCGCTAGACCGTGTCACGGTGACGCTCGGTCAGCGTACGTTTGGTCCCTTTTCGTTCGTCATTCAACCCGGCGAGCGTATTGCGGTCCTGGGACCTAGCGGGGCGGGCAAGTCGACCTTGCTTAAATTGCTTGCCCGCGAGTTAGTGCCGCTGAGTGGCCAGGCCATTTTTTGCCAGCAGCCGTTAAAAGACTGGGCTTTGCCCGATTTAAGCCGTCGCCGCGCCATTTTGCCGCAGTCGCATGAGGTAGCGTTTGGCTTACCAGTCGACTTGGTCATTGGCCTAGGCCGTGTGGCGCGCATGCATGACCCGTCGCTGGCCTCCATTGTGCGGCAAGCCGCTGAGCAGGCTTGTGCCGCTCATCTGCTGGGCCGTCGTTTTGATACTTTATCTGGTGGCGAAAAAGCACGTGTACAAATGGCGCGCGTGTTTGCGCAACTGTGGGACGTAGAACAGGGCTTGTTACTGGTCGATGAGCCATTGGCCGCGCTGGATCCAGGCTTGCAGTTCAGTTTGATGGAAGCGATTTATACCTTTGCCGCCAATCGCGGTCACGCCATCCTGGCGATTTTGCATGACATCAATCAGGCCCTGCAAGGCTTCGAGAGATTAATCTTCATCAAGCATGGCGCCATGGTCGGCGATTATCACACCCCACATGTCACCTTGCCGTTGCTTGAGGCACTGTACAACGTGAACCTCGCGGCGGCTGTGACAGAGGATGGCGAGATGATAGTTGCCCCTAGCCTTAAACGGAAGGCCGTCGCCTAGCGTTAGCAAGGTTTTACATGGGCGCATGACGCTCGTCTACCTTGTCTTCTTGATGTTTTTAATGAGAATTGTTATCATTTAAGGCTTTAGTGCAAGCCAACGAGTTTTTCTCCTGTAGCCAGCAATTCACTCACAGGGGAGTCTCGTGCACAGTCCACAATTAACATATTCATTTAGTCGTCGTCGCCTGCTAGCCGCATTAATGCTGGCGATGCCTTATCTGGCTTATGCTGAAGATTCAGCTGGCAAAGAAGAAGTTGAGTCTTTGCCGGAGGTGAAGGTGACCTCCCAAGTTGAAAAAGATCAGCCTTCAGAAAAAACAAAGTCTTATACGGTGAGGTCTACCTCAAGCGCGACCCGTTTGAATACGAGCATTCGAGATACCCCACAGTCTATCTCGGTGATTACCCGGCAGCTAATGGACGATTTTCGTGTGCTGACTGTCAATGATGCCTTGTCATTGGTGACTGGTGTGCGCGTTGAGCAATTTGAGACCGAGCGAAGTCAGTACACGGCACGCGGTTTTAATATCACTAATTTTCAGATCGATGGTTTGAGCACACCGATCACGTATGGCACTCAATACGGTGATCTGGATGTAGCGCTGTATGACCGTATTGAAGTATTGCGTGGCGCGAATGGCTTATTAACCGCTATGGGTAACCCCTCAGCGACGATTAACTTCATTCGTAAGCGTCCAACCACAGAGTTTAAAGCGAAAGTGGATGCCTCACTTGGCTCTTGGGATAACAGGCGTCTGGATGCGGATATTTCAGGGGCACTCAATGCAGATGGCAGTGTGCGTGCGCGTTTGGTGATAGCGCATCAAGAAAAGAATTCATATCTGGATCGCTTAAGCAGCGAGAGAAATGTCGCTTATGGTGTAATTGAAGCTGATTTATCAGAGAAAACTAATCTGGCGGTTGGTCACACTTATCAACAAAATAATTCTAACGGCAATATTTGGGGTAGCTTGCCATTACTGTATTCGGATGGTAGTAAAAGGCATTACAGTCGCTCAGACTCCACGGCACCAGACTGGAGTTACTGGGATGTAGGCACTCACATTAGCTTTGTTGAGTTATCCCATCTTTTTGATAATGGCTGGAAAGCCAAAGGTCAGCTCACACACAAGCAAACGGATTCTAACGCAAGGCTGCATTATATTTATGGTAACGAAAACCCTGTGACTGGCCTTGGTTTGAAGAGTTACCCAAGTATGTACCGCACACGCACTGAAGATAACGTGGCCGATTTTTATTTGAATGGGCCCTTTGATCTCGGCGGTCGTAAGCATGAAATGGTCTTCGGCACGACATGGAGCAAAGCCGCTGTAAAGGATTATTCAAGATTTGGGCCGATTGGAACACCACTCAGCAGTTTTGAAAATGCTGGCGACTTTCCATTGCCTACCTATGATGCTGAGAATAAATCGGCAGATTTTACGATGCGGACGATTAACTCTTATGTGGCTGCAAAATTTAACCCGACAGAGTTATTAAAAGTCACTGCAGGCGCTAGTTTATTAAGCTACAACCTGGAGGGTGTCAGCTTTGGAGATCCTCAGGAGTCCAAAGCAAATAATAAGGTCACGCCTTACATGGGCGCTGTGTATGACCTGAGTGATGAACACTCACTCTATGCCAGCTATGCTGGTATTTACAAACCCCAGGTGGAACGCAGTGCTGGCGGAGGCATTTTGGCGCCGTTAGAGGGTAAAAATTATGAGCTAGGGGTTAAAAGTGAATGGTTGAATAATCGCCTCAACAGCACCTTTGCATTATTCAAAACAGAGCAGGAGAATCAACCGCAGCCGACGGGCAGCACGATTGGAGGTATAGCCACTTACAATGGCATAAAGGCAACCAGCAAAGGCTTCGAGATCGATGTTTCTGGTGAGTTATCTGACGCACTCAGTTTGAATGCTGGCTATACCCGCTTGATGAGTTTAAAAGGGGCCAACAATCAAAATGTAAATCCATTCACACCGCGTAATCAGGCACATGTTGCAGCGATTTACAAGGTCCCGTTTATTCAGAATTTAAAGTTGGGTGCAAACGTTTATTGGCAGAGCGATACACATGTTGACATCGCGCTTGCAGACGATAATGGTGATCTAGTGGGCACCTTTCGCTATAAACAGAGTAGCTACGCGACGCTCAACCTGTCCGCCAATTATAAAATTGACCAGCATTGGGATGCTGCGCTAAATTTGTATAACGTGACCAACGAAAAATACTTAACAAGCCTGATTTTTGCCAGTGCTGGTCAAGCCTATTACGCGGCGCCTGCGAGTGCCATGGCTACGCTGACATGGAAGTATTAATAGGTTGCGCTAAACAACGCATTTAGCTTTGATCTCAGCTTGAAAACAACACCCTGCTATCTGGCAGGGTGTTGTTTTTTTTGCGGCATTATTTGCATCAATATATTAATGCGCTAGTTTTGATTGATCTTAAAAATGAGAATTGTTATCATTAGCGATTAACTGTTTGCAAGCCAACGACTTTTGTTTCCAGTAGCCAGCAATTCGATAACATAAGAGTGAATTAGGGAAAGATTATGCCGTCAGGCTTTAATAAAAAAACGATGACACTAGCGCTGATGATGGCGCTGCCTGCAGTTGCAATGGCTGCTGATGAAGAAAAAACAGCAGATGCTGCGCAAACCATGACCGAAGTGAAGGTCAAGTCACAACGTATTCAAGATACGCCTAATAAAGGCTACCAAGCCACAAAAACACGCGTAGGTAAAACCTATCAGGACCCGCAAGATGTGCCGCAAGCAGTGACTACACTGACGAGAGAGCTGTTGCATGACCAGCAGGTGGGTTCATTGCGTGAAGCGTTACGCAACGTGGTGGGCTTGTCTGTGAACGCTGCTGAAGGTGGCCGTGGTGGTGATAACTTTAACTTGCGTGGTTTTTATACCTTTGGTGATATCTATTTGGACAATATGCGTGATACCGCGCAATATTATCGAGAAACATTTAACCTGGAGCAGGTGGATGTATTGCGTGGTTCAGCGGCGATGTTATTCGGCCGCGGTCAGGCTGGCGGTGTGATTAACCAAGTGACAAAAATGGCTGAGTTGCAGGATAAGAACACTGTGACAGGTAGCTTGGGTAACTATGATTACCATCAGGTGACAGGTGATTTTAACAAGAAACTGACTGACACAGCAGCCATTCGTGTGAACGTGATGGACCGACATGAAGAGAGCTATCGTAAAAACCCAGCCAATGGCGATCACCCTGAAACGGATCGTTCAGGGATTGCTGTGAGTTTTGGTGCGGGTATCGGTACTGAAAACGAGTTCTTTTTAAATCACGTGTATATACAGACTCGTGATGTGCCTGATTTTGGTATCTCTTTCCTCAATAAGCGCCCAATAAATACTACCGTGGCCACTGGCAAGATTGATGACCGTACTTTTTATGGTAGCAGCAAAAACTTTGATGATAGCGATACACGTATCACGACAGGTATCTTTACCCATAAATTTTCTGACGATACACAGCTGAGAACGCAATTAAGGCATGCTGATTATCAGCGTGCTTATTGGGCAAAAACCCCAAATGCCGCAGCTGTTCCGACTGAAACTGCCGGTGTGGGCGGAAACCAGACGCGTACGATGCATTATGAAACGGATAATTTGCAGTCAGACTTCACTACTAAATTTGATTTGGCTGGAATGAAGCACTCGGTGTTGGCTGGGGCTGAATATTTACATGAAAAATCTTATCGTAACTCATTACTCAACCAAGGCACTACAGCAGCACCTATTTACGCGGCTGGTGTAGAGACGCCGATAACTCCGGCAAATACGCAGTTTGCAAAATTTAATGCAGATAACTATGCAGTTTATGCGCAGGATAGTGTTGAGTTTATTCCTCACTGGACAGCTTTAGTGGGTATTCGTCGTGACGAAATGAAGGCAGATTACACTGCAGCCAGGGCTCCGCATCTTGATTATGGACAAAACAGTTATCGAAGTGGATTGTCATGGCAGCCGAACGCAGATCAGCACTATTACATTACATATAGCAACTCGTTTAGCCCGACAGCCGACCTTTACCAGCTAACGACGGTGAAGCAACCCCCAGAACGCAGTCGTACCTTAGAAGTTGGTGCAAAATGGTTGTTTATGGATGGTGATTTAGCCTTTAGAACAGCCGTGTTTACGACGACCAAAGATTGGGAGCGAAATACTGACTTGGCCGCTTTTGGTAATAACCCGATTCTGACTAAGCGCCGTCGTACTAATGGTGTCGAGTTTGAGTTGACTGGTAAAGTGACTGAGCACTGGGATATGTTTGCTGGTATCGCCTTCATGGATGCATACATTATTAACGTTGCAGAAAACATTAACTCTGCTACTGGCTTACCTACAGTGCCACCAGATCCAAGATTAGCTGGAGAAAATGTAAGAAATACGCCACGTACTACGGCCAATCTCTGGACAACTTACGATTGGAGTAATGGTTGGAAAGTCGGTGGTGGCTTCGAAGCGAAAGCCGAACGTTATGGTTACAATCCAACCGTCACTGCCGTCGCTACAAACAACCCTTTTGTTAATGGGCAATTTAAACCGAACGTTGCACCAGGCTATATTCGTGTTGACATGATGGCTGCTTACGAGCAGCCTAAATGGGCTGTACGTTTGAATATCAAAAACTTGTTCGATAAAACGTATTATGATGCGGTTTATGATAATGGTGGCTTTACAACGCCAGGCAATCGTCGCCAAGCCATTATTACCACCGAGTATAAATTTTAGGAGTTGATTTGCTGCTGACGTTGCCGGATGTATTGCTCAAAGACGAGTTAACGACGATTCGGGGCCTGCTTAAACAGGCGCAATGGGTCGATGGTCGCAATACCGCCGGGGCGCAGGCAGCACAAGTCAAAAATAACCAGCAACTGGCCGAACAGGACCCGTTGCTGGATCAAATTCGCAGGATCGTATTGCAGGCATTGCATCGCGATCCTTTATTTTTTTCTGCGGTGTTACCAGACAAGATTCTGCCACCGTTTGTGAATCGGTATTCTGGTGAGACCAACCACTATGGTTTTCATGTCGATAGTGCCATGCGCAGCATGCCGGATGGCAGTGCGCGGGTGCGGGCAGATGTCTCCGCAACCCTGTTTTTGAATGACCCTGACGAGTATGAGGGCGGCGAGCTGGTGGTGCAAGACGTCTTCGGCGACCAGCGCGTTAAGTTGAAAGCGGGCGCGATTGTCATTTACCCGTCGAGTTCTGTGCATGCCGTGACGCCAGTCACGCACGGTGAACGATTGGCCAGTTTTATGTTTATCCAGAGCATGGTGCGTGATGCCGCACACCGGCGGATGTTGTTCGATATGGATATGGCACTGGTGAGGCTGCGCCAGCAACATGGGGAGACTTCTGAGGTGGTTCAACTGACGGGGATTTACCATAACCTGTTGCGCCAGTGGGCTTTATAAATCCCCATGCAAGCACTATCCTTATTACAGCACTACGCGCAGCAAGCGCAATCGCAATTATCGGCGGATATCTGGCACTATTTGCATGCTGATGCAGGCAGTGGACAACAAAGTCTGGCCAATGTGCAAGGCTGGCAGTCGCTAAAATTATATCCACGCCCGCTGGCGACTTTGAAACATCCGCATACACGTTGTGAGTTGTTCGGTGAACGTTGGGCGCACCCGATTATGCTGGCGCCGGTGGCTTATCAAAAGTTATTTCATACCGATGGCGAGGTCGGCACAGCCGTCGCATGCAACGCCCAGCAAGGGCAAATGCTGGTGAGCAGCCTGGCCAGCCAGCCCTTGGCTGATATTATTGCGCAGGCGCAGCAACCATTATGGTTTCAGTTGTACTGGCAAGGTGACCGTCCGCGTACGCTTGCGTTGCTGCAAACCGCCCTGGCGGTTGGCTATAGCGTGGTGGTGTTTACCGTAGATGCGCCAGTCAAGCAGGCAGTGATGGATTTGCCCGCAGGCATTGCTGCCGTCAACTTGAGTCAGCCCTTAAGCCCGAAGGCGATTGGCCCTGGGCAAAGCCTGGTGTTTGATGGCTGGATGTCGCAAGCGCCTGATTGGGACGATGTGGCCTGGTTGCGCGAACAGTGCACCGTGCCGTTTTTACTCAAGGGGTTGATGCATGTCGACGATGCCATTCAGGCGGCAGGCTTGGGCTGCGATGGACTGGTCATTTCCAATCATGGCGGTCGCGTGCTGGATACGACACCGACAGTCGCAGAGGTGTTGCCTGCCATTGCCCATGCCGTTGGCGGACAATGCAAATTGATCGTTGATAGTGGCATTCGCAGCGGGCAAGATGTGTTTAAAGCGGTGGCTTTGGGCGCTGATGCAGTTTGTATCGGGCGGCCTTATATATGGGGATTGGCGGCAGAAGGGGCGATGGGCGTGGCTAAAGTCATTCGCACACTGCGTGATGAGCTGGAAATGACCATGGCCTTGACCGGCGTTGCCAACCTGAAAGCGCTACGCCAAGTCTCTCTTTTTTAAAGTCTGTTCTGTTTTAATGATTTAAAGGAATTATTGTGAACACATTATTCATACGGTCACTGCTGACTGCAGCACTCTTCATCTCTGCCAGCAGCGCGTTTGCCGCAGCTGAGTGCAAGTCTTATCCGAAAGAGGAGTGGGCTTCTGAAGAAACGCTGAAAGAAGCGCTGGAAGCGGAAGGCTACACCATCAAAAAGTTTAAAGTAGACGGTAATTGTTACGAGATTTATGGCCGTAGCAAAGAAGGTAAAAAGGTCGAGATTTACTTTGATATGAAAACGCTGGCAATTGTGAAAGCCATTGGTTTAAAAGACTAATTGCGCTTGATGCAAACACCTGTAGACATACTGTGGCCATGGTGGCTGCGACTCAGTCATTGGCTGGTGGCTGCTGGCGTTGTCGGACTGTGGCTCATGAGTTATGTCTGGTATGAAACCGACTGGCTGCATCGTGGGGTTGGTTATGTCGTGCTGGCGGTGGTCGCCATGCGTATTGTGCTGGGTTGCCTGACTCAGGTCCGTAGTGCACGTTTTTACCTGCCTGGCTGGCTGGCGATGAGCGCGCATATGGCTGAAATGCGGCGCGGTCAGATCACGCCGCACCGGGGCCACAATCCGCTCGGCCAGTGGTCGGTTTACCTGATTTGGCTGTGCATTGCCGCCCTGGCCTTGACTGGCTGGCTGAGTCGCACCGATGCCTTATGGGGCGAAGATTGGCCGGTTGATCTCCATGCCGCCCTTAGCCTGGCTTTGCTTGCTCTGATTGCGCTGCATGTGCTGGCGGTGATGGTGGTCTCGCGCTTGTCTGGCCAGCATTTGTTGTCACAAATGATACATGGGCGCGAGGCGCCAATCCAAGACAAGTCGCACTGAATGCCGGTGCCAGCGGGCACCGACTCCACATTGCTCCAACAATCCTGCCTGTTTTTTCGCGCGTTGAAAGTATCAAAATGTATCGCTCTCTTTAGTCGCGGCGATTGTTCCTTTAAGATGGCGCATCTATGCATTTAAGTGATGTTTGATGATGGTTGTTTTATTGAGCGGTGTGGTTGATTAAGTGTGGAATAGCATGCGCACATGTGTATGGTTAATCATGCTGTTGCCCTTGTCATGCGTGCAGGCGCAGGAGTCATTGTTTTATCACGATGGTGATCCGCTAGGCACGCAAGTACAAACCTTGCCGCGCATCCCGGGCGAGTATTTGGCCAATGCCAATGGTTGCGCACAAGTCGACTGGCAACAGGCACTGACACTGGCCGATGTCACAGACATCGCCTTATGTCATAACCCGCAAACCAGCGAGGTGTGGGCCAGTGCGCGTGTACAGGCGGCGCAACTGGGCGTCGCCAAATCGGCCTATTTACCTAGCGTGACCGATACCGTCTCCAGCAATATGGGGGTGTTGAGCCCTGAATCTGCCACCCGTGGCAACCCTAACCTCAATATTGCCAATAGCCTGGTGGCGAGTTACTTGTTATATGACTTTGGTAACCGCAAGGCCAACGTAGAAAGCGCGCGCCAGTTATTGCTGGCGGCAGGCGCGACACAAAGCAGCACCGTGCAAGCAGTGTTGCTCAATACTATTGTTGCCTATTACCAGGTGCAAGCCAATATGGCAGCACTCACCGCGGCGCAGCAGGCTGAGCGCGCCGCAGAAGAGAGTTTTAAAGCGGCCAATGCGCGCTATCAGGCGGGCGTGGCGACCCCGGCAGATAAATTGCAAGCGCAAACGGCGTATGCGCAATTAACGCTACAGCGCATTACGATTGAAGGCGCCTTGCGGGTGGCCAACGGCAGCCTGGTGAATCTGATGGGATTGCCCGCCAACCTCAACGTGACGCTGGCGAGCAGCAGCAATGAGGTGCCGCCCGGTATTGTCGATGATGTCGCCACTCTGATTGAACAGGCGGGGCAACGCCGCCCGGACTTGCTGGCGAGTGAAGCACAAGTGCGCGCGGCGGAGGCTAGCATTGCTGCCAGCCAAGCGGCCAGCAAACCAACGATTAGCCTGGGCCTTGCCAATAATCTGCAAGATGGCTCGCAATATGCCGCCAACAGTGCAACCACCTTGGGTGTCACCGTTTCCATCCCCTTGTTTGCCGGTTATGCGCCGACCTACCGTATCCGTGCGGCCGAGGCTACGGCTGATTTACGCCTCGCCCAGCGCGACCGTTTGCGCTTGCAGATTTCACTCGATGTGTGGAGTGCCTACCAAAACTTGCGCACGGCTTTGCAATCTGTCACCGCCAGCAACACCTTGCTTGCAAGCGCCGAGCAATCATATCGGGTGGCGTTTGGCCGCTACACCGCGGGTGTGGGCAATATCATCGACACACTGAACGCGCAAAGTGCACTGGCCACCGCACGCCAGCAAACGATTCAGGCCCGCCTGAACGCGAATATCGCGCGGGCGACCTTGGCACAGGCCATCGGCGTGCTCGACCATGCCATGATTCAATCATTACCCGGTGCTAAAACACCTGGTCAATAAAATAAATGGACAAACATTGATGAAGCGCATCAAAAACATACTGGTGTTGTTGCTGTTGGTTGCTATCGCCGTGGCAGGTTACTGGTATTACAACCACACGCATCCACCCAAGCCGGAAGACCTATACCGGCTCGATGAAGTGACGCAGGGGCATATTGAGCAAACGGTGTCGGCGAATGGCACGCTCAACCCGGTCAGCCTGATTAGTGTGGGTACTCAGGTCTCGGGCATTGTGCGCAAAATGTATGTCGACTTTAATGATGTGGTTAAAAAAGATCAGGTGTTGCTAGAGTTGGACAGCACCTTATTTAATGCGCAGATTGCACAGTCTAAAGGCACCGTGAGGAATAATGAGGCGGCAGTGGAGTTGGCGATTGCCAATGAAAAACGCATGCGCCAGTTATATGCACAAGAGTATGTCTCTAAACAGGAGCTGGATACGGCCGTGCAGGTGTTAAAGTCGGCCAGGGCGCAACTGGAAACGGCGCGTGGCTTGCTGGCGCGTGACGTGACCAACCTCAATTTCAGCATTATTCGCTCGCCGGTGTCTGGCGTGGTGGTCAATCGCGTGGTCGACGTGGGCCAGACGGTGGCTGCCAGCTTTCAGACCCCGACCTTGATTCAGATTGCGCAAGACCTCTCAAAAATGCAGATAGACACCAGTTTTGCCGAAGCGGATATCGGCAAGATTAAAGAAGGGCAAAAAGTAAATTTTAATGTGGATGCCTTCCCAGATCGCAGCTTTGAAGGCGTGGTGAAGCAACTGCGTTTGAACTCGACCAACACCTCTAATGTGGTCACTTATAACGTGGTGGTGTCGGTCGATAACCAGGATTTAACCTTGCTGCCAGGTATGACAGCCTACGTCAATATTATTGTGGATAGAGCCCGGCATGCCTTGCTGGTACCCAACGCTGCCTTGCGCTACAAACCTAAGCTAGACAACGCGGCGCCCCCGGATCGGTCAACACCAGAAGCGGCTGGTGCTGAAGGCAAGCGCGGCTGGCGCAAACATGGCGCGAAAGGCGAAGGGCAGGGGGCTGCTGGCGGTGCCATGGGCAAGATTTATGTGCTCAGAGCGGGTAAGCCGGTCATGCTGCGCGTGCATACCGGCATGACGGATGGCCGCGCGACCGTGGTGTCTGGCGAGGGGCTGGCAGCGGGTGATAAGGTCATTGTCAGCGAATTGCAAAGTGACAATCCGCCTAATAAAGGGCAGGGTAATAATAACGGCCCACGTGGCCCGAGAATGTTCTAAGCGCATGCAAGCGTCCGTCATCGAGGTGAAGCATCTATATAAAGCCTACCGTTCGGCGGCAGGGGATTTTCCGGTATTAAAAGACGTCAATCTGCAGGTGTTGCCTGGCGATTATGTCGCCATCATGGGCCCTTCTGGCTCGGGAAAATCGACCTTTATGAATATTCTGGGTTGTCTGGATATGCCTACCGCTGGCAGTTATGTGCTGGATGGCTATGCCGTGGCGACCATGGCGGCGGACCAGGTGGCTAAAGTGCGCAACCAGACCATAGGCTTTGTGTTTCAGGGCTTTAACTTACTGGCGCGTGCCAGCCTACTGGATAACGTGGCCTTGCCGCTGGTGTATGCCGGGGTAAGCAAAGAAGAGCGTCATACACGTGCCCGCCTGCTGTTAGAAAAAGTCGGCTTGAGCAAACACCTGGATTCACATCCCAACCAGATTTCTGGCGGGCAACAACAACGAGTCGCCATTGCGCGTGCGCTGGTGAATCAGCCACGCTTGATTCTGGCAGATGAACCCACCGGTAACCTAGATAGCACCACCAGTGAAGAAATCATGGCCATTTTTGATGGCCTCAATCAGGAAGGCATCACTATTGTGCTGGTGACGCATGAAACCGATATTGCCGAGCACGCCAAGCGGCAGGTGAGATTTCTGGATGGGTGTATTGTGCAAGACACTGGCGCTGCTATCGCAAAAGCATCAGGAGTTGACCATGTTTAGCGCCATGCTGGGAGAAGCCTGGCATGCCATGGGCGCTAACCGCTTGCGCACTTTTTTAACCATGCTGGGCATGGTGATCGGCGTTGGCGCGGTGGTGCTGATGATGGCGATCGGCCAAGGCGCTGAGGCTTCAGTTAAACGTTCTATCAGCGCCATGGGTAGTCATTTATTTGTGGTGCTTTCGGGCCCACCACGGATGGGCGGCGCTCGCACCGCGACCGGTAATGCGCCTTCGCTCAATGTGCGCGATGCCAATGCCATTAGCGAGTTGTATGGGGTCATGGGCGTCGCGCCGGTGACCATGGGCAAAGGGCAGGTGGTCTACGCCAGCAACAACTGGAATACTGACGTGATTGGCACCACCGCGGAGTACATGGATATCCGCGGCTGGGGCTTGTCTGCAGGCTATGCGTTTTCAGCCTCGGATACCCGCTCTGCAACACGGGTGGCTTTGCTGGGTAAAACTGTAGTGCAAAATCTGTTTGGTGACGACGGTGAGGTGGATCCTGTTGGCAAAACCATCCGCATCAACCAGCGGCCATTTGTCGTGCTGGGTGTGCTGGATAGCAAAGGTCAAACGCTGGACGGGCGTGACCAGGATGACACCATTATCGTACCGCTGACCACCGCGCAGCGTAAGCTGTTTGGTAATCAGTTGCCGGGCACGGTGCGGCAGATTATGGTGCAGGCTGAATCTGATAACGTCATGAGCATGGTAGAAGAGGCGTTGAATAGCCTGCTCAATCAGCGCCACAATATCCGCGAAGGCGCTGACAGTGATTTTTCGGTGCGTAACCTGACGGCGATTGCCAATTCAGCAGCAGAAACCGCCCGCACCATGTCCTTGCTGCTGGGGGCGATTGCTTCCGTGTCTTTGCTGGTGGGCGGCATCGGCATCATGAATATCATGCTGGTCTCGGTGACGGAGCGTACGCGCGAAATTGGCATCCGCATGGCCATTGGTGCCCGTGAGCGCGATATTTTGATGCAGTTTTTGCTGGAGGCCATCATGATCTCCATTGTTGGTTGCCTGATCGGCATTGTCATCGGCGTGACGGGTGCGGTGCTGGTGAGTGTGTTTACGCAGGCCGAGGTGATTGTTTCCAGCGCATCTGTGCTGATTGCGTTTAGTGTGGCCGCCAGTATCGGCGTCTTTTTTGGATTTTATCCGGCCAGAAAAGCCGCACGGTTGAATCCTATCGAGGCATTACGCTATCAATAGCCTGCCGTGCTTAGTCGATTTCAATCGGCGGCGCGACTTTCAAGACTTCTTCTACCGTCGTCACGCCAGCAGCGACTTTTTCTGCACCATTTAACATCAGTGGTTGCATTCCGGCTTGCGTGGCGGCCTGTTTTAACTGTAATAAATCCGTTTCCGGGGTGATCAGTTTGCGCAGCGCCGGCGTTAAGGTCAGCATTTCATAAATGCCGGTACGGCCACGATATCCTGTTTGACGGCACTCTTTGCAGCCAACCGCTTTCATCACTTTGGCTGGCTTTTTAGCCTTAAAGGGGCGTGTCACACTGGCCCATTCCTGGTCAGAAATTTCGGCTTCGGTTTTGCAATGCGGGCACAAAGTACGCACTAGGCGTTGCGCCATAATGCCGAGCAGGCTGGAGTGGATCAAGTAGGCAGGCACGCCCAAATCCAGTAATCGTGTCACGGCGGATGGCGCGTCATTGGTATGCAAAGTCGACAGGACCAAATGCCCTGTTAATGCGGCCTGAATGGCCATGTCTGCGGTTTCCTGGTCGCGAATCTCACCCACCATGATAATGTCCGGGTCTTGCCGCATCAGCGTGCGGATGCCTTCGGCAAAACCGAGACCGATATTTTGCGTCACCTGCATCTGGTTAAACGCAGGTTCTATCATCTCAATCGGGTCTTCCACCGTGCACACATTCACCTCATCTGTCGCCAGTTGTTTAAGTGTGGTGTACAAGGTGGTGGTTTTGCCAGAGCCGGTCGGCCCGGTGACCAAAATAATGCCATTCGGCTGATGCGTCCATTGCGCCCATTGTTCGCTCTGACGCTTTGAGAATCCCAATAACTGGAAGTCTTGCACCAGGATGTCCGGTTTAAAAATCCGCATCACCAGTTTTTCGCCAAAGGCGGTGGGCATGGTCGATAAGCGTAATTCGATTTCCTTGCCGTCGGTGCCTACCGTTTTGACACGGCCATCTTGCGGCCGACGTTTTTCCACCATGTCCATACGGCCCAGCAGCTTAATGCGGCTGGTAATCGCGTTCATGATGTTGCTGGGCAACTGGTAGACCTGGTGCAACACCCCGTCAATACGAAAACGCATCAGCCCCATATTGCGGCGTGGTTCGAGGTGGATATCGCTGGCGCGTTGTTCAAACGCATATTTAAACAGCCAGTCAACAATATTGACCACATGCTGCTCATTGGCATCGAGCTGACGGTCTTTGCCCAGTTCAATCAATTGCTCAAAGTTTTGTACACCAACAATCTGCCCGGCTTTGGCGGCATTGGCCGATTGAATCGCCGCAGACAGCTGATACACCTCGGGTAAATAGCGCTGTAAATCCAGCGGATTCACCATCACCACCTGAATCTTTAACTTCAGCAAACGCTCCAGGTCATGCAGCCATGCCTGATGAAACGGATCTGCTGTGGCAATCGTCACAATGCCATCTTTCACCGTAATCGGCATAATGCGCAAGCGCTCGGCATAGGCTTGCGACACAATTTGTGCCACCGCGCTAAAGTCCAGTTTTAACGGATCAATCGTGTAGTAAGGGACGTCCGCCTTCTCCGCCACGTAGCGGCTCAGGGTGTCTACCGACAGTAATTGTGACGGCTGACGTTGGTCGAGCCATTTTTGTTCGGCCACGATCACAATCGGGTGGATGTTAGAGCTATCGCGCTTGCGATCCTGATGCAGTTTTTCTGCCCATACTTTTTCGATACGCCCATCGGAAACCAGCATGCGCAGCAAATCGCCAAGACGCAGGCTTTCTATGGTTTTAGGCAGTGAAAATGGGATTGGACTATTCATGTCATATCTGGGCAGGAGTACCAGCATATGGTGCAAGAATCATGCCATGGAAAAGTGGCAGGAATGGTCACTTTATGTGTGTTTATTGCGTGTTTTGCCTAGAGGTGGTGTGATTGCGATAAAAGGTTGTTCTTTGTTGGAGGGTTGCTTTTCGCCTTGTTGGCGAGTTACTTTTCTTTGCTTGCCCAATGTGAGTTTTTGACCGATCTATTTCGCCTTTACGGCGACCATTCTTTCTTATGCTTGTCCATAAGAAAGAAGGCAAAGAACAAGACACCCCAGCTTCCGCTTGTTCCCTGCGTTGCTCGTCAAAATAAGCGGTCACGAAACTCATCCTAGCGGCCTGCACAAAACGCAACCCACCGCGGGATTCGAACAGTCGCTCCCTTCTTCCTTATTT
>NZ_SSGF01000012.1 GCF_008015755.1 Methylophilus sp. | reverse complement strand
GGAGTAAGCTGGCTAACATGCCGAGAGTTTAAAGGATTTTGGAAAACCTTGCACGATTGGCATCGTGCTGCAAATAGCGGTCAAACACCATGGCGATGGCACGCACAAAATACCAGCCCATGTCGGTCACTTTCAGGCCATCGTCTTCCAGCACGACCAAGCCCTGCTTTTGTTTTTCAAGCAGTTGTTGAATCTCTAACTTAAAGTAATCTCTAAAATTAATCATGTAAGAAAGCTCTATCGACTCATAACTGAGCTCACCATGGCACATGATGGCCATAATCACTGCACGCCGGATCAGGTCATCCCGGCTCAATGCCAACCCGCGCACAATCGGCAATTGGCCCTGGTCTAAAAAGTCGTAATACTCTTCCAGCGTTTTGGCATTCTGGCTATAAGTCGCGCCCATTTTGCCGATGGCAGACACGCCCAGCGCCAGGATATCCTGGTCGGCCATGGTGCTGTAGCCCTGAAAATTGCGATGCAATCTGCCCTGCTGTTTGGCAATCGCCAGCGAGTCTTCAGGCAAGGCAAAGTGGTCCATGCCAATATACACATAGCCTGCCTGCATCAATTGCTGAATCGCCTCTGACAGCATTTGAATTTTATCAACTGCATTGGGTAGTTCATCTTGCAAAATGCGGCGTTGCGGTTTGAAACGTGACGGTAAATGCGCATAGCCATAGAGGGCAATACGATCTGGTCGCAAGGTGGTGATTTTGGCAATGGTCTCGCGAAACGTCGCCGGGGTTTGCTTGGGCAAGCCATAAATCAAGTCGGCATTAATCGACTGGTAACCCATCTCGCGAGCCTGTTGCATCAGCGTTTCCACTTGCGCATAAGACTGCACTCTATGCACGGCCTGTTGCACCTCAGCGTCAAAATCCTGCACGCCAAAACTCAGTCGGTTAAAGCCCAGATCGCGCAAATGCTGCAAACGTTGCTGATTGACCGTACGCGGGTCAATTTCGATGGCATATTCCCCCTCTGGATTAAACACAAAGGCTTTTTTGAGCATCTCTACCAGGCGGGTGAGCTCTTCGTCATTGAGAAAAGTCGGTGTGCCACCGCCTAAATGCAGCTGATTGACAGTCTGCGCCTGCGAAAATTTGTCCAGATGCAAATTGAGCTCACGTTGCAGATAGTTCAGGTAAATGGCGCCCTGCTCATAGCGCTTGGTGACGATTTTATTGCAGGCACAATAGAAACACAGCGACGCACAAAACGGGATATGCACATAGACGGAAAGTGGCTGCGTCCAGTTGCTGATATTGCGCTGCTCTGACGCCTTGACATAGGCCGCGGCATCAAACGCCTCGACAAAGCGGTCTGCCGTCGGGTATGAGGTGTAGCGCGGTCCCGACACATCATAGCGTTCGATATGCGCCTGGGTAATCATCAACGGTTGTTTCATGGTCTCTAGCAAATTCTTTCCTATCGGCACAAGCGAGACATCGCGTCCCGGAAGTCATTGACGGCTACTTTGCCATAAAGCAACCCATGACTTCTTGATGCATATCAAATAGTCCCGTGCGCGACGCGTGCATAATGCAACGCACTATAATAGGGAAGAGTAAAAAGCATCATGTTCAATGCCAATGCAGCACATGAAATCACCTCGCATGAAATCCATCCTCAGGAAGCGTATAATCAGCCGCAAGATCAACGACTGCCAAGGACCGCCCCCATGCAAGCCGAATCCAGCTTCAAGGTCGCCTGCTCCAATTGCAACTTGCGTGAGCTGTGCCTGCCGATAGGCTTAAGCACGGACGAGATGAATCAACTCGATGGCATGGTTGCCACCAGAAAAAAGGTCAAACAAGGCGGTCACTTGTTTAGCAGCGGAGATCCGTTTACTACCCTTTATGCGATTAGGACTGGCTTCTTTAAAACCTGTGTGGTGTCTGAAGATGGCCGCGAGCAAGTCACCGGCTTTCAAATGGCGGGCGAAATCATGGGCCTGGATGGCATCGTCAGCGACAAGCACAATTGCAATGCGATTGCACTCGAAGATGCCGAGGTCTGTGTGATGCCGTTTAATCACGTAGAAGACTTGTCACGTCAAATCCCCATGCTGCAACGCCATGTGCATAAAATCATGAGCCGCGAGATTGTGCGCGAAAACGGGGTGATGATGTTGCTGGCCAATATGCGCGCCGAAGAACGACTGGCCGCGTTTCTGCTTAACTTGCTGCAACGTTTGCATGCACGCGGCTACTCAAAAAGTGAGCTGATTTTGCGCATGACGCGTGAAGAAATTGGCAGCTACCTGGGTATGAAACTAGAAACGGTCAGCCGCACCTTCTCCAAGTTTAGTGACGACGGCATCATTGAAGTCAAACAGAAAAATATCCGCATTTTGGATCACGAAAAACTGCAGGCAATCTTTAACGCCAGTACCTGCTAAACCATTCTCAAGCTTGGCAATATGGAGTCTTTGGCGCTATTTGAGGCCTTAAAGGCTTTTGCAAGCACTCACGCATGGCGTTATGTGTATCCGGTGTGGTCGCGCCGGGCACAAGGTATTTCTATCGGCATCAACCTGCACCCCAATCATTGCTGTAACTGGCATTGCCTCTATTGCCAGGTGGCGGGCTTGCAACGCGGCCCCTCGCCGGTGATTGATGTGTCTGGCTTGCAACAAGAGCTGACCGATTGCCTGCACTGGCTCAGCCAACAAATACACCCCACGCGCACCCTGCGCGATTGTGTGCAAGACATCGCTTTTGCTGGCGATGGCGAACCAACCACCTCGCCACAATTCCCTGACATATTAGCTATGCTGGCTAACCTGCTGCAGCAACGCAGTGCGGATGACCGCCCGGCTTATGTGCGGCTGATTACCAATGGCAGCCAGCTACAGCATGCGCACGTGCAGCACGCACTCAAACTGTTGCATGCCTTGGGCGGTGAAGTCTGGTTTAAAGTAGATGCAGGCAATGATGCAGAGATGCGGGCGATCAACGATGCGCGCTTACCATTGTCGCTGCATATGCAACGCTTACAAGCAAGCTGCATGGTGTGTAATACCTGGGTGCAAACTGCCGTGGTGAGTAGAAAAGTGAATGGTGAGATCATCACCACACCGTCGTTAACAGGTTATTTGCAGGCGCTATTGCCATTTAAACAACAAATAAAAGGCATCCTGCTTTATGGCATTGCCAGACCGAGTCAGCAGGATAATCTAGGCTGCCTGCAAGCGACACCAGCTGTGGTATTAGAACAGTTCGCTGAGATATTGCGCACGCAAGGCTTTTGCGTGCGCCTGTTTTTTTGAAGTGTGTAAAAGCGTTATTCTTCCGCCGGTTTGAGGCCGGTCTGTGCATGGTTGCGTGCCTGTACAGCCGGGGCCATAGACTCATCTTGCATATCATGGCCTTGCGCATCCAGTGTTTTATTGATTTCTATGCCCTTGCGGTAGTAGTCGTCAATGGCTGGGTCAGGATGCGTAATCGCCAGGTACAGGGTGATAAAAGACGCCACCACCACCAGCGACGGTCCGCCAATAATCAACCAGACAAAGGGGTTTTTGTACCACTTTTGCTCAGCTTGCAACGGCGCTGCCTTAAGCGCTGCTTGAGAATTACTCATTTATATACTCCATGTTCCTGACGCTTTAATTGCTGGGCACGATAAAGACAGACTTCTCTTTTACCGTGTCTTTGGATTCAATATCCGTCATTTCAAAATAGATTTTGTGCGAACCGGCGCTGGTGACGCCATCCGGCAATTGCAGTTCTACAATGACATTACGCGTTTCAAAAGGTTTAAGCCCTTTGAATGGCTCGTTATTGTTATCTGCAATATGCACATCCAAGTCAGGTAATCCTACGACCTTCAAGCTGTAATCGCGTGGAGATTCCGTATCGTTTTCAAGCTTGAGGTTATAAACGTTCTCAATCTTGCCCGCATCGGTATAGCGGGCCAACATCGCACGGTCACGCAATACGTCCAGCCTGAAGTCTGGCTTGAAATACAAGCTAACCACCATGCCCACGGTTAAAGCGACCAGAATCGCGGTGTAAATCAGTACCCGTGGACGCAGCAGGCGACGCCAGATTTGCTGGCGGCTCCAGTGGTTGTCGAGGCCATTTTGCGTGGTGTATTTGATCAGGCCTTTGGCGTAACCCATTTTGTCCATGACATCGTCACAGGCATCAATACAGGCACCGCAGCCTATACACTCATATTGCAAGCCGTTACGGATGTCGATGCCGGTTGGGCATACCTGCACGCAAATACTACAGTCTATGCAACTACCCAAGCCGTTGGCGTTTTCTTCGACTTTTTTAGAGCGTGAGCCTCGTGGCTCACCACGCGCCTCATCGTAAGTCACCGTCATGGTGTCGCCGTCAAACATTGCGCTCTGAAAACGCGCATAAGGGCACATGTATTTACACACCTGCTCACGCATATAGCCAGCGTTACCATAGGTCGCAAACCCGTAGAAGCAAATCCAGAAGGTTTCCCAACCGCCTAATTGCCACTCAACAATGGCAGGCACCAGCTCGCGGATGGGTGAAAAGTAGCCCACAAACGTCACACCAGTCCATAAACCAAACGTGATCCAGGCAAACTGCTTGAGCGATTTGCGGCTGATCTTATTCAGGGTCCACTTGCTGTCATCCAGGCGCATGCGGGCGATGCGGTCACCTTCAATCTTGGTTTCCATCCACATATAAATTTCGGTGTACACCGTTTGCGGACAGGTATAACCACACCATAAGCGCCCGGCCACCGCGGTAAACAGGAACAGCGCCAGCGCTGAAACAATGAGCAAGAAAGACAGATAAATCAGGTCTTGCGGGTGGAAAATCAGGCCGAAAATATAAAAGCGCTTGGCCTCGAGGTCAAACAGCATGGCCTGGCGTCCGTCCCACTGCAACCATGGCACGCCATAGAAAAACAGCTGCGTCGCCCAGACCATGACCCAGCGCCAGCGGTTATATAAACCGGATACGCTGCGGGCATAGACTTTGTCTTCTGATTTATAAAGTGAAAAAACCACCTCCTGTGCAGGAATGGTGGTTTTGTTCACAGCGCTTTCTTTAATATCGCTCATTGTGTTTTGCATACACCTTATTTGTTGGAAAGACCCCAAACATACGCTGTCAGCAAGTGAATTTGCTCAGGCGTGAATTTCTCTTTCCAGGCAGGCATCACATTATTTTTACCTTCGTGAATGCGTTTGATAATCGCAGCTTCACCCTGGCCATGCAACCAGATATTGTCAGAAAGATTAGGCGCACCAATCATTTGGTTACCCTTGCCTTCTGCACCATGGCAAGCGGCACAGACAACAAACTTGTCTTTACCGGCATTGGCACGACCTGAGTCATGAATACTGCCAGACAAGCTCAACACATAGTTAGCCACATTTTTCACATCTTCTTCATTACCGACTGCAGCAGCCATCGGCGGCATGATACCGTTACGGCCATTGTTGATGGTCAGCTTGATGGTGTCAGGTGAACCACCATACAACCAGTCGCTATCGGTCAAGTTTGGAAAACCGCGGCTACCTTTGGCATCAGAACCATGACAAGCAGCACAGTTGTTCAAAAAAATACGCTTACCAATATCACGGGCTTCCGGAATTTTGGCAACGTCTTCAACCGGCATCGCAGCGTACTTGGCATATAACGGTGCGATTTTCGCATTGTTTTTAGCCACTTCTGCTTCGTATTGTTTCACTTCGGTCCAGCCAAATTTACCGTTATAAGTCCCCAAACCCGGGAACAGAAACAGATAAGCCAAGCCAAAAATCACAGTGATGATAAACAAACCCACCCACCACATTGGCAAAGGGTTGTTCATTTCTTTAATGCCGTCCCACTCGTGACCATTGGTGTTATCACTGTCTAGGGTTACCTTGACGCGGCTTGCAAAAATCAGCAAACCGACACAAAAAGCGATCCCACCCAAGGTAATGGTCGAAATCCAAATCGGCCAAAATCCGTTTACAAAATCATTCATGATGTTTTCCTTAAGCTTTCCGCACAGAGTATTAGTCTTGATCGAACGGCAGGTTCTGCGCGTCCTTGAACTGTGCGGAGTGACGATTGCGCCATGCCCAAACCAGGATTGCGATAAACAGCACAAAACTCAGTACTGTAAACACGATGCGTAACAGGTTGATGATATCCATGGCGCGTCTCCTTATTTCAGGTGTGTACCCAACACTTGCAGGTATGCAACCAGTGCATCTTGCTCGGTTTTGCCTTTGATTTCATCGCCAGCCGCCTTGATCTGTGCATCGGTATATGGCACACCCACTTTACGCAGTGCAGCCATATGGTCACCTATCGTCTGATCGTTTACCAGATTCTCTTCCAACCATGGATAGGCTGGCATAATCGATTCTGGCACGACATCACGTGGATTGTGCAAATGCACACGATGCCAATCATCACTGTATTTTCCACCTACGCGATGCAGATCCGGGCCTGTACGTTTAGAGCCCCACTGGAATGGGTGATCATAAACATACTCACCTGCCACTGAGTAGTGGCCGTAACGCAAGGTTTCAGCGTGGAAAGGACGAATCATCTGTGAGTGGCAGTTGTAGCAGCCTTCACGCAGATAAATGTCACGACCCGCTAATTGCAGTGCAGTGTATGGCTCTAACCCACGGATAGGTTCCGTCAGGGATTTCTGGAAAAACAAAGGCACGATTTCAACCAGGCCGCCAAAGGAGATCGTGATGAAGGTCAGCACGATCAGCAGGAAGTTATTGGTTTCAATCTTTTCGTGCAGATTGCCACTATTGTTTTGATGCGTTGCCATAGTGAGCTCCTTATGCGTGTGCAACAACAGCCGGGATTTGTACCGTTGCTGGTTTGCCATTAGTGGCTGTTTTATAGGTGTTCCACAACATGATGACCAAGCCGCTCATATACAGGAAACCACCCAGTGCACGTGTGAAGTAGTAAGGGAACTTGGCTTTCACACTCTCAACAAAGGTATAAGCCAATGTACCGTCAGCGTTCATTGCACGCCACATCAGGCCTTCCATCACGCCAGAGATCCACAACGCAGCGATGTATAACACCACGCCGATGGTGGCCATCCAGAAGTGCACTTCAATCGCTTTCACGCTATACATTTGTTTTTGACCAAACAGGCGTGGAATCAGGAAGTACAGAGAACCGATAGAAATGAAACCCACCCAGCCCAGAGCACCAGAGTGCACGTGGCCTACGGTCCAGTCAGTGTAGTGAGACAAAGCGTTCACGGTTTTGATCGCCATCATCGGGCCTTCAAAGGTACTCATACCGTAGAAAGACAATGAAACAATCAGGAAGCGCAAGATAGGGTCTGTGCGCAGTTTGTGCCATGCGCCGGACAGGGTCATGATACCGTTGATCATACCGCCCCAGCTTGGTGCAAACAGAATCAAAGACAACACCATGCCCAAAGACTGCGTCCAGTCAGGCAACGCGGTGTAATGCAAGTGGTGCGGACCCGCCCACATATACGTGAAAATCAATGCCCAGAAGTGCACGATAGACAAGCTGTAAGAGTACACAGGACGCTCAGCTTGTTTAGGCACAAAGTAGTACATCATGCCCAGGAAGCCTGCCGTCAGGAAGAAACCAACCGCGTTGTGACCATACCACCACTGCACCATCGCATCTTGTACGCCTGCGTAAGCAGAGTAAGACTTGAACCAGCCAGCAGGAATCGCCGCACTCTCAACGATGTGCAATAACGCCACCGCCAGAATAAACGCACCGTAGAACCAGTTAGCCACATAAATATGCTTCACTTTACGGATACCGATGGTACCGAAAAAGACGATGGCATAAGAAATCCATACGATCGCAATCAGGATATCGATTGGCCACTCCAGTTCACCGTACTCTTTACCTTGGGTATAACCCAATGGCAATGAGATGGCAGCGGCAACAATCACTGCTTGCCAGCCCCAGAAAGTAAAGCTGGCCAGCTTGTCGCTAAACAAACGGGTCTGGCAAGTACGTTGTACGACATAGTATGAGGTAGCAAATAAAGCACAGCCACCAAATGCGAAAATCACTGCATTGGTATGCAGCGGTCGTAAACGGCCAAAAGAGGTAAACGGCAAGCCCAGGTTAAGCTCTGGCCACACCAGCTGAGACGCGATAATCACGCCCATCAATGTACCAACAACACCCCAGACCACCGCCATGATGGCGAACTGGCGGACCACGGTATCGTTGTAGGTCGCAGCCTTCACGGTTGCATTTTGCATGGATTTCTCCCAATGATTAAAACAAACACCCAACACTCAAAAAAACTCTAGTTGTTCAACCTGATCATCTCAGAGTTGTCACAAATCTGATTTGACACACATCAATCCTGTTCATGAATCCTTGTTCAGAAACGCTTAATCTTGCTCAAGAATGCGTGAACCCTCTTCTTCCAGGTCTTCAAACTGCCCGGTTTGGATTGCCCACCATAGGCCGCCCAGAATGACAAACACCAGCAACACAGCTAGTGGGATCAATAAAAATGCAATTTCCATAACGCTATGCCTGACCTTTCTGCCAGCCCGACTTATCCCAGTCGGTCAAACGTAATGCATTCAGCAATACCAACAGCGAACTGGCAGCCATACCCAATCCGGCTAACCAGGCGGGCAACAAGCCCATGATCGCTAATGGCACACCAGCTGCGTTATACAACGCAGCCCACAACAAATTCTGTTTTACGATGAGGATGGTTTTTTGACAATGCGAAATGAGCGAAACCAGCACACCGATATCATTACCCAACACTACCATATCAGCCTGTGCCTGCGTCAAAGGGACGCCGGAACCCATTGCAATAGAAGTATGCGCTGCAGCAATGACAGGGCCGTCATTCAAACCATCACCAACCATTAATACTTTCCGCCCCTGTTGTTGCAACAACTTTACGTGCTGCAGCTTATCTGCTGCTTTTTGTAACCCAAATGCGCGCTCAATGCCTAGTTGCGCTGCAAGGTTTTTAACGGGCGCTATTCTATCACCAGATAACAGTTGAATATCAAGCCCATGTGCAATTAATTGTGAAATCGCCGCTTTAGCATGCGGCTTCACCTGCTCGGTCAAAGTCAGCCGTGCCAGCTGGACTTCACCAGTCGCAACATAAACCTGGCGTAATGCATCCGCTGCTTCATGCGCGATACCGCAAAATTCGGCATTACCTAATGTTACTCGCACAGCCTCACCCGCTTTTGTGACTATGGTTGCAGACATGCCACCACCGACAATCTCTTGCCAATCCTGCAAAAGCAGTTGATCTTGCGCATCGTGCTGCAAAGCAAACGCATGCAGCGCCTGCGCGACCGGGTGTAAAGAGTCACGACTCATGCTGGCGATCACATCCAGCAACCACTGCCTGTCCCATTGCGCGTGCGTTTCAACCAAGGTAACTTGCTGCAAATTTTCAGTTAAGGTGCCTGTTTTATCAAACACAATGGTATCCACTTCGCTGATCGCTTGAATGGCCTGCAAACGGCGAATCAACACCCCGCCTTTGGCGAACGTACCGGCGCTGGCCAGCATGGCTGCAGGCGTCGCCAGCGATAATGCGCATGGGCAAGTCACCACCAGCACGGCGACCGCCGACATAATGGCTTTGGCCGGGTCCGTATTCCACCAGAAAATCACCGCATAAATAGCCGCTAACAAGACGGCCCACAGGAAAGGTTGCGCGACTTTATCTGCCAACAAAGCAATGCCAGGCTTTTCTGTCGAGGCCGACGCCATGAGATTCACCAGCGCATGATATTGCGTGCCCTCACCGACCTGCTCGACCTGCATTTCAATGGCAGAGGTTAAATTACCGGCACCGGCGATAACTTTGGCGCCCACAGGCTTTAACACTGGCTCAGACTCACCGGTGAGCATAGACTCGTCAGCGCTGGTGCTGCCAACCATGACCAGGCCATCCGCCGCAAATACCTCGCCAGGGCGTACATATAGCACATCACCCACATTGATATTGCTGGCGGCAATTTGCACCCACTCGCCATCGGCATTTTTTTTAAGCACTGCATGTGGCAAACGGCGCATCATGTTTTCCAGCGCCCCTGCCGTACGGTTACGCAGTTTCACATCCAGCCAGCGACCTATTAGCAGAAAACTCACAAACATGGTCAGCGAATCATAGTAAACCACGTCGCCCCACCAGCCACCGGGCGCAAACGTGGCCAGGGTGCTCATGACAAAAGCGGTCATAATACCCAGCGACACCGGCACATCCATGCCCAGTTGGCGCTGCTTGAGACTAACCCAGGCTTGTGACAAAAATGGCGTGGCTGAAAACAGCATCACTGGCAGGGTCAGCACCCAGGACGCCCATTTCATCAGTTGCACCATGTCCGGTGCCATATCATTGCTGTCCGACCAATAAGTCGGATAGGCATACATCATGACCTGCATCATGCAGAACACCGCCACCACCAGGCGCCACAGCATTTTGCGTTGCTGCACAGTACGGTCGGAAATGGCGTTGTATTCGTTAAGCGGTAAGGCCGGGTAACCAATCTCGTTTAAATTGGCAAACCAGCTTGAAGGAGAGGTTTGTTTTGCGTCCCACACCACACGCACGCGTTTGGAGGCCGCACTGGCCTGCACGGCAAGCACGCCGCGCTGCTGCTTGATGGTTTGTTCAATGCGACCGCTACAAGCGGCACAGTGCATGTTGTCGACCCACACATGAGAGGTCCACACTTCGGCAGCAGAGGCATCGCGCTGACTAAAGCGCTCCCATTCAGACTGGATATCCAGCCCTTGCCATGGGTTTGCACTGCTCGCTGCTAAAGGGTTTGCCATTAGGTGATGGGCCGTCCGTGGGAACAATATATAACTTTATATTATATGATTGAATATAATATAAATCAATGTGTTAGCGCATACATGGCGCATGCTATTAAAACAGCATACAGCCAGTATTTACTTGATCTGAGACAACAAAAATAGAAAAGATATCCATCAAGCAGGCGCGAATTGACAAAAACGCCCCTGCCTATGTTTTATCAAGGTTATTTCACGCGCATGCCGGCTTGCGCACCACTGTCTGGCGACAGAATATAAGGGCCGCCACGCTCATCGCTGGCCGCCAGCACCATGCCTTCGCTCATGCCAAACTTCATTTTGCGCGGTGCCAGATTAGCCACCATCACCGTTAAACGGCCTACCAGCGTCGCCGGGTCATACGCCGATTTAATCCCGGCAAATACCTGGCGTGGCTTTTCTTCGCCAATATCGAGCAGCAATTTAAGCAATTTCTCAGCGCCCTCGACATGCTCAGCACTGACGATATGCGCAATACGCAAATCCACCTTGGTAAAGTCATCAATCGAAATATAGGCGCCCTCTTCGGCCGCTGGCGTATCCGCTTTCGCTTCAGCCTTGGCGGGCGTTTTAGCAACTGCCTCTGCTTTCGCAGGCGTCGTCGCTTGCAAACTGTCTTTATTGGCTTCTACCATCGCTTCGATTTGCTTGCCTTCCAGACGCGTCACCATGTGATTATAAGGCTGAATCGTTTGCGCGCCCAAGCCCTGGCCAACATCTGCCCACTGCAATGGCTGCACGTTCAAAAACGCTTCTACAGCGGCCGCAATATTCGGCAATACCGGTTTTAAATAAATCGTCAGCAAACGGAACATTTCCAGCGCATTGCTGCAAATCGTATGCAACTCAGCCGTCTTGGTTTCATCTTTTGCCACGACCCAAGGCGCTGCTTCAGCCACATAAGCATTGGCAGCATCGGTCAGCTTCATAATTTCACGCAGCGCACGCGCGAAATCGCGCGCGGCATACGCCTCTGCAATCGCCTGTGCCGCTGCACGCATATCGTCAATCACCGCATGCTGCGCCGTGATCAGTTGATTATCAAACTTCTTTGCCACAAACCCAGCCGTGCGGCTAGCAATATTAATATATTTACCCACCAGATCACTGTTGACGCGGGCGACAAAGTCTTCCAGGTTAAGGTCAATGTCTTCCATGCTGCCATTGAGTTTCGCGGCATAGTAATAACGCAAATACTCAGGATTTTTCACATGCTCTAAATAACTGCGCGCAGTGATAAACGTACCGCGCGACTTGGACATTTTCTCGCCATTCACCGTCAAAAAGCCATGCGCGAATACCTGCGTCGGCGTGCGATGACCAGAGTATTGCAGGGTTGCCGGCCAGAATAAGGCATGGAAATACAAAATATCTTTGCCGATAAAATGATACAACTCAGTCGAAGAATCCTGTTTCCAGTATTCATCAAAATCTAAACCAACTTTGGAACACAGATTTTTAAAACTGGCCATGTAGCCAATCGGCGCGTCCAGCCAGACATAAAAGTACTTGCCTGGCGCATCGGGGATTTCAAAGCCGAAATAAGGCGCATCACGCGAAATATCCCAGTCCGAGAGCTTATTCTCACCGGCTTCGCCTACCCACTCGCTCATTTTATTAGCGGCTTCGGCTTGCAAAGTGCCGGATCGCGTCCAGTCACGCAAAAAGTCCGCGCACTCGCTCAGTTTAAAAAAGTAATGTTCGGTTTCTTTGCGCACGGGTGTCGCTCCAGAAACTGCCGAGAAAGGATTAATTAAATCGGTTGGGCTGTAGGTCGCACCGCAGACTTCACAGTTATCGCCATACTGGTCTTTAGCATGGCACTTAGGGCACTCGCCTTTAATAAAGCGGTCCGGCAAAAACATATTTTTAACCGGGTCAAAATATTGCTCGATGGTTTTGGTGGCGATTTTGCCGTTGGCTCTGAGCGCGCGGTAAATGTTGCCAGACAACTGGCGGTTTTCTTCAGAGTTGGTGGAGTAGTAGTTATCAAACTGCACCAAAAACTCAGCAAAGTCCTGGCTGTGCTCAGCATGCACCTTTTCGATCAAGGCTTCCGGCGTGATGCCTTCTTTTTCTGCGCGCAACATAATCGGTGTGCCATGGGTATCATCCGCACACACATAATGCACCGTATGGCCCTGCATTTTCTGAAAACGCACCCAGATATCGGTTTGAATATACTCAACCAGATGCCCTAAATGAATGCTGCCGTTGGCATATGGTAAGGCGGACGTCACCAGAAGTTTGCGTGTCATGAAAACAAGACCAGGATAAAAACCGTTATTTTAGCAAACCCACTGCCGTTTCAACCAATCTTTATCTTAAATCATGAGCAAAGCCGATGAACAGGCTTTACAGATGAGAGCATAGTGAGGCCTGTGCAGCTTTTTATTGGCCTCACCACTGCTTTGCAGCTTAACTTTTCGGAATCAACACCGCGCTCACCGTATGAATCACGCCGTTATCGGCATTGATTTCATCGCCAACGACTTTTACGTTATTCACCTTGACGCCATCGGTGACAGATAGCTGCAAATCAGCGCCTTCTAGTGACTTCACCTTACCCGCACTCACATCCGCTTGGGTGATTTTGCCGGGGTAAACATGATAGGACAGTACTTTTTTGAGCTGATCTGGATTTGCCATCAGTGCGTTGAGTTTGGCTTTGGGCAACTTGGCAAAGGCGGCGTCATTGGGTGCAAACAGGGTGATGGGGCCTTTATCGTTGAGGGTGCTTTCCAGCCCGGCGGTTTTGACGGCTTTTAAAAAGGTTTTAAAGTCACCCTCTTGCTCGGCACTTTGCAGCAAGGTATCTGCATTGGCGTGGTGGCTGTAGCTGACGGCTAACAATGCCAGTAAAAGAAGTTTGTGCATATTGATTCTCCTGAATGAACAATTGATAAACAACGGCAGCGGCTTGAGTGCTGCTGTTGTCGATGTGTTTACCTTAGCAAGCGCGGCTTACGCCTAACTTACCTTTTGTCAACCCAAGCTTACATGCAGCTTAACTCGGCAGCGCCTGACGCATGGTCGTAACACTGCATGACGAACAGTGCCTGTTGGAGTAGAATTCCCGATTCATTTAGTCAGGCATTTTTGCAGGAACATTCAGCATGGCGATCAGCGAACTCATCATTCAAAGCACCTTAAAACTTTGCATAGACCCCAATACCGGTAAAGACTTTGTCAGTGCCAAGTCGATTAAAAACATTCAGATCAATGGCAACGATGTCAGCCTCGATGTGGTGCTGGGCTACCCGGCGCTCAGCCAGTTAGCGCCAATTCGCCAGCAAGTGACTGACGCCCTGAAAAGCATAGACGGCATTGCCAAGATTACGGTCAATGTTGGCAGCCGCATCGTGGCGCATGGCGTGCAACGAGGCGTGAATTTATTGCCTAACGTGAAAAACGTGATTGCCGTGGCATCAGGCAAAGGTGGTGTCGGGAAATCGACCACCTCCGCCAACCTGGCGCTGGCGCTGGCCGCCGAAGGCGCGACCGTAGGTTTGCTGGATGCCGACATTTATGGCCCCAGCCAGCCACAAATGCTGGGCATTTCCGGTCGCCCGGATAGTGCCGACGGCAAAAGCATAGAACCGATGCGCGCACATGGCATCCAGGCCATGAGCATCGGTTTTCTGGTCGACACTGACACGCCCATGGTCTGGCGCGGCCCGATGGTCACAGGTGCATTAGAGCAACTATTACGCGACACGCGCTGGCAAGACCTCGATTACCTGGTGATTGACTTACCACCAGGCACCGGCGACATCCAGTTGACGTTAGCACAAAAAATCCCGGTCACTGGCGCCATTATCGTGACTACGCCACAGGATATTGCCCTGCTGGATGCGCGCAAAGGCCTGAAAATGTTTGAGAAAGTCGGCATCCCGATTTTGGGCATCGTCGAAAATATGAGTACGCATATCTGCTCCAACTGCGGCCACGAAGAGCATATTTTTGGCGCAGGTGGCGGTGCCGTGATGGCCAGCGATTACAACGTCGATTTACTAGGCAGCCTGCCATTGGATATTAATATCCGCATGCAAGCCGATAGCGGCCAGCCGACCGTGGTCGCTGCGCCTGACAGTGTGATTGCACAAAGCTATAAAGAAATCGCACGCAAGGCAGCCAGCAAAATCGCCATCGCCAGTCTGGATCACAGCGCTAAATTCCCTAATATTGTGATTCAAAAAACTTAACATCCACCCTCAGCAAGGACGTTGCATATGTCACTCCGCAAACACCATATTGCAGAAGGCCTGATGGGCACGCAATACGAAACCATGGATGAACATATGCAACGCGTCGCCCGGCACATGACCGAGCGCCACCCGGTGTCGCGCAACCTGGCCGCACATCACACGCATGAAGTGCCCAGCCGCGGCCAGCGTGCAGCCGACGCCATGGCCCGCTTTGGCGGCTCCTGGACCTTTATTTTTATCTTCATGCTGATTTTAGTGAGCTGGGTGATCCTCAACTCGGTCATTCTGCTGCGCAGCAACAGTGCGTTCGACCCCTATCCTTATATTTTGCTCAACCTGTTTTTATCCATGCTGGCGTCGATTCAAGCGCCGATCATCCTCATGTCGCAAAACCGGCAGTCAGAGGTGGATCGCCGCCAGGCCGAACACGACTACGAAGTGAATCTAAAAGCAGAATTGGAGATTTTATTGCTGCATGAAAAACTGGATGGTTTGCGAGAGCAACAATGGCAAGAGCTGATTAATTTACAGCAACAACAAATTGGCTTGCTTGAGAAGCTGCTGGCTGAAAAGAGCTAAAAACAATTACTTAGCCACAGAGAACACAGAGTTTATAACCTGAGAGACTTTTTTCTGTGACCTCCGTGTCCTCTGTGGCTCAAACAAATACTTAACTGAAGTTCAGGGGTTATAAAAAAAACCACAAAGATTTCTCTCTGTGGCTTCTGTGTGCTCGGCGGCTTTAAAAATATTAATTCAGCGCCACGCCAAAGCAATAGACATCTACCCCGTTCGGCGATTGAATCAATGTCGCGGGGATAGCTACCCCGTTACGCCAGTTATCGACGGCCTCTTGCTTGCCTGCGCCAGTCACTAAAAACATGACTTCATGCGTATTGTTAAGGCGATCCTGGCTAATGGTAATGCGATCTGCCGGTGGCTTGGGCGAGTTGAATACCGGCACGGCATCAGCCGTGTTATTCACCACCTGGCCCGGGAACAGGCTGGCAGTATGACCATCTTCACCCAGACCTAAAATCACCAGGTCAAACGTACGCACCCCTTTCAGGGTTTCCGCATACGCTTTCGCGCCTTCAATATTGCCCAATTCAGCCGGAATATCGTGAATCTGGCTGGCAGGAATCGCCACATGGCTTAACCAGGCATCGCGCGCCATTTTGCTGTTGCGCTCGGCATGATCGACCGGCAAGCAGCGGTCGTCATTGTGATACACGTGCCAGTTTGCCCAGTCGGCATCTGCCTTGGCTAACAATTCGTAAACAGCTTTTGGCGTGCTGCCACCGGCTAACACAATCAGAAAACTGCCGTGTTTGGCGATGGCTGCATCAGCGGCCGCTAAGACTCTATTGAGCGCTGCCTGATTAATTTCTTGCTGGGATTGAAACGAGTGCCAACGAGTTTGAACATTCAAAGACATAGAAAACCTGTAAAAAACAATACAAAAAAGCGTGCGCAGCCTTTTAGTGCGAGACTGCATTTGCTATAATTATAGCTGACTCGACATGATAATTCTGCAAAATTATCCGAAGCACTGATCGAGTTCATGCCATCCAAAAGATGGGTGTCTCTTAAAACTATCCTCACACCATAGGAAAATCCGAATGAAATTAGCAATGATTGGCTTGGGC